>NZ_JBMDJJ010000005.1:0-207603 GCF_057809135.1 Chryseobacterium sp. FG46 | reverse complement strand
CATATTACAAAGATACAATGACTAAACATTCCCCCCAACTTTTGAGACTGATCCATCTTATCGTTAAACACTTGATTAGATAAAATAACCAATTGATTCCCTCTGAAAACTTTTACCCCATCTTTACAATCACAATCATAAAATTTTCGTTAAATTCGTGTAAAATAAATTTTTGATGAATATTCTTTTACTGGAAGATGATCTCATTCTGTCTGCAGAATTGTGCAGATTTTTAGAATCAAATAATTTTAACTGTGATAAAATCTATGACGGAGAAACCTTTCTCCGTCAGATAAAAAATAGTACCTATGATCTGTATCTGCTAGATATTAATGTTCCTAAAATAAACGGACTTGATGTCTGTCAGACGATCCGTTCTTTTGACAAGAATACTCCCATCATTATCATCTCTGCCTATGGAGATATCTCTGATAAAAAAGATGCTTTCACAAGACTAGCTGACGATTATCTCGTAAAGCCATTTCAGTTTGAAGAACTTCTTCTAAGAATCAATTCGCTGCTGAGGAGAAAAGCTCCTTCTGATAATTCCGATCAGGATATTGTTAGAATTGATGACCTTATTATCAACAAAACAGAGCAGAAGGTTTATCGTGGAGGAAATGAAATAACCCTTACGTTGAAAGAATTTCAATTGTTGGTTTACCTTGCGGAGGCGCAGGGAAGAACGGTTTCCAAGCAACAGATCACAGAACATGTATGGGAGCACAATTTTAACACAAATACGAATACCGTAGAAGTTTATATCAATTTTCTGAGGAAGAAGATTGATAAAGATTTTAAAATAAAACTGATTCACACCCGTTCTGGTTTCGGATATTACCTAAGCCCATTATAAATGTCTTTAAAAAGGAAGATCGCTTTAACGATAAGTATTGCCTTTTCATTACTATTTGGAATGGTGATGGCGGTCATTTATTTATCTTTTAATGATTTCAGAAGAGATGAATTTAAAGAAAGATTCAGGCAGAGGCTTGAATTTACTTCCCATTTCATTTCAAAATCCAAAGACTTTGAAGAGGAAGCACCCGTTTTTTTCAACGAAAATTCAGATAACATTCTTTTGAATGAAAAGATTTTAATTTTCAATGAGAAAAAAGAACTCATCTACAGTACGATCAAAGACCGGAATGTCATCTGGGACAGTGCAATGCTTAAAGAGCTGGATAAAAAGAAAATTATCTATACAGAAAAAACGGTTCCGGAAATCTATGCTGCACTCAGGAATATCAACGGAGAAAATTATTATATCCTTACCAGTGCTTTTGATACCAACGGAAAATCCAAGTTGGGATATCTTAAATATCTTTTGATTACGGCTTATGTGATGAGCACCATGCTTATTGGTTTTTTCAGTTATTATTTTGTCGAAAAGTTTCTTCGTCCACTGGAAGACCTGAACAAAGAAATTTCTGAAGTTACTGCCCATAAACTCACCACACAAATTCCGGTAGAGCAGTCTAATGATGAAGTAAGTGTTCTTGCCAAATCCTTTAATACCATGATTGGAAGGCTGGATGATGTTTTTCAGTCGCAAAAAGATTTCACGGCCAGTGCTTCACATGAGATCAGAACGCCGATAACAAGAATGGCATTTCAGCTGGAAAATCTGATTAAATTTGAGGAACATTCTCCGGAAACGATATCTTCTTTAAAACAGATTCAGCGGGATGTTTATCAATTATCAGACCTTACCAATTCGCTTTTGCTGTTGACAAAGTTTGATAAAGAAAATATTCAGAGCATTTATGAGGAAGTAAGAATTGATGAAGTCATCTTTGAAGCTTTTGAAGCGGTGGAGAAAAGTTATCCACAACTTAAGCTGGATTTTCTGATCAATGAAGATAGTTCTGAAAATGCTTTTCTGACTATAAAAGGAATTCAGTCACTATTGGTAATTATATTTATCAACTTGTTTAAAAATGCAGCAGTGTATTCAGATAATACAGAAGTGAATGTTCTGATTACTGAAACCAACGATAATCTTTCCGTTGAAGTTATTTCTCACGGCAATACGATTTCTGAAGAGGAGCAGACTAAACTGTTTGAAGCCTTCACAAGAGGAAATAACGCACAGAATATAGCAGGATCAGGATTAGGCCTTAGAATTGTTAAAAGGATTCTGGAATATCATGATGCAGATATTGTATACTCTTCCCCTGAGGATCACATGAATAAGTTTACATTATCTTTTAAAAAATAAAAAAAAGCAACTGATACGAAAACAGTTGCTTTTTTTTGTTAAGCTTCTGATTGAAATTTTTAACAAAAATTCAATAGTTGAAGAAAAATTAACTGATTTTGTCTGGTGATTTATTGTATAAACAGCCTGTTCATGCCTATTTTAATATTTTTTTAAGCGTCATTTAAGTTTCTTTTAATAGCATCAAAGCAATTTTGTAATTTAAAAAGAATAATAATGAACAGAATTGCAGTGCTGTGCCTCGCCGTTTCCTCATTCATGGCGGCACAACAGCAGATGTCTCTTTTGGAATGCGAAGAAGCTTTTCAGAAGAACAACCTCCAGCTGCTCGCCGAACAATACAACATCAATATGGCTGATGCGGATATTCTGCAGGCTAAAATCTGGGAGTTACCTCAGTTAAGCGGACAGTTTAATGCTTATAATCCTCAGAGCAAAAAGTTTTTTGATGTAGGACATTCTAAAGGAGCGGGTATTACTCAATTGATATACATGGGCGGCAAAAAGAAAAACGAAATTGCTTTTGCCAGATCCAATAAAGAACTGGCCCAGCTTCAGTTTTCACAATTGCTGGTAGATTTAAGATCTCAGCTTCGCTCTGCTTATTTTAACCTTTATTACGAAAAACGAAAGCTGGAAAATACCAACAGGCAGTTAGGATATATGAATGATCTTTTGAATGCCTATCGTGTACAGTCGGCAAAAGGAAATGTTTCCCTTAAAGATGCTGTAAGGCTGCAGAATATTGTGATTCAGCTGAATCATGATAAGCTGGAGATCAACAAAAATATTCTTGATTTTGAGCAGAATCTGAAAGTTCTGACAGGAGTTGCAGAAGAGATAGAGCCTGCAATGTCTGAAACCGAAGCAAAAGAAGCTCTGGCAGCACAGCCTTTCGGTGATGAAGAAGAACTGAAAAGCAAAGCCCTCGAAAATAATGCAGATTACCGATACAATTTGAAGCTCATTGATAACAGTAAGTTGTATGCACAATGGCAGAAATCATTGAATGTACCGGATGTTACGGTAGGCGCGGCATGGGACCAGGCAGGAGGAACTTTTAATAACGAAGCTAATCTGACTTTGGGAATTCCTTTGCCACTATGGAAAGCCAATCAGGGAAATGTAGTAAAAGCAAACTATGCTATCCGGCAGAATCAGAAAAATGCTGATTTTCAAAAACTGACCCTGGAAACTAAAGTTCAATCTGCATACAAAACCTGGAAGGCACAGTATGATCAGCTTCTGGATGTAAAAATTACAGACCTTCAGAATAAGGAACTTGTTTATAACGGAATGCTGACCAATTTCAGAAAAGGAAATATCAACCTGATTGAATTTACAGACTTCATGGATAGCTACAGGGAGACAGCTCTTCAGATCTATGATATGAAAAATGAGATCATGCAGTCGGCAGAACAGCTTAATCAACTAGTACAAACGAAAATCTTCTATTAAAATGATGAAAACATATATTATTCACACATTGATGATCCTTTCATTAATGGCCTGTTCAAAAAAAGAGGAAGAGAAAAATAGTCATACAAAAAAAGGATTTGAGCTCAGTAACACCATGCTGAATTCTATTTTCCTGGCAAAAGTTGAAAAAAAGAATATAGAAGATGAATACAGCTTTTATGGAAAAATCTCAGCAGACAAAAACAGTTATATAGATGTTTACCCTTTGGTAGGAGGAAATGTGATGAGCGTAAATGTAGAATTGGGAGACTATGTGAAAAAAGGACAGGTGTTGGCTACCATCAGAAGTACTGAGCTTGCAGAAATTCAAAAGGATGTAAGCGATGCAAAAACAGATCTTGTAGTGGCAAAAAATAACCTCCGTGTTGCAAAAGAACTCTACGAAGGAAAGCTTAATACGGAAAGAGATGTACTGGAAGCTAAAAGCCAGTTACAAAAAGCAGAAGACCAGTTGCAGAGAGCAGCTGCTGTAAGTACCGTTTATAATGTGAAAAGTGGAAATATATACAGTGTAGTAGCACCTATCAATGGTTATATTGTTCAGAAAAGTATTAACAAAGACATGCAGCTGAGAAGTGACAGGAGTGATAATATCTTTGATGTGGCCAATACTACCAATGTATGGGCTATTATGAATGTCAACGAATCTGATATTGATAAAATCAGCCTTGGAATGAAGGCCCAGGTATCCACACTTTCTTATCCGGACAAGGTTTTTGATGGAAAAATTGATAAGATCTTCAAAATTATTGATCCGCAAACCAACGCCATGCAGGCAAGAGTAGTCTTGAACAATGCCAACGGACTTTTGATCCCGGAGAGTAAAGCCACGATAAAAGTTTCAAGCCTGGAAAGCCACGCTACACTTACTGTTCCGTCTAAAGCAGTGATTTTTGATGATAATAAAAGCTTTGTGGTGATTTTTAAATCCAGAACAGATGTAAAGATCAGAGAAATCAAAGTATTAAAGCAGGTTGGCGATATCACTTATATTGCAGACGGTCTGAAAGAAGGAGAAGAAGTGATTACCAATAACCAGCTGCTGATATACCGCTCGCTGAACAGCTAGTCTTATTAAACCATGAAGAATATGTACTTTTTTCTTTAACGGCTTTTTTAGGTCATCAATGTATCTATCATGAATAAATTCATAAAAAATATAATTGCTTTTTCATTAAAAAATAAAGCATTTACCTTTATCTGGGTAGCGATTTTAGCCATCTCCGGTTTTATAAGTTTCAAAAATATGCCTATTGAAGCTTTTCCCGATGTAACCAATACTCAGATTGTCATCATTACCCAATGGAATGGGCGTAGTGCAGAAGAAGTAGAACGTTTTGTCACGACACCCATTGAATTGGCGATGAGCCCGGTTCAGAAAAAAACAAGTGTAAGAAGTACCACCATGTTTGGGCTTTCTATTGTTAAAATTCTTTTTGACGACGGGGTGGACGATACTTTCGCCAGAAATCAGGTCAATAACCAGTTAAGAACCATTAGCCTTCCTGATGAGGTAGATCCTGAAGTACAGCCACCCTACGGGCCAACCGGTGAGATTTTCAGATATACGCTGGAAAGTAAAACAAAAGACTCCCGAACACTGCTTACCTTGCAAAACTGGGTGATAGACCGTGCTCTGAGAGGAGTTCCCGGTGTAGCAGATATCAATGTTTTCGGAGGACAGGATAAAGTTTTTGAACTCAGTATTGATCCGAGAGCATTGGATAAATATAACTTGACTCCGCTTCAGGTATATGATGCCGTTACTAAGAGCAATCTGAATGTAGGAGGTGATGTGATTGAAAAAAATGGTCAGGCTTATGTGGTAAGAGGTATTGGTTTGGTAAAATCTGTTGCAGATATTGGAAATATTACCATTCAGAATGACAGTGGAAATCCTGTTTTGGTAAAAAATGTAGCAGAAGTTCACGAAAGCTCTATGCCCAGAGTAGGACAGGCTGCACTGAATCATCATGATGATACCGTGGAAGGAATCGTTGTGATGAGAAAAGGGGAGAATCCAAGAGAAGTACTGGTAGGAGTGAAGGCTAAGATTAAAGAGCTTAACGAAAAAGTCCTTCCGAAAGATGTGAAAATGGTCACTTTCTATGACCGCGACAATCTGATGGATTTCACTACGCATACCGTAATGCATAACCTTATTGAAGGAATTGTCTTGGTAACAGTTATTGTTTTGATTTTTATGGCCGACTGGAGAACCACGCTGATTGTTTCCATCATCATTCCTTTGTCCTTGCTATTTGCCTTTTTATGTTTGAAACTGGCCGGGATGAGTGCCAATCTGCTTTCATTAGGAGCGGTAGACTTCGGGATCATCATAGACGGAGCCGTCGTCATGGTGGAAGGCCTCTTCGTAATGTTAGATCATAAAGCCAAGCGGTACGGAATGGAGAAATTCAATAAACTCGCAAAAGGAGGCTGGATTAAGCAGACCGGAACCGGGTTAGGAAAAGCCATCTTCTTTTCAAAATTAATCATTATCACTTCCTTAATTCCTATTTTCTCATTCCAGAAAGTGGAAGGCAAAATGTTTTCTCCTCTGGCATTTACATTAGGATTTGCATTAATGGGAGCATTGATATTTACATTAACATTGGTTCCTGTTCTTTCGCATATCCTTTTAAATAAAAATGTAAAAGAAAAAAATAATCCGTTTGTTAACTTTTGGGACAGAATCGTTTTGAAAGGTTTTAATTTAACATTCAGGTACAAAAAAATGAGCATGATTGCAGCGATTTCCTTTCTGGCTGTTACATTGTTTTCCGGGAAATTTTTAGGAACAGAATTCCTGCCTCAGCTGAATGAAGGATCATTGTGGATCACCGCAGAAATGCCGATGAGTTCTTCATTAAAAGAATCTCTGAAAACAGCAGATCTTTTAAAGAAAGACATTCTGAGCTTCTCCGAAGTGACAGATGTTCTTGCGCAGACGGGAAGAAGTAATGACGGGACTGATCCCAACGGGTTCGGATTTGTGCAATTTGCAGTTAATCTTAAGCCAAGAGAAGAATGGAAGCGTAAAATTACTTATGATGAACTGATCAATGAAATAGACAAAAAGCTCAGAAGTTACCAGGGAATTACTTTCAACTATTCCCAGCCGATCTCGGATAACGTAGCAGAAGCCGTAGCAGGTTTCAAAGCTGAGAATGGAATTAAAATCTATGGTGACAACCTGGAAACTCTGGACAAATTAGCCCACGAAGTTTTGCTTAAAATTAAAGACGTACAAGGCGTAAAAGATCCGGGAATCATTAAAAATATCGGCCAGCCTGAAGTAAGTGTTGTGTTGGACAGAGATAAAATGGCAGCTTACGGAGTAATGCCTGCAGATGCACAAGCCGTTTTGGAAATGGCGTTTGGAGGGAAAACAGCGTCTGAAATGTTCGATGGGGAGAGAAAATTCCCGATCCGTCTTCGGTATTCTCAGGAATACAGAACCAATGAAAATGACATTGCTGCTTTGATGGTTCCTACACAGGATGGAGCAAAGATTCCTTTAAAAGAAATAAGCACCATTGTTAAAGATAACGGAGCCGCATTTATCTACAGAGACAATATTAAACGATATATCGGGGTTAAATTCTCCATCCGTGACAGAGATTTGGGAAGCACTATCGCCGATGCCCAGAAAAAAGTAGAAACCATTGAACTTCCGGATGGCTATTCTGTAGGATGGACGGGGCAGTTTGAAAACCAGCAGCGTGCTTCACACAGACTGGCGCAGGTAGTACCGGTGAGTATTCTGATGATTTTCCTCCTGTTGTTTATTCTGTTTGGAAATATGAAAGATTCTCTTTTGGTGTTAGCGAACGTACCTTTTGCTTTGATTGGAGGAATCATCGCTTTACACGTTACCGGAATCAATTTCGGAATCTCTGCCGGAGTAGGGATGATTGCCCTTCTTGGAATTTGTATCCAGAACGGGGTTATTCTCATCACTGAGTTCCATCAGAATGTTAAAGACGGAATGGATATAGACACCGCTATCTTAAATGGTGTAAAATCCAGAACGAGACCTGTAATCATGACAGCATTGATGGCTTCCATAGGGCTTATGCCGGCAGCCTTGTCTACAGGAATCGGATCGGAGTCTCAGAAACCTCTGGCCATTGTTATTATTGGAGGACTGATTACCGCAACAGTGCTTACACTGCTTATTTTCCCTATTATCTTCTGGATTTTCAACAGGGGCAGAAAGCTGTAATCTCTTTAATCTGTTTCGTCCTGGATTTTTTGAAACATTTTTTTTATGGTAAAATTTAAATAAAATAGTTAAATTGGTCACTGATAAAAAATAAACAAATGGCATCTGAAAAAATAATGAATTCCCCGTTATTACTACATTTTTTGAAACGGTTTCTTTGATTATTAAATTAATGTCATCAATATCTTTCACAAACAAATGTTCAAAAACACAATATGGATCACTACAAAAAAACAGTTCTTTTTCTGTTTAGCTTTTTAATTATCCTGCTTCCCTTACAGCTGGTTTTTAAAGTTAATATTGAAGAGACCTATCCCTCATTTAACTTTCCTGGATTTGCTTCATATCCTATAAAGGATGGAAAATATATTAAATTTACCAAAACGGCTTCACATGTTTTTTTTAAAGATGGGTCAGACAGTATTTTAATTAACAATGATTATCTGGGAGATCGTATTCCAAGAACTATACAGATCACACTTATTCAAAATTTACTTTTCCCCCGGGAATATCCGGTGCTGGACAGCCGGGTGAATGCTCTGCCTTCCTATAAAAAGAAGCTTTATCTGTTAAAAAAGTCTATTCTTAACAGGAATATTAAAAAGGTCAATTTGGAAGAAAGTAAAAAGTTTATTATAAACAGGCTCAAAGAAAGATTTCCTGGCAAAGAGGTGACAGGTATGCAGGTAATCAATGAATCCAAAGATTTTAATATTACTACAAGAAAAATGGAGCAGAAAGCAGTTCAGGATACAGTATTGAATTACCGATTTTAAATTAACAATGATGAAAAAACTCAAAGAACTTCCCTTTATCTCTTACCGTCCCACTTATGAATTTCTGGCATTTTACAGGATATTCTTTTCTATATTTCTGTTATGGACAGGAGTCGCTGATAACAGCTGGATCCATTCCATTCCTAATAGTGCCATGCATCCGCCGATCAGTATGCTGTCATTCACAGATGTGATTCCTTCAGAAGCGTTTTTCTTATTTTGCCGTTATACTCTGTATCTATGTTTATTGATGATCCTGATAGGATACAGACCAAGAATATTTGCTGTACTTTATATGGTGCTGTATACACTGACCAGTAATTATGCCTATTCTTTCGGAAAAGTAAATCATGATTTTGTATATACACTGCCCATTCTTATCATGGCATTTTCTCCTTGGAATAAAACCTACAGCTTCTTTCCGGAGCCAGTGAAAGAAACGGATGAACTGGCAAAATCATGGCCGATGTTTATGATAAGTCTTATTTTCAGCTTCGGAATGTTTACGGCTGGCTTTGCTAAAATTTTGGGAGGCTGGCTGAGCACTGATACTCAGTATACACAGATATTTTTCACTCAGTACAGATATATAATAGGATGGAGTGACCTTCTTTCCGGATTTTATGAAGGCATTAGTTCGAAAGTATTCTGGGAAATTCTGGATTATTTTACAGTTATTTTCGAGGGAGTGTTTATTATAGCATTTATAAACCCTAAATTCTTCAGATGTATGCTTCTGCTGGCTGTTTTCTTCCATCTTAACGTATTGTTGATGCTCAATATCTCTTTCATGTATTCGATTGGTCTTTACACTCTTTTTATTCCGGCCTGTCTGCTGCCATCCGGTTTTAGAAACAGGATTAAAGCTATTTTCAGCACTCTTTTTCAGCCGAAGTATAAGTTCATAGCCCTGGCGGCAGTGCTTCTGTATCTTTTAATGCTTGTGTTCTTTGATGTTAACGCGATAGGCTTCCTGGTGAATGGCTTTTTCTTGCTGATTTCATTTGGTAAGCATTCTACCCCTCTCATTATGCTGGGAAGTACATTTTTGCTGGCACTATATTTATTCTTCAGATCACTAAGCCTTACCCGAAATAAAATACAGGAGAATAAGTAACACTAAAGCAATTGGGACATACTGAAATTTATTTTTATATATTGGGTTTCAGGCATTTTTATAAAAGGTTTCAGAAAGTTTTTTTCAATCCGGAAAAATTTGTAAATTTGCAGTCTCAATACGTTGAAATATAAGGTTTGTCCTTCACTGGATGAGAATATTGAAAGTTTTTTTAATAAAAAGTTTTTGGTATTTAAAAATTCATTATATTTGCACACCGAAAATTTGAAAAACAATAAATAAATAATTTTAAATCATGGCAAAGGAAACGTTTAATCGTAACAAACCACACTTGAACATTGGTACTATTGGTCACGTTGACCATGGTAAAACTACACTTACTGCAGCTATCAGTAGTGTATTAGCGAACAAAGGTCTTGCTGAGAAAAAAGACTTCTCTGCTATTGACTCTGCTCCAGAAGAAAAAGAAAGAGGTATCACTATTAATACAGCTCACATCGAGTACGAAACTGAAAACAGACACTATGCACACGTTGACTGTCCAGGTCACGCCGACTATGTTAAGAACATGGTAACTGGTGCTGCTCAGATGGATGGAGCGATCTTAGTATGTGCTGCAACTGATGGACCAATGCCTCAAACTAGAGAGCACATCCTACTTTGCCGTCAGGTAAACGTACCAAGAATCGTTGTTTTCATGAACAAAGTTGATATGGTGGATGATGCTGAGCTTTTAGAGCTTGTTGAACTTGAACTTAGAGATTTATTATCTACTTACGAATATGACGGAGATAACTCTCCAGTAATCCAGGGATCTGCTCTTGGTGCTCTTAACGGAGATGAGAAGTGGGTTAAGACTGTTGAAGAATTAATGGATGCAGTTGATACTTGGATCGAGCAGCCTGTTAGAGATCAGGATAAGCCATTCTTGATGCCAATCGAAGACGTATTCTCTATTACAGGTAGAGGTACTGTAGCAACTGGTAGAATCGAGGCTGGTGTTATCAACACTGGTGATCCGGTTGATATCGTAGGTATGGGTGATGAAAAATTAACTTCTACTATTACAGGAGTTGAGATGTTCAGAAAAATCCTAGATAGAGGTGAAGCTGGTGATAACGTAGGTCTATTGTTGAGAGGTATTGAAAAAACTGACATCAAGAGAGGTATGGTTATCGCTAAGAAAGATTCAGTTAAGCCACACAAAAAATTCAAAGCTGAGGTTTATATCCTTTCTAAAGAAGAAGGTGGACGTCACACTCCATTCCACAACAAGTACCGTCCTCAGTTCTACGTAAGAACTACTGACGTTACAGGTGAGATCTTCTTACCAGAAGGTGTAGAAATGGTAATGCCTGGTGATAACTTAACAATCACTGTTGAATTACTTCAGCCAATCGCTCTTAACGAGGGTCTTAGATTCGCGATCAGAGAAGGTGGTAGAACTGTAGGTGCAGGTCAGGTAACTGAAATCATCGACTAATCCACATCTAAAACATATAAAAAGCTTCCGTAAGGAACATTCTTTACGGAGCTTTTTTTAACTACGGGCATCGTCCAATGGTAGGATACCGGTCTCCAAAACCGTTGATCAGGGTTCGAATCCTTGTGCCCGTGCAAATATAAATTATGAGTTCATTTGTCGATTTTTTAAAAGGTTCTTATAACGAATTCAGACATAAAGTTGAATGGCCAAAATGGGCTGACCTTCAGTCTTCTACAATTGTAGTGACTATAGCGACAGTTATTCTGGCTTTATTTACCTTTGGAGTTGATGAATTGTTTTCAAAGGCAATCAGCAACATAATAGGAATGCTAATCAACTTGTTCAATTAATAATTAAGTATTTTCCATAATGAGCGAATTGAAATGGTATGTGCTGAAAGCAATCAGCGGACAGGAAAATAAAGTGAAAAACTATATTGAGACAGAAATCAAACGTCTAGGGTTTGAACAGTACGTTACTCAAGTGGTTATTCCTATGGAAAAGGTGATTCAGATTAGAAATGGTAAAAAAGTTCCTAAAGAAAGACCTTACTATCCTGGCTACTTGATGATTGAAGCAGACCTGATGGGAGAGATTCCTCACGTTATTAAAAATATTCCTGGAGTTATCTCTTTCTTAAGTTTAACAAAAGGAGGTGATCCTGTTCCAATGAGAAAATCAGAGGTTAACAGAATGCTTGGAAGAATGGATGAACTTTCAGAATTCGCAAGCGATGTTGAAATTCCTTATGTAGTAGGTGAAAACGTTAAAGTGATCGATGGACCTTTCAACGGATTCAATGGTACAGTTGAGAAGATTCTTGAAGACAAAAAGAAAATTGAGGTTTCTGTATTGATCTTCGGTAGAAAAACTCCAATGGAACTAAGCTATATGCAAGTAGAAAAAGTATAATACATTACTTATAAAAATATAAAAAGGCCGTTTTTAAAACGGCCTTTTTCATTTGTATCTTTTTATATTTTTCAATGACTTTTAATGACAGCTTTCCTTTTTTTAAATACATAATTCTGTACTCCTATTAATTCATAATGAAATATTGAATTTTAGTTTTATATTTTTCCCTGTTGTTAGAGTTTTTTTAATTTAATGATATTATTTTATTGATCCTCAAAATATCATAACTCTGTTGATTACCTCTATAGTGTACTTTGCTTTAATTGAATTATCACCATTTTGTGATGAAATTTTTATTTTAAGCATTGAACTTTTTTTAATTGTTTAATTCACTTTCAGATGGCATAGTTCTTGCAAACAAGCTGTTAACTAATTCTTAAAATCTTATATCTTTTTATTTCAGACAACATAGAGGTATGGACATTTTATGTTTTAAATAAATATCAAATTCGGATCAGCTATCCAAAAACACAAGCTTTATATAAACACATAACCCAATGACAAAAATTATTTCGATGATCACTCTGGTGGGTGCATCTGTGCTCATAAATGCGCAGGTTGGTATCAATACTACAACGCCGGAAAAAGAACTTACCGTGAACGGTACAATGAAGACATCAGGAATTGTTATCAAGCAGCCCCTTGAAAAACTGACTGCAGACGAGAATTACACTTTCATTATTAAGTCTCCGGCTCCGGAAAACAAAATTACGGCGTACAATGATTCTTTTGTACCTAATTCACCGGCACCTATTAACCTTATTCAATTCAAGATTACCTGTGATCCTACAGACAAGGATTGGGTAAATCAATTTGATACAAAGATCAATTCCAGCAAGTTTCTGGTAGTTATTTCTTCTTTCGGATTTACACAGCCTACAAGAACATATTCTGCAGATTGGCTTACTCCGGTACCTCAGATTTTTGCTTATTCTTCAGGAGGAACATGGAAGCTTAAGGCAGATTACCAGGGATTCGCTCCTGATAATTCTTTCCCTACCGGAGTCTGGACACTGAACTTATTGGTATTTGACAGATCATATGCCAAAGATTTTAATTCAACACAAAACCTTAGTGGTTCAACTACTGGTGCTGCAGCAGCTCCATTAATTCAATAAAACATAAACTTTATGAAAAAAATTATTGTGATACTCTTTACGGGTTTTGCTGCTTTAAGCATAAATGCCCAAGTAGGAATAAATACTAATACACCTAAAGGAACATTGGATGTTGAAGGTGAAACATTAGTGGAATCCTATTTAATAGATACTGAAAATACAAAGGCAAGCGGAAACTATCTTCTTCTTACCCGATCTAAAGATACTTCACCGGTAGGTAAGGTGAAGCTGTTGGATATATCGCTCCGTAATGTAGCACCTGTAAATATGTATAATGTTATATTAAAAAATGTGAGACAGGATGAAGTGGTGAATCTTAATACAGGATTAGAGGCGAGTAAATATGTTGTGGCTATTACAGGAGCGGTTTTTACAGGAGCGGTTTCGGCAGCCAATACCACCACCACTCCCAAATCTTATGGTTCCTACGCAACTGAAATTACACAGGTAACCAGTGGAGGTAAAAAATACCATGCTATTAATTTGGCTTTTAAAGGGGCCGGAACCGTTTCTTCTCAAAATGGGACCTGGACACTTACTTTAAATGTCTTTGAAAAATCATTAGTTAAAGACTGGGGTACTTTTAACGGTTCTGTTTCAGCATCTGTTTCACCGGGATATTCAGGAGTATCAACCAATACGCCTTTAGGGCTTCAATAAAAAAACTATGAAAAGAAAAATTTATATCACATTAATCATGTGCTTGGGGATATTTTTGAATGCCCAGAAAGGAAAAGTAGGCGTGAACACAGCCAATCCTACAGAAACACTTGATGTAAATGGAAAAACCTATACGAATTCTCTGTATTTAAGAAATCCGGGAGAACCTACGATGACAGGAGGTAGCTTTTTGGCAACTTCACAGAATGCTTTGCAGCTGTATGATCCTGCTCTCGAAAGCAGCGGACTGTTCAATTATCTTAAGCTTACCCTTACCGGAGTACCCGGAACCGGAATTGCGGATTATGATACCAAAATTGATGCAAACAACTTTTTGGTTATCCTTCACAACTATTCATTTAAGCTGAATGATGGGGATACTAGTGTCATGCTTGATTACGGAGACAATGGGGTGAATGATAATAAGCAGGGATCACCGGATGTGGTGGCCTTCAAAAGTAACGGAACGTGGCATATCAGAGCAAGATTCACGGAAAGCAGAATTATTGCCACCAATACAACGACACCATCAAGAACTTATAACAACTTTACCGTTGATCTTTATCTGATGGCCTACAGAAGATTAATTGAAAAGCAAAATATAAATGATATCAATGATGATCTTGGAGGAAATGACGGTTCTACAAAAACAATTAATAAACCTGCCGGTTTCTAGTAAATCTTTTCTTTCAGAAATATTTAAAAACGCTCATTTAATGTAAATGAGCGTTTTTGTTTTTCTGGCAGTATTTTTAATGATACAATAACGGGGCATAATTTGTTTTTTTTTCTAAAACTTTTAAAAATCAGCAATTTCCGTTTGCTAATTCAAAAATATTTTATACTTTTGCAGTCCAAAAAGTAGGTTTATTGTTATGTGAGTGCATAACCTACTGAATAATAAATGCTTCCAAACTCATTAATTATTCAAATTTAAAAAACAAACAATGGCTAAGAAAGTCTTTAAAATGGTAAAGCTTCAGGTGAAAGGTGGCGCAGCTAACCCTTCTCCACCAGTAGGTCCAGCATTGGGTTCTGCAGGTGTGAACATCATGGAGTTTTGTAAGCAATTTAACGGAAGAACCCAAGATAAGCCAGGGCAAGTTTTACCTGTAGTAATTACAGTATACGAGGACAAATCTTTTGAATTCGTTATTAAAACTCCACCTGCAGCAATCCAGTTAATGGATGCAGCTAAGATCAAGGGAGGTTCTGGTGAACCAAACAGAAACAAAGTAGGTTCTGTAACTTGGGAACAAGTAAAGAAAATCGCTGAAGATAAAATGGCGGATCTTAACTGTTTTACAATGGATTCTGCTCTTTCTATGGTTGCAGGTACTGCTAGATCTATGGGATTAAGAGTAACAGGAACTAAACCAACTAACGCTTAAAACTTAAAGAAATGGCAAAATTAACTAAAAAGCAAAAGGAAGCTTTAAGCAAAGTAGAAAAAGGAAGAATCTATAACCTTGAAGAAGGTTCAGCTCTTGTAAAAGAAGTGAACACTACAAAGTTTGATGCTTCTGTAGATATCGCTGTAAGATTAGGTGTAGACCCTAGAAAAGCAAACCAAATGGTAAGAGGTGTTGTATCTCTTCCTCATGGTACAGGTAAAGATGTTAAAGTATTAGCTCTTGTAACTCCAGATAAAGAAGCAGAAGCTAAAGCTGCTGGTGCTGACTATGTAGGTCTTGACGAATATTTACAAAAAATCAAAGAAGGTTGGACAGATGTTGACGTTATCGTTACTATGCCAGCTGTAATGGGTAAATTAGGTCCGTTAGGTAGAGTATTAGGTCCAAGAGGTTTAATGCCAAACCCTAAATCAGGAACTGTAACAATGGAAATTGGTAAAGCAGTAACTGAAGTAAAAGCAGGTAAAATTGATTTCAAAGTAGACAAGTATGGTATTATCCATGCAGGTATTGGTAAAGTATCTTTCGATGCTGCTAAGATCAAAGAAAATGCTCAGGAATTAATCCAGACATTGATCAAAATGAAACCAACTGCTGCTAAAGGAACTTATGTGAAGAGCATCTATTTGTCTTCTACAATGAGCCCAGGTATTGCAATTGATACTAAATCTGTTAACTAATAATAATCCTTAAGACAATGACAAAAGACCAAAAAGTTGTAGCAATACAAGAGATCAAAGATTTGCTTCAGGATGCAAAAGTAGTATACGTAGCAGATTTAGAAGGTTTGAACGCTGGTAAATCTTCAGATTTCAGAAGACAGGCTTTCAAGCAAAATATCAAAGTAAAAGTTGTAAAAAACACACTTTTACAAAAAGCAATGGAGCAAATTGAAGGAGTAGATTACTCTGAAATGTTCCCATCTTTCAAAGGAAACTCAGCATTAATGATTGCTGAAACAGCAAATGCTCCTGCGAAATTGATCCAAGGATTCAGAAAGAAAGAAGAAAAGCCAGCTTTAAAGTCTGCTTTTGTTCAGGAAACTTTCTACGTTGGTGACAACAACCTGGACATGTTGGCTAACATCAAGTCTAGAGAAGAAATGATCGGTGAAATCATCGGATTACTTCAGTCTCCAATCCAGAGAGTTGTTTCTGCTCTTCAAAACAAACCTGAAACTGTAGAAGCTAAAGCTGAAGAAGCTGCTCCTGCGGTAGAAGAAACTCCTGCAGCTGAAGCTCCGGAAGCTGCTGCAGAAAGCACTGAAGAAACAAGTGCTGAATAATTACACTCAAAAAATTAAATAAATAATCAACAAAAACATTACAACAATGTCAGATTTAAAAAATTTAGCTGAAACGCTAGTAAACCTAACTGTAAAAGACGTAAACGAATTAGCTGCTATCCTTAAGGATGAGTACGGAATTGAGCCAGCTGCTGCTGCTGTAGTTGTTGCTGCAGGTGGTGCAGGTGATGCTGCTGAAGAAAAGACTGAATTCGACGTAATTCTTAAGTCTGCAGGTGCTTCTAAATTAGCTATCGTTAAATTAGTAAAAGATTTAACTGGTGCTGGTCTTAAAGAAGCTAAAGATATCGTAGACGGAGCTCCTGCTGCAATTAAGCAAGGTGTTTCTAAAGACGAAGCTGAAGCTCTTAAGAAGCAATTAGAAGAAGCTGGTGCTGAAGTAGAATTGAAATAATTTCAATTGTATTATAAATATAGGAGCCCGGGCTATTGCCCGGGCTTTTTTTTGTATGTAAGCCCTTGTAAATATGTCTTTTATTTTGTAACAGTATTTTAATATTATTAGTTTCAATTCTGATATATTTTTTTATGATTGATTATTTATTTTAAATTAACATAATATTTTGATTACATTGTATTGTTTGTTTATTTTGTGTAATTTTTCACTAATAAATTATTCTTTTTATTGAGAAAATACTATATTTGTATCTGGAAAAACACAACATATTGGATAAAAATTATTTTCTTTCCTACGGCTATAAGATTGAATTTTTGTTACTTCTGGTAGCTGCAGGAATATCAAACACTAAATTGATATCTGTAATGAGAGCCCAACCTGAGTTATCATATTCTATAGATATTAAAAATCATCTGCTGAGTGGTTTAGCTGATGTTTTCATTTATATGTGTTCTGAAGCAAAAAATATTTGGTCTGTCGTTAACAGGCTTTTTGCTCATCAAAAGGGAACTCATAGATTCTATGACAATAATTTCCTATATAATTTCCTTTCCTTTAATAAGATAAAATTGGGTGCCATATTGAATAAATGGAGTTATTCGTAACAAAAATATAGGAGAATTTTTGTATGATATTTAGAGAAATTAAAAAATTGCAATAGTAATTCCTTTAAACTGGTTGTGGGGTGTGTCTATTGCGCACAGGTAGGCATCAATACAATGGAACCTCGGGCAGACTTTGATACTGTAGGATGAGTCTCCGATACAAGCAGACTTGACGGTATGATAGTCTCAATGCTTACAGGAGTACAATTAAAAGCTAAAAACCACACTGCTGTCCAAATCGGAGCATTAGTATATGTTACAGCAGATGAAACTGGACTTGCAGGACAAACCATGGCGTTGTTTCGCCATGCTATTAACCAGGGAAAGCTTAAGTGAAAGCGTGAGAACAGTGGGGAATGCGTGCATAATAACAACTACTGTAGCTTTAGGAATATACATTGGAACTGGAAATTACTTGAGAATGCATGACGGTCAGAACTTAGTTTGGCTACTCATAAAAATGGAGTTCTCAACATAAGGACAGGAAGTTAAAAGGGATGGATTTAAAGCTCATATGGACATTGATACTTCTTCACTTTCAAAAGGAGTAAGTATGATTAAGATAGAAATCAAATCGACGATATAATCTTATAAGATTATTGTAAAATAATCATAAGATTAGCTTGTGTTGCGGAGGGGTTGCTCAAATTTGGGCAGCCTCTCTTATTTTAAAAGCCTCAAAATGAGATGATTTATTTGTTATTGTGGATAACTTTTTGTATATTTGCCCCTCTTTTGGCGCGAAAAATTGTTTGTAAATTTATAAAATACTGAAAATCAACTCTTTCATTGTGTAAAACATGGAAGGGATTTCGTGTATATAAATACTGCGGTAATATTGCCTCAAAAGTAATAAAAATATTTTGCATTACGCTGTGAAAAGATATACCAGTGTTGCAGTTAGAAAGAACCAAGTACAAAGTTTAAAAGAGCCTGAGGTCCTTTGTGAGCGCCAAAAACACTTTTACCTTTTACTTTTATCTTGTTTCTTGTTCTTTTCTGATATTTTTTAATGAATCAAAATATTTTTTAACCCTTTCTTAAAAGTTTTATGAGTAAAACAAAATCAACAACTCAAGGAAATCCGAGAATTAATTTCTCATCAGCGAAAGGAAAAATCATCACTCCTGACTTTTTGGATATCCAAATTGAGTCTTTCAGAGAATTTTTCCAGCTTGATACACTTCCTGAAGCCAGAAAGACAGAAGCTCTTTACAAGACTTTCCAAGAGAATTTCCCGATTACGGATTCAAGAAACCAATTCGTATTAGAATTCTTAGACTATCTGGTAGATTCTCCACGTTATTCAATCGATGAGTGTGTGGAAAGAGGACTTACCTATTCAGTTCCTCTAAAAGCAAGACTTAAACTGTATTGTACTGACCCGGAACACGAAGATTTCCAAACAGTGGTTCAGGACGTATACTTAGGTCCGGTTCCTTATATGACGCCAAGTGGTTCTTTTATCATCAATGGTGCTGAAAGAGTTATCGTTACGCAGCTTCACCGTTCACCTGGTGTATTCTTCGGACAAACTTACCACGCTAACGGAACCAAACTTTACTATTCAAGAATTATTCCTTTCAAAGGATCTTGGATGGAATTTACAACAGATATCAACAGCGTAATGTACGCGTATATCGACCGTAAGAAAAAATTACCATTAACAACTCTATTAAGAGCGATTGGTTATGAATCTGATAAGGATATCCTTCAGATTTTCGACCTTGCTGAAGAAGTGAAAGTTTCTAAAGCTGCCCTTAAAAAAGTGGAAGGGAGAACATTGGCTGCGAGAGTATTGAACACTTGGTTCGAAGACTTCGTAGACGAAGATACAGGTGAAGTAGTTTCTATTGAAAGAAATGAGATCATCCTGGACAGAGAAACTATTCTTGAAAAAGAACATTTAGATCTTATTCTTGATGCTGGTGTGAAATCAATCCTGATTCACAAAGAAAACAGCAACGAATTCTCGATCATCCAGAATACATTACAAAAAGACCCTACTAACTCTGAAAAAGAAGCAGTAGAGTATATTTATCGTCAGTTAAGAAATGCAGATCCGCCAGATGAGGAAACTGCAAGAGGAATCATTGAAAAATTATTCTTCTCTGAGCAAAGATATTCATTAGGTGAAGTAGGACGTTACAGATTGAACAAAAAGTTAGGTCTTAATATTCCAACTACAACTGAAGTTCTTACCAAAGAAGATATCATTGCTATCGTAAGACACTTAATCGAGCTTGTCAACTCTAAAGCTGAAGTGGATGATATTGACCACTTATCAAACAGAAGAATTAAAACTGTTGGTGAGCAACTAGCAGGACAGTTCGGAGTAGGTCTTTCAAGAATTGCAAGAACAATCAAGGAAAGAATGAACGTTAGAGATAACGAAATCTTTACTCCGCTTGACCTTGTAAATGCTAAGACATTAACATCTGTAATCAACTCATTCTTTGGTACCAACCAGCTTTCTCAGTTCATGGACCAAACCAACCCTCTATCAGAAATTACTCACAAGAGAAGATTATCTGCACTAGGGCCTGGTGGTTTATCAAGAGAAAGAGCAGGTTTCGAGGTTCGAGACGTTCACCATACTCACTACGGAAGAATTTGTCCGATTGAAACTCCGGAAGGACCAAACATCGGTTTGATTTCATCCCTGGGGATTTATGCTAAAATCAACAGACTAGGTTTCATCGAAACTCCATATAGAAAAGTAGAAGAAGGTAAGATTAATCTTAATGCTGATCCTATTTACCTTAATGCAGAAGACGAAGAAGACAAAGTAATTGCTCAGGCAAACGTTGAATTGAGCGATAACGGTGATTTCTTGACAGACAGAATTATTGCAAGATTAGATGGTGACTACCCTGTAGTAGAGCCATCTCAGGTTAACCTTATTGATGTTGCACCAAACCAAATCTCTGGTATTTCTGCTTCATTAATTCCGTTCCTTGAGCATGATGATGCGAACCGTGCATTGATGGGATCTAACATGATGCGTCAGGCCGTTCCTCTATTGAAGCCACAGGCTCCAATCGTGGGTACAGGGCTTGAGCAGCAAGTTGCAAGAGATTCAAGAATCTTAATTAACGCTGAAGGTACAGGTACAGTACAGTACGTAGATGCTGACAGAATCGTTATTAAATATGAAAGAAGCGAAGACGAAGATTTAGTACAATTCGAGTCTGCTACTAAAACATACAACCTTACTAAGTTCAGAAAAACGAATCAGAGTACAACCATTACCCTAAGACCAAACGTAAGAGTAGGTGATGTAGTGGAAAAAGGACAGGTACTTTGCGACGGTTATGCTACTGAAAAAGGAGAATTAGCTCTTGGTAGAAACTTAGTGGTAGCATTCATGCCTTGGAAAGGATACAACTTCGAGGATGCAATCGTAATCAACGAAAAAGTGGTACGTGAAGACTGGTTTACTTCAATCCACGTGGATGAATATTCTCTTGAAGTTCGTGATACTAAATTAGGTATGGAAGAGCTTACAGCAGATATTCCAAACGTATCTGAAGAAGCTACTAAAGATCTTGACGAGAACGGTATGATCAGAATCGGTGCTGAAGTGAAGCCTGGAGATATCATGATTGGTAAAATTACTCCAAAAGGTGAATCTGACCCGACGCCTGAAGAAAAACTTCTTAGAGCAATCTTCGGTGATAAAGCTGGTGATGTGAAGGATGCTTCACTGAAAGCTGACTCTTCATTAAGAGGTGTTGTTATCAACAAGAAACTGTTCTCAAGAAACATTAAAGACAAAAAGAAAAGAACTGAAGAAAAACTTAAACTTGAAGAAATTGAAAACACTTACAAGGCTAAGTTTGACGAGTTGAGAAATACGTTAATTGAAAAATTAAACACACTGGTAAGCGGTAAAACTTCTCAAGGGGTACAAAATGACCTGGATGAAGAAATCATCGGTAAAGGTGTGAAATTTACTCACAAGTTATTAACTTCAGTTGAAGATTATGTAAACGTTAGCGGTTCAGACTGGACAGTAGACGCTGACAAGAATGAATTGATCAAACAATTGATTCACAATTACAAAATCAAATATAACGACATCCAGGGAGTTAAAAACCGTGAGAAATTTGCTATTTCAATCGGAGATGAGCTTCCGGCAGGGATCATGAAGCTGGCTAAAGTTTACATCGCTAAGAAACGTAAACTGAATGTAGGGGATAAAATGGCAGGACGTCACGGTAACAAAGGTATCGTTTCAAGAATCGTTCGTGAAGAAGATATGCCATTCCTTGAAGACGGAACACCAGTAGATATCGTATTGAATCCACTAGGGGTACCTTCCCGTATGAACATTGGTCAGATCTATGAAACAGTTCTTGGATGGGCAGGTCAGAAACTGGGTATGAAGTTCGCTACGCCAATCTTTGACGGAGCAACTCTTGATCAGATTACTGAATACACTGAGAAAGCAGGTCTTCCTAAATTCGGTCACACTCACCTTTATGATGGGGGTACCGGAGAAAGATTTACTCAGGCTGCAACAGTAGGTATCATTTACATGTTGAAACTAGGACACATGGTAGATGATAAGATGCACGCACGTTCTATCGGTCCTTACTCATTGATTACTCAGCAGCCGTTAGGAGGTAAAGCTCAGTTCGGAGGTCAGAGATTCGGAGAGATGGAGGTTTGGGCACTTGAAGCATTCGGTGCATCTAACATCCTGAGAGAGATCCTTACTGTGAAGTCGGATGACGTGATTGGTAGAGCAAAAACTTATGAAGCCATTGCAAAAGGTGAATCTATGCCTGAACCAGGTATTCCGGAATCATTCAACGTATTACTTCACGAGTTACAAGGTCTTGGATTAGACGTAAGATTGGAGGAGTAAATTAAAGATTTAATTACTAAAAATTAAAGAATTAATCAACTCCGAGATGATAAGAGCGAAAGTGTAAAGCTTTCAATCTTTAATCTTTATAATCAAAAATAAAATTATGTCAAATAAAAATAAATCAAGTAGATTTAATAAAATAACCATCGGTCTAGCTTCACCGGAGTCTATTTTACAAGACTCAAGAGGGGAGGTTTTAAAGCCGGAAACTATTAACTACAGAACTCACAAGCCTGAAAGAGACGGGCTGTTTTGTGAGAAAATCTTTGGTCCTGTAAAGGATTACGAATGTGCTTGTGGTAAATACAAGAGAATTCGTTACAAAGGGATCGTTTGTGACCGTTGTGGAGTAGAAGTTACTGAGAAAAAAGTAAGAAGAGAGAGAATCGGGCACATCAACCTTGTAGTTCCAATTGCACACATCTGGTATTTCCGTTCATTACCAAACAAAATCGGATACCTTTTAGGAATTCCTTCTAAGAAATTAGACATGATCATCTACTACGAAAGATATGTAGTGATCCAGCAGGGTATTGCTAAAAAATTAGACGGTTCTGATTTTGAAAATATGGAATTCCTTACAGAAGAAGAGTACCTGGATATCATGGAAACTCTTCCTGTAGAAAACCAGTATCTTGATGATTCTGATCCCAACAAATTCATCGCCAGAATGGGTGCTGAAGCGGTAGAAGATCTGCTAAAAAGAATCGATCTTGATGCGTTGTCTTTCGATTTGAGACACAAAGCTCACAACGAAGGTTCAAAACAAAGAAGAACTGAAGCTCTTAAGAGATTGAATGTTGTAGAAGCATTAAGAGGTGCTAATACAAGAATGATCAACAGACCAGAGTGGATGATAATGCGTGTACTTCCTGTTATCCCGCCAGAACTAAGACCATTGGTTCCATTGGATGGAGGACGTTTCGCTACTTCTGACTTAAATGACCTTTATAGAAGAGTTATTATCAGAAATAACCGTTTGAAGAGATTATTGGAGATCAAAGCTCCTGAAGTAATCTTGAGAAACGAGAAGCGTATGCTTCAGGAATCAGTAGATTCATTATTCGATAACACAAGAAAATCTTCTGCAGTAAAATCTGAATCAAACAGACCATTGAAATCACTTTCTGATTCATTGAAAGGTAAGCAAGGTCGTTTCCGTCAGAACCTACTGGGAAAAAGGGTAGACTACTCTGCGCGTTCGGTAATTGTTGTAGGTCCAAACTTACAGCTTCACGAATGTGGTATTCCTAAGGATATGGCAGCTGAACTTTACAAACCATTCATCATTAGAAAACTAATTGAAAGAGGTATTGTAAAAACAGTAAAATCTGCAAAGAGAATTATCGACAGAAAAGAACCAGTAGTTTATGATATCCTTGAAAACGTGATGAAAGGTCACCCTGTTCTATTGAACAGAGCACCTACGCTTCACAGACTGGGTATTCAGGCTTTCCAACCTAAGATGATCGAAGGTAAGGCAATCCAGCTACACCCATTAGTAACTACGGCCTTCAACGCCGATTTCGATGGTGACCAGATGGCAGTACACTTGCCGTTAGGACCAGAAGCAATCCTTGAAGCTCAGTTATTGATGTTAGGTTCTCAAAACATCCTGAACCCTGCAAACGGTTCTCCAATTACAGTACCATCTCAGGACATGGTTCTTGGTCTTTATTTCATGACTAAAGAATTAAGCTCTACTGAGACTATGAAAGTAAAAGGAGAAGGTCTTGCATTCTATTCTCCTGAAGAAGCAGAAATTGCTTACGCTGAAGGCAGAGTATCTTTAAATGCTAAAGTAAGATGTAGACTACCTATCAAAGAAGATGGAGAAATCGTTACAAGACTGATCGAAACTACTGTGGGTAGAATCTTATTCAACCAGATTGTACCTAAACAGGTAGGATATATCAATGAGCTTCTTACTAAGAAATCATTGAGAAACGTTATCGGTAAGATCCTTGCTGATACAGATTTCCCTACCACTGTGAAATTCCTTGATGCCATGAAAGACTTAGGGTATTCAAACGCATTCAAAGGAGGTCTTTCCTTCTCATTGGGAGATATTGTAGTTCCTGTTGAGAAAAAGCAGATGATTGCAGATTCTATCGGAACTGTAGATGAAATTAGAGCTAACTATAACATGGGTCTGATTACAGATACTGAACGTTATAATCAGGTGATTGATGTCTGGACTACAACCAACGCAAACCTTACTGAGATGATTATGGGCAGAATGAAAACCGATCAAGGTGGTTTCAACTCTGTATACATGATGCTTGACTCTGGAGCGAGGGGTTCTAAAGAACAGATCCGTCAGTTATCAGGGATGAGAGGTTTGATGGCAAAACCGCAGAAAGCTGGTTCTACCGGAGCGGAGATCATCGAAAACCCGATCCTTGCCAACTTTAAGGAAGGTCTTTCGATTCTAGAGTACTTTATCTCTACCCACGGTGCTCGTAAGGGTCTTGCGGATACCGCTCTTAAGACAGCCGATGCTGGTTACTTAACGAGAAGATTGGTAGACGTTGCACAGGACGTTATCGTTACAGAAGACGACTGTGGAACATTAAGAGGTACAGAAGTTACTGCACTTAAGAAAAATGACGAGATCGTTGAAAGAATCTCTGAAAGAATCTTAGGTAGAGTATCTCTTCATAATATTTACGATCCTGAAACTGACGAGCTTATTGCAAGTGCAGATCAGGTGATCATTGAATCTTTGGCGAAGAGAATCGAAGAAGCAGGATTAGAAGCTGTGGAGGTTCGTTCACCATTAACTTGTGAAGCTAAGAAAGGGATCTGTGCGAAATGTTACGGTAGAAACTTAGCAACAGGTAAAGTGATCCACATGGGTGAAGCGGTAGGTGTAATTGCAGCACAATCCATTGGGGAACCAGGTACTCAGCTTACGTTGAGAACCTTCCACCAGGGGGGTACTGCAGGTAACGTATCAGAAAACCCATCTATCGTTGCAAGAAGAGATGGTATCGTAGAAATGGATGAAGTAAGAACCATTACTTCAGAAGATGAAAACGGTAATACAGCTGAGGTTGTGGTTTCCCGTTCAACAGAATTCAGATTAGTTGCTGATAATGAGTCCAGAACTCCATTAATGGTAGCTAACGTACCTTACGGATCTATATTATCTGTAAAACCAGGTGATAAAGTGAAGAAAGGTGATACCATCTGTAGATGGGATCCGTATAACGCGGTTATCATTGCTGAAACTTCAGGTAAGGTAGAATACGAGGATATCATCCAGGGTATTTCATTCCAGCTTGAAATTGACGAACAGACAGGATTTGAAGAGAAAGTAATCTCTGAATCCAGAAATAAGAAAGCCGTACCTACCTTGAAAGTGGTAGACTCTAAAGGAGTTGAGCAAAAAGCTTACAACTTACCGGTAGGAGCCCACTTAATGGTTAACGATGGTGAAAAAATTAAGGCTGGTAAAGTCTTAATCAAAATCCCAAGAAAATCTGCAAAAGCAGGGGATATCACCGGAGGTCTTCCGAGAGTTACCGAATTATTCGAAGCAAGAAACCCTTCAAACCCAGCGGTTGTTACTGAAATCGACGGGGTAGTTTCTTACGGAAAAATTAAGAGAGGTAACCGTGAACTTATTGTTGAGGCGAAAACTGGAGAAAGAAAAATTTACCTGGTAAAACTTTCTAACCAGATTCTTGTTCAGGAGAATGACTTCGTAAGAGCAGGTTCTCCACTTTCTGACGGTTCTATCACACCGGAAGATATCTTAAGAATTAAAGGTCCAACAGCCGTTCAGGAATACTTAGTAAACGAAATTCAGGAAGTTTACCGTCTACAGGGGGTAAAAATCGACGACAAGCACTTCGAAATTATCGTAAGACAGATGATGACGAAAGTATCTATCGTAGATGGAGGTGATACTCAATTCCTTGAAGGAGCTCTTGAACACAAGTTTGATTTCTTGGAAGAAAACAACAGAGTATTCGGTCTTAAAGTAGTAGTAGATGCTGGTGATTCTAAAGAATTCAAACCAGGTCAGATGATTACTGCAAGAGAATTAAGAGATGAAAACTCCAAGTTGAAGCGTGAAGATTTAGCATTGGTAGAAGTAAGAGAAGCTCTTCCTGCTACTGCAACTCCTGTACTGCAAGGTATTACAAGAGCTGCCCTTCAGACTAAGTCATTCATGTCTGCAGCATCGTTCCAGGAAACAACTAAAGTTCTTAACGAAGCAGCAGTTGCTGGTAAGATAGACGATCTTAACGGTCTTAAAGAAAATGTAATTGTAGGTCACAGAATCCCTGCAGGTACAGGTCTTAAAGAGTATCAAAACGTTATTGTTGGTTCTAAGAAAGAATTCGAAGACCTTAACTAAAATTAATGATTTGAAATTTGGGATTTGAAATTATTTTTATATTTTCACAATCTCAAATTTCGAATTTTAAAAACATAATTTATAACAATGGACAACAATCAAAATCCACAAGACGGAAACATCAACATCGAATTAAACGAAATGGTAGCTGCTGGTATCTATGCTAACCTAGCTTTAGTAAACCACTCTCCATCTGAATTTGTAGTAGACTTTATTCAGTTGATGCCAGGTGTTCAGCAGGCAAAAGTAAGATCAAGAGTAATTCTTGCTCCACTTCACGCTAAAAGAGTATTAAATGCTCTTCAACAGAACATCGCTAACTACGAGCAGCAGTTCGGAGAAATCAAAGAAGTTGAGCCTTTCGTATTAGGAGGAAACAACGTTCAAGCGTAAGATTTCTTTTATAATAAAATAAAGAATGCCCTGGTTTTACCAGGGCATTTTTTTGCACTTTGAGGAATAATAATAAGGACTTGTTAAATTGTTAATTATATTTAATAAGGTAAAAATGTGTAGTAAGGACATATCAATTTTATATATTTGTTTAAGAAAAAGCAGAAAACATAACATATGATTGATAACTCGTTCGCTATAAGTAAATTTGGCTTTTTAGGTGCCGAATTTTTATCTGAGCTTGAAAAACATGCTGTTGCTATTGATATAAAAGCAAAAACTGAAATCATAAGGGAAGGACAAAAAAATAAGTTTGTTCCATTCCTGATAAAAGGATCTATCAAAGTATTTACCCTTAATGATGGAAGAGAGCTCATCTATTATTATATTAAACCTAAGGATAGCTGTCTCATGACCTTTTCGTCCATTCTGACGGACTATATCAGCAGGGTATATGCCATTGCAGAAGAAGACTCGGAAGCAATTCTTATTCCCGTCTCTATTATGCATGAATGGCTTATCAGATTTCCGGAAATCAATAAACTCTTTTACCATGAATATGACCGAAGATTTTCAGAAGTGATGAATATGGTGAATGATGCTGTTTTTCATAAACTGGATAAAAGAGTTCTCAATTATATCAAACAGCAGATTTCATCCACAGGAAACAATCCTATTAAGATCACCCATCGTGAAATTGCCAACAGTCTGGGAACTTCCAGAGAAGTTGTGAGCCGGGTTTTGAAAAAAATTGAAAGCGAAGGTGAAATTATTCAGACTAAAGAAGGAATAAAAGTTCCTGTAAATGAAAATGTTAGAACGATCTAATTTTAATTGTTTGGAAAGTTTATTTCTATTATTGATAAAAACAATTTGACTGGTGACTTTTATCACCTGTTTTTGAATTGAGAACTCAATAAGTTTGTCATATCATAATTTAATTCAAATTGTATATGACAAAAACTCTCTTATTTTTGTCAATGTTTTCTTCAGGTCTTGTCTTTGCACAGGAAGACCTGCTGAAAGATATTGACACGGTTAAAACCAATACAGAAACCTCACAACCTGCTTTCAAAGCCCTTCAGATTGTAACAGGACAATCTACAAAACTGGCAGCTAAAAAAGAATGGTACATTATCGTTGCCCACAGATTTGGAGATATAAGCGCAGGATTTAAAGATTTTTTCGGTCTGGATCATGCTTCCACCAAATTAGGTGTTATCTATGGTATTTCAGACGCAGTATCTGTAAGCCTTTCCAGAGAAACGAATATGAAAACCTTTGAAGGAGCCGTGAAATACAGACTGGTAAAACAAAGCAAAAACTTCCCGGTGGATATTGTGGGGTACAATGTAATGGGAGCCAATACTGAACTGGATAAAGATACTTATCCTCATCTGAAATTCAGTGACAGGCTTTCTTATCTAACACAGGCACTGATCTCAAGAAGATTCAGTGATAAGCTCTCTGTACAGCTTACACCATCTTTCGTTCATAAAAACCTTTACGAACCTACCATTGAAAACAAGAATCAGTTTCTGGCAGGGTTGGGAGGACGCTACAAAATCTCAAAAAGAGTTTCTGTGAATGCAGAATACTTTGTGAATTTCGACGATCACAGTTTTTATAAAAATCCACTATCACTAGGGGTTGATATAGAAACAGGGGGACACGTGTTCCAGCTTTTACTAACGAACTCCCAGATCAATTCAGACATCGGATATCTTACCAATGCCACAGGAGCATGGGGAAAGGGACATATTTTCTTTGGGTTTAACCTTTACAGAGTCTTTTAAAATGAAAAAGCTAACATCCTTATTAATATTGTCGTCAGCAGTTATACTGACGGCTTGTGACAGCAGAACGTATGAAGAGATTTCTGATAATACCCCCCTCACAACCCCCGTAAAATATACTGCAGATGTAAAATCAATTGTAGATAACAATTGTATAAGCTGTCATTCCGCAGGAAGTTTTAAACCTTTGGTTACCTATGATCAGGTAAAAAATAATATAGAAGGAATTCTTGACCGCATCCAAAGACCTAACGGTGATCCAGGGAAAATGCCGCAGGGAGGATCTCTGTCCGCAGCCCAAATCAATATTTTCATCAAATGGAAAGCTGACGGATTAAATGAAAATTAAAAAAATTGATATGAAAAAATTAGCATTATTAAGCATATTACTCCTTTCTGCCGGGTACGCTTCAGCACAAAAATATAGCTCCAAAACAGGGAAAGTAACTTTTGAAGCTTCGGTACCTCTGTTTGATGATATTTTTGCTCAGGATGACAATAATGTTGTCATTCTCAATGCAGACAATGGTGAGATGGCATCAGTCTCAAATGTCAAAAACTTTCATTTTAAAACAAAATTAATGGAAGAGCATTTCAATGAAAGCTATGCTGAATCTGCAAAATATCCAAAAACAACTTTTAAAGGGAAGATTGTCAACTTTGATAAAACAAAGCTTACCACAAGTCCTCAGAAATATACTGTGCAGGGAACGTTAAACTTTCATGGGGTAGACAAAGCTGTTACTTCTGCCGCCACTTTATATGCTAAAGACGGGAAAATCTATATGCAGGGAGGTTTTGTAGCAAAACCTGTAGATTATAAAGTGACTATTCCCAAAATGGTTACCAAGAAAGTGGCTGAAAATGTCAATATTGAATACAACTATGTAATGGTAAAACAATGAGAAATATAATCTTAGTATTAGGACTCTTTTTGAGCTCATTCATATCTGCTCAGGAAAAAGCAAAATCAATATTTGATGTTGCCAGAAGCGGAACGGTTGCGGAAGTACAGGAACTGATGAAACAAAATCCGGATGTGATTAATCAGGTTAACGAAAACGGATTTTCACCGCTTATTTTAGCCTGTTACAGAGGAAATACAGACGTTGCAGATTTTCTGATTGAGAATGTGAAAGATGTCAATTACAAAAGCCGTGAAGGAACAGCGTTGGCAGGTTTAGCCATTAAATACAACAAAGATCTGGTAGAGCATCTGCTGAAGAAAAAAGCAGATCCCAATATTGCAGATGAAACAGGATATACGCCTTTATTCTGGGCTGTAAAATCCGGAAATAAAGACCTGGTGGAACAGCTGCTGAAATATAAAGCAGATAAAACAAAGAAGGATTCAATGGGAATGACCCCTTTTGAATATGCATTACAAACCAACAACAAGGAAATTATAAATCTTTTAAAAAATTGATATGAAAAAAACTCTACTAGCGCTTAGCGTACTTCTTGCCAATTTTGCATTGGCGCAGTTTTCATCAGGAACGGTAAGCTTACCGGCAACTTCCATGACGGTGAAATTAGATACAACTCCTACCGGGGTAACGATCACAGTAACGGGTGACAGCAACTCTATGATGGGAATAGGTTTTGGAACTACCGGGATGGCTGCGGGATCAGACGGATTTATTTATAACTCTTCTGCCAATAGAGACTACTCGTTCAATAATGTTCCTAATGCACCTTCTGCCGATGCATCTCAGGATTGGACAGAAACTTCCAATACCATTTCAGGATCTACAAGAACTGTAGTAGCAACAAGGTCACTTACAGGTGGAACAGGAGATTTTGCCATTGCCAATGCGGCTGGAACAATCAATATCTTCTATGCCCGTAAAAGTGGAGGAACTTCTTTAGGATATCATGATGCAGGAAGAGGATATGCAACATTGACGATGACAGCTGCCACTTTATCTACCAGTGAAATTGCAGCCAATAGCAATAAGGTAAATCTATATCCTAATCCGGCAAAATCAACCGTTAATTTCAAAAACTTTGATAAAATAAAATCCGTTGATTTCTATGAAGCAACAGGTCGAAAAGTACTGTCAGTAAAACCTGATGGAGAAAGCATCAGTGTTGAAAATCTGAGATCGGGAAGCTATTATCTTGAAATTCAGCTTAAAGATGGAACTACATCTTACGAAAAATTGATTAAAGAGTAATTTTTCAGAAAAAACACACCTAAATATTTTTTTTAAAACAGATACCTCTGATCTTTCAGGGGTATCATTTTTTTTTCTTAAAGTCCCAATTTCAGGGAGTTTGCTTTAAAATTCATATATTTGTGTATATCCTGATTTTTAACAAAAAGAAATTTCCTGACCTTACAATTTTTATAACCCATGGAATTTAAAACTTTAGCTGATATCACAACAGATGAGCTTTTATTTGTGTTCAATCATTCATTTTCTGATTATGTTGTTCCTTTTCACTTAACAAAAGAAGTGCTTGTTGCAAAAATAGCTGCCGAAAAACTGGATATGAATATTTCTGCCGGAGCATTTGAAGAGGGCAAACTGGTAGGCTTTATTCTTCAGTCTGAAAAAATTGAAAATGGAGAAAAGATTATCTACAATGGCGGGACAGGAGTAGTTCCTGAAAGCCGGGGCAAAGGGCTTGTAAGAAAAATGTATGATTTTATCATTCCTGTTTTAAAAGAAAGAAATGCGGATACTTTACTCCTTGAAGTTATTGAGGGAAATCAGCCAGCAATCAGGGCTTATGAAAATTTAGGTTTTAAGATTGTCAGAAGACTGCTTTGCTTTAATGGAAGTATTAAGCATGGAAAAGAAAATACTGAAGTATCCATACGAGACTTAAAAGACTTCCAATGGAATGTATTATGTTCTTTCTGGGATATTGAACCTTCATGGCAGGGATCTGTTTTCGTATTGGAACCGATGCCGGAAAATTATGTGACTTTAGGGGCTTATAAAGATGAAAATCTGGTTGGATACATTGTTTATGGTCCTGCTTCGAGGAAAATATATCAGTTTGCTGTAGATAAGAATTACAGAAATCAAGGAATAGGCACAAAGCTGTTTAATGCAATTAGAGAAAAAAATAACGGACAGACTATAGCCTTGAATAATGTGGATGATTCCTCAGAAAATACAAGTAAGTTTCTTAGTGAAAGAGTAGGACTGAACAACTGGTTGTCACAGTTTGAGATGAAAAGGTCTATTTAACAGGTATTCATTTTGATTCAAAAAAAAATTAGAGGGTTTTAATATACTTTTAATCTCTTAAACTTTTCAGGGAGAAGGATAGGATGTAACTTTGCGGAAAATTTTAAAATAATGAAGCGAGGAATCCATTTTTTACTGCTGTTCATTTCCTTTACGGCTTTTGCACAACAAGTCAATATTGACACTGCCCAGGTGGTTATACCAGGAAGACAAAACAGCACGGAAGTACAGTCGAAACCTTATGTGATTATGATTTCAACGGATGGGTTCCGTTATGACTATGTCCGGAAATATAATGCTGAGAATCTTTTAAAACTTTCTAACGGCGGCGTAAAAGCCGAAGCAATGATTCCAAGCTATCCAAGTATTACTTTCCCCAACCACTGGAGTCTAATTACCGGACTTTACCCTTCCCATCATGGCTTGATTGATAACTTTTTTTACGATTACAAGCGAAAAGAAGGCTATGCAATGAGTAACAAAAAAAATGCTGAGGACGGAAGCTGGTACGGAGGAACTCCGCTTTGGGGCCTTGCAGAAAAACAGGGAATGGTATCAGCCTCTTTAATGTGGGTAGGATCTGCCAGTGATGCCGGAGGAATAAGACCCACTTATTATTATCCTTATCACGAAAAATTTACCCCTTCAGAAAAAGTAGAAAAAGTAGTCAACTGGCTGAAATTACCTGAAGATAAAAGACCACACTTTATTTCATTATATTTCCCGGAAGTAGATGGAAGCGGGCATTATTATGGTCCGGATACCAAAGAAACGGCAACAGCTGTTCATTTGATAGACCAGGCTGTGGGTGATCTTGTTCAGAAAGTAAATGATTTAGGATTAAAAAATGTCAACTATGTTTTTGTTTCTGATCACGGAATGATTAAAGTAGATGGAGGCACACCGTTGGAAATTCCGGCTGTTCTTTTTGATAAAAACAGATTTGATTTTTACAATTCCCAGACTTTGTTAAGAGTTTACGTTAAAAACCCGAATGAGGTAAAAAAGGTTTACAAAGAACTGAAAGCTTATAAAACAGATGATTACAAAGTATATCTTGACAAAAAGCTTCCTAAATATCTGCACTTTGCAACAAGAGACGATCAATATAACAGAATAGGGCAGATTCTTCTCATTCCGAATGCTCCGAAAATTTTTCTGGAAAAAGGTAAAAAATCATCTGTTGGAAAGCATGGCTATAATCCTAAAGTTGTTCCGGAAATGAAAGCTACTTTCTTTGCCTGGGGACCTGAATTTAAAAATAATCTGGTGATCAGTGAATTTGCCAACATTAATGTTTATCCTTTGGTTGCTGAGGTTTTAGGATTAAAAATTGATCAGCCTATCGATGGAAAACTGAAAGTTTTAAAGAAAACCTTGAAAGACAAGAAATAGTCTGAAGGTTTACCATATAATAATTAAAATAAGTTTCGGCGCACCTTTGGTGCGCCGAAACTTATTTTAATTCCAGTCTTGAACTTTTGTTTCAAGACCAAAGAAATTAAAACTTAGAAGAAAATTCCTTTGCAAAATCTTCTAACTTAACGCTTCCGGTAACAGGAGAACCATGATCAATAAAATCTTTCTGTACAACTCCTGTTCTTATTCCCCTACCCATTTCAACATACAGCTTAGCCATATCTTCGGGTAATCCTGCCTGAAGCATTCCGTTTAAAGAATCTTCATCAGAGAATTCTACCCATGGAAGTTCAGGTTTATTGACTGCAATTCCTAAAACCTTTGCAAAATCTGAAGCTTTTCTTACATCACTTACTATATATCTGATATTGTTGGCATTTCCGTCTTTTATAAGTTCTTCAGCAGCGGCTTTGGCAATATCATTAGGGTGTACTACGGGTACTTCAATACTTGCAGGATAATTTCCTCCGATGATTCCTGCATTTTGAATCATCGGAATATCATTGAAAAAGTTATTATAAAAATATCCGGCTCTTAAAAAAGTAAAAGAAGTATTCTCTACTTCATTGTATATTTTTTCAATATTGTGAAGACCTGCGATGGGTCCGTTTTCTACCGGGGATTCCGCTCCTACGCTGCTTAGCATTACAGCTCTTTTTACATTTGCATTTTTTAAAGCTTTAGCATAATTTTTTCCTGCATTGGTAGTATTTTCCACAATCTTATCCGGACTGATGGCAGGAGGTGTCATGACAAAAACAGCATCAGCTCCTTCAAAAGTTTGCGTTAAAAAATTAATATCGGTGATAGATCCTATAGCCGGTGTTGCTCCCAGAGATTCAATATCCTGTTTTCTTGCATTACTGCTGCTTACTACTGTAATATCATGCCCTTGGGCAATTAATTGTTGCGCTAATGGTTTAGCTACATTTCCTAATGATCCTGTGATTACAATTTTCATAATAAATATTTTTTTATTTCCGGGAACAAAGTTATATTTGTACTTACTTTTATACAAGTACTTACCCTAAAGTATGTAGATATGACAGCCATCAAAGAAAGCTCAACCATTCAGGAAAATAAGAAAACAGTGCAGGATTGCCCTGTAATGTACGTTATGGAAAGAATTGGCGGATTCTGGAAACCTATTATTCTGTTTAATCTTTCTACAGGAGAAAAAAGGTACAGCGAGTTGAAGAAAGCAATTCCTGCAGTAACAGAAAAAATGCTCATCCAGCATTTGAAGCAACTGGAATCAGATGGATTGATTATCAGAACAGCAAAACCTGTTGTACCGCCTCATGTGACTTATAAACTGAGTGAAGCAGGTAATGAATTGGCTCCTGTGATTGATGCAATGGCAGCATGGGCTTTTCAGGATATGGAAAGGATAACAAATATGCCGAAGCAAACAGATATATGCTGAATCAGGATCAAGATACTTTTAGCCAAAACCTGAAAAAATAAAAACAGGCTCTTCAATCCGAAGAACCTGTTTCTGTTAATATTCTATAGAAGAATTACAAAGACTGCATATCAATTACAAAACGATATTTTACATCACTTTTCAGCATTCTTTCATACGCGCTGTTGATATCCTGCATTTTAATCAGTTCAATATCAGAAACAATATTATGTTTTCCACAGAAATCTAACAATTCCTGTGTTTCTGCAATACCTCCGATTAAAGATCCTGCTACAGAACGGCGTTGGAAGATCATTGGTCTTGTACTTACTTCGGTTTCCTGAAACTCACCTACAAATCCTACAAGAACCAAAGTTCCGTTCAAAGAAAGAGTTTGCATATAAGGATTGATGTCATGCTCATAAGGTACTGTATCAATGATAAGATCAAATTTACCCCTTACAGCATCCATCTGTGAATCATCCGTAGAGATCACTACATGATCTGCTCCAAGTTGTTTGGCATCATCAGTCTTTCCCGGAGTTCTTGAGAATAAAGTAACTTCAGCTCCCAGTCCTTTTGCCAGTTTAATAGCCATGTGCCCTAATCCACCTAATCCTACAACTGCCACTTTTGAACCCGGCCCGGCATTCCAGTGTCTTAATGGTGACCAAGTGGTAATTCCTGCACATAGAAGGGGTGCTACTGCTGCCAGATCTAAATTTTCAGGAACACTTAGAACAAAATGCTCATCAACGACTACTTTTTGAGAATATCCTCCGAAAGTGTGGCCTCCAAGGTGCTTATCTTTTCCGTTATAAGTTCCTGTAAATCCATTTTCACAATATTGCTCCAAATCGTGTTTGCAGCTGTCGCAATGTCCGCAAGAATCTACCATACATCCTACTGCTGCAAGATCTCCTACTTTAAATTTGGAAACTTCGCTTCCTACCTTTGTAATTCTTCCTACAATTTCATGTCCCGGAACTACAGGATATAAAGATCCTCCCCAGTCGTTTCTTGCTGTATGAAGGTCAGAGTGGCATACCCCGCAGTAGAGGATTTCAATTTCTACATCCTTTGTGGTTACCTCTCTTCTTTCAATATTCATTTCTTTCAGATCTGCTGTGGTAGACTCTGCACCATAAGCTTTTACTGTAATTGTACTCATTTTTTTATATATTTAGTTTATTTAGGTTTTTAATGATTGTGTTTTTGATAATGGTTTCCAAAACATTACAAAAATCGATACTTTATTGTAAATCGTGCTTATACAGATTACCGAATTACTTACCAATTTTACAGACATCATTTCAGTTACAAATGAAAGTGGTAATTTTGAATAGCAATAAAAATATACTTCATGGAAAATCAGGAGGTTGAAATCTATAACACGGTCTCGGAATATAATAAAATGGCGAATCATGAAACCTTGCACCCGCTGGTGAGTATTATTGATTTTTCCAAATCTGATCCTATTTGCCAGTATAGAAGGAAATTTGGGTTTTATACCGTTTTCCTGAAAGATGTGATGTGTGGAGACATGCAATACGGGAAACACAGCTACGATTATCAGGAAGGAACTTTGGTTTTTATTGCTCCCGGACAGACGTATGGAATTTATAATAGAGACCGGTTTGTTCAACCTGCAGGTTTTGCTTTAATTTTTCATCCGGATTTAATAAAAGGAACCAATTTAGGGAAGAATATGAAAGACTATTCATTTTTCTCTTATGATGTACATGAAGCGCTCCATCTTTCCGAAAAAGAAAGAGAAGTAGTGTTGGATTGCTTTAAAAATATTAAACTCGAGCTGGAGCAGGCTATAGATAAGCACAGCAAGTCTTTAATTGTTAATAATATTGAACTGTTTTTGAATTACTGTATGCGTTTTTATGACCGTCAGTTTATTACAAGAGATCATATTAACCAAGGTGTCATCGGGAAATTTGAAAATCTGGTAGATGATTATCTGAAATCTGAAAATCCCAAGAATATAGGGTTTCCCATGGTTAATTATTTTGCAGAGAAGCTGAACCTGTCTGCCAATTATTTTGGAGACCTTATCAAAAAAGAACTGGGAATTTCTGCTCAGGAATTTATCCACAATAAGCTTATTGATATAGCTAAAGAACAGATTCTGGATCAGGGAAAGACAATCAGTGAAATTTCCTATGATTTAGGCTTTAAATATCCGCAGCATTTTACAAGACTGTTTAAAACCAAAGTAGGTGTTTCTCCAAGTGAGTATAAAATCCTGAACTAGTTTTTCAACACAAATAACACTAATCTTTTCACTAACAGCACCAATATAATTAGTGAATATGTGTGCCTGTATTTGTGGAATCTGTGTTTATATTTTTTTACACGAGTAACACTAATTTTTTCATGAATAACACAAAGACAATTAGTGGGTATTTGTATGCTCATTGGTGAGATTGGTGTTTAAATAATTAAAAGTTTTCACCGTTGTAAAGGTGATACTAAATCTGGAACTCCGAAAGATATAGCTGGTCATCAAAATTTTAAAACCTTTTACCTTAATCAATATTCCAACTGAAGACGCAAACATTCACATCCTTAAACGGGGTGGTTCATCATATTTCCAATATTTATATTTTTATTATATAAATTGTGTATGTTAAATCAATAAATAATATTTAATGTTTATCCATAATTGTATTTTTTAATGTATATTTAATAATTAAACCATAAAAAATAGTAATTATGAAAACAAACAAAGATTTCAAAGTGAGAAAACTGAATCGACAGGAATTAAAGAGTTTAAAAGCCGGAGATATTAACAGAGGTAAGGTGTGCTGTACTTCCAACGAAGACGGTCAATGCTGTGAATGGGCTAAAGATATTTGGTACTGCCAGTATATCTATTGCTAAAATATACTTCTGATAAAAAAGACAAGGCATAACTGATCGTCTGGCCAGGTATGCCTTTTGTTTTGCTGAAATTTAATCTTATTCAGGAATCCAGACACTCACGTTTCCTGCCGGAGCAGGAAAATCTCCCCACCCGTTTTCATCAATGGTTACTTTTTCTTTGAATCTTTTCAACACATCTTTGAATTTTTTTCCTGCATACAATGTTCCCATTTCCATGGGCTTGTTGTAAGAATCTTTATTGCTCAGAACAACAGCACATCCGCTATGTTGATCATCTCCCATACGTACCCAGCCGAGGCAGTTCGCATCCTCAAAATAATCATGCTGGTCACCATAGGCATGATCTTTCCTTGCTTTTAATAACTCTTCAATGCCGTCTACTTTGGGCATGAATATTTCCTGATCATTGCCTTCTCTGTCTTTATCCACATAATGAGCTCCATAGAGATCAGGATAAAATATACATGGGTAGCCATCTTTTCTCAATAAAATAAGGGCATAAGCAATAGGTTTGAACCATGGCTCAACAGGAGCTTCAAGATCCTGTAAAGGCTGTGTATCATGATTGGCTACTAAACTAACAGAGTGTATAGGATCTGCCTGGGTAAGTGTTTCATCAAAAATTCGTCTGAGATCATAAGAAGCTCCTTCCCTGGAAGCTGTATGAAAATTATTCTGCAGGGAACTGTCAAAAAGACTCATGCATCCTTCCGTCACTTCAATATATTTTTGGAGAAGATGGAGATATCCGGGAGCCCAGTATTCTCCAACGGCGAAAATGTCTTTTCCGGAATTAGAACGGAGCAGCATAAGCCATTCTTTATAAAAATCAAAAGAAATATGTTTTAAAGCATCCAGTCTCACTCCATCAAAATCGGTCTCGTCAAAATACCATTTTGCCCAATTGTTGAGTTCTTCCCGTACAAAAGGATTCCGGTGCTCAATATCATTATACATCAGGTAATCATAATTTCCTTTTTCATCATCTATCATTTCCTCCCAGTCATTTCCGTATTCTGACTGTATTTTAAAGATATGGGAATCCATCCCTTCTGCATAATCCACACCGCTGAAACAGGTGAAATTCCATTCAAAATCAGAATATTTTTTTCCTCTTCCGGGAAAAGTGAATTTTGTATAAGATTCTATTTCGATGACATCGGAAATTATTTTTTCCCTGTTCTCTTCATCTACTTTTACGACTTTAAATTTTTCCAGTTCGTCACCACCGGCTTTATGCCCGAGAACAATATCTACAATGACTTGTATGTTTTTTTTCTTTAAGGCTTTAATGGCTTTTGTATACTCGTTTTTCGTGCCGTATTTGGTAGGAAGCGTGCCTTTTTGATCAAACTCTCCCAGATCATAAAGATCGTAAGCATCATATCCGGTAGAATAACCGCCATTTGTTCCTTTATAGGCAGGAGGAAACCATACAGAAGTAATTCCAAGTTTTGCAAGGTATCCGGCCTGTTTTTCGGCTTCTTTCCACAATTTTCCGTCGCCTTCAGAATACCAATGGAAAAACTGAATCATGGTTGGGTTCATAAATTTGCTGATTTGGTTGATACAAGATAGCGAAAAAATATGACCTATTCATTTTCGAATTCTTCAAACGGAATTTTTAGTTGAACTGAAACCTGCTTTTTTTCTTCCGTATTCAGCTGAGAGAGGGATAATCCGAGCAGACGTACTGCTTTATCAAAAGGACGAAGTTCCCAAAGTTTTTTTCCGGTATTATAATACTGCTCAGGAGACGAAAAATAATCTTCCCTGGTTATACTTCTTGTGAAAAGAGAGAAATCTTTATATTTTATCTTTAAAGTTAAAGTTCTTCCGAGAATATTATTCTTCTGTAATCTTTGGTGGATTTCCTCTGCAAGGCTTTCCAGCTTTTCATTGATCTGCTGTTCATCCAGAAGATCCTCAAAAAATGTTCTTTCCACAGCCACACTTTTCTGAATACGATGAGGCTTTACTTCAGAAGTATGAATCCCGCGCACCACATTGTAATAATGCTGACCGGACTTTCCAAAAAGCTTTACCAGATCTTCAAGCGATCTTTTCTTTAGATCTTTTCCTTTATAAATTCCTAAACTAAACATTTTGTTGGCTGTTACCTTTCCAACACCATAAAATTTTTCCACAGGCAGTTCTTCCAGAAAATGCTCCATTTTATCAGGATGAATGGTTTTCTGGCCATTCGGTTTATTAATATCAGAAGCTACTTTAGCCAGAAACTTATTAACTGAAATACCTGCAGAAGCCGTCAGTCCGGTCTGTTCAAAAATTTTCTGACGTATTTCTTTGGCGATGAGGTTAGCCGATTCCATTCCTTTTTTATTTTCAGTAACATCCAGATAAGCTTCATCGAGTGATAGGGGTTCTACCAGATCGGTATATTCATAGAAAATTTCCCGGATTTTTTTGGAAATTTCTTTATATCTGCTAAATCGGGGGGGAACAAAAATAAGCTGAGGACACTTTTCTTTGGCCGTCTTACTGGGCATTGCAGAACGTACACCGTATTTTCTGGCTTCATAACTTGCGGCTGCCACTACACCCCGGTGCTGCCCTCCTACGGCTATTGGTTTTCCTTTCAACTCAGGATTATCATGCTGCTCCACAGAAGCATAGAATGCATCCATATCCACATGAATAATTTTACGAAGAGGCAAAGAAAAATCCATATACAAAGATATGGATTCCTTTATTTACGGTAAATTTTTATAGAAGGGAAGTTTGAAGCTGGAGGCTGGAAGGTAATGAGGATGATATGGAAATTGATAACCTGTTTATTGAAAATGAATTAAAAAAATAACGGATTATTTAACACATTAAGATTACTTCCATCTCCCATCTTCCTGCTTCCAGCCTTTTACGGTTTTAATCTCATCAGAAGAATATGAGGTTCAAAACCTGCTTTTTCATAAGCTTTTATAGCGGATTCATTTTGAGCATATACCTCTAGTCTTACCTCAGTGATCCCTCTTGATTTTGCCCAGGCAATGAGTTCATCGGTAATCACTTTATTGATTCCTTTTCCTCTGTGCTCAGGCTTTACATACATAAAACCGAGATAGGCATATTCTTTAAACCGGTAATAGTTCTTCTCTGCTTTTTTGATCAGGGCATAGCCTGATGCAATGATTTCATTATTTTCTTCGGTAACAATTAAGGTTGCTTCCGGAGATTGTATCAGAGATTTTAAATCATAATAATGAATCTCTCTGTCAATCAATGTACTGTTGAAAGGTCTTTCTGCAGTAACAACTCCCTGTTCAAATTCTAAAAGAATTTCTAAATCCTGTTCTGTGGCTTGTCTTGTGATCATGGTGTTTAATAAAATTTAAAAAAACTCATTGAAAGCAGATGATTTCCAATGAGTTTTATGTTTTTCGAATTAAAAATAAATGGCAACTATTTTAAAAGTCTGTCTATGGTTTGCTGAATTTCAGGATCGTCAGGGGAGATTGCATAATATTTGGCAATAGAAGATTTCTGATCAATCACCATATATCTTGGGATCCAGTTAAGGTCTACGTAATTATTAAAATCATTTTTCCAACCTGTAGAAAACCAATAATTTTCTTTGTGTTTCATATCAAATCTTTCAAGACTTTTTTCAAACCCTTCTTTTGAACGGTCTAATGATAGAAATACAAAATCAATATTTTTGTTGTGTTCTTCTAATTCCTTGGCTTTTGGAAGAGCATTTAAACAATCTCGGCACCATCCTGCCCAAAAATCAATGACTAAAACTTTTCCTTTATGCTGATCCAGAATCTGCTGAATGGTAATGGCTTTTCCTTCTTCATCTTCCAGTTTCTGTTGTAAAGCTTCTTTTGAAAATCCTGTTTTAAGGACTGAAGGCGCTTTTTGTGAATAGCTTACTCCAAAAATACCCATTATAAATAGTAAAATTAACTTTTTCATCTCAAACAATTTCATTTGTACAAATCTAAACAATGAATCGCAATCTGAGATTGATTTCTTTGGAATTAGTAAAAATTTATAATATTGATGGATTCTATGGGATGGGAGAGTGGGAGTGTGAAAACCACCCCGTCAAAAATTCTTTGAATTTTTGCCACCCCTCCAGAGGATGGGAATGTTACGTCTTCAGTTGTAGTATTAGGTTATTTTTACCGATAGTTTTTAATCAAACCTTTGACAACGGCAATTACATTCGGCATTGCTTTGTTGGCTGCATTCAGAACTTCTTCGTGAGAAACGGCAAAAGCCACATCTGGCCCGCCAAGATCTGTGATGACAGAAATACAGAATACATCCATTCCCATATGTCGGGCAACGATGACTTCGGGAACAGTACTCATTCCTACCATATCACCACCAATGGCTTTGATCATTCCGTATTCGGCAGGAGTTTCGAAGGTTGGACCTTGTAATGCCACGTAAACTCCCTGATGGATTTTAATCTGGTGATCTGCAGCTGCCTGTTCCGCAGTGGCAATCATTTTTTTGTTGTAAGGCTCGCTCATATCCACAAAACGTGGTCCAAGCTCATCCATGTTTTTTCCGCGTAGCGGATGCTCGGGCATCATATTGATATGATCTTTCAGAATAACAATATCTGCCACGCTGTAGGCAGGGTTTACCCCACCGCAGGCATTGGAAAGAATAAGATTTTGAATTCCCAGCAGATGAAAAACTCTTATCGGGAAAGTAACGGTTTCCATTGAATGTCCTTCGTAATAATGGAAACGTCCGCTCATCATCAGTACTTTTTTCCCTTCCAGAAGTCCATAAATCAGTTTTCCGGTGTGCCCGGCAACGGTAGTTTGTGGGAAATGGGGAATGTCTTTGTACTCTAAAACGTGGATGGGTTCTACTTCATTTTGTAACTTTCCAAGCCCGGATCCTAAAACAACTGCAAAATCAGGAGTTTCCTGAATACTATTTTTAATAAAATCTGCAGTCTCTTTAATTTTTTCTAACATAATCTAAGATGATTTGGTTGAATTCTTCTTTCTTATCAATCAATACATTGATAGGCCAGTAGTAAACAATATCTCTAAGATAGTCAAAAGTTTTCAGACGTACATAATCTTTCTCAGTGGTTAATATCAGTTTATATTCTCCCATTTTTTTGTATTCAGCAATAATTTTTTTAATATCATCATCTGTGAAATTATGATGGTCTCTGAACTTTAAATGTTTCACCCTTTTTGAAAATTTTGCCAGATGTTCCAGAAGCGGTTTAGGATTTGCAATTCCGGTGATCAGTAAAATATCATAATAATTCAGGTTGTTATCCGGAAGCATTTTATCTTTTCCGTATACATTTTCGTCATAACCGATGGATGAAAAGAATACTTTTTGTCCGTAAGAAGGTCTTATTCTTGAGATATAATACCTTTTTGTTTCTTCTGTGAGTTCATCAGGACATTTACTGACCATAATAATGTCGACCCTTTTATATCCGGCTCTTGATTCTCTCAGGTCTCCGGCAGGAAGAAGGTAATCCTTGAAAAAAGGATCATTAAAATCGGTCATCAGAATATTGAATCCGGCCTTAATGGATCTGTGCTGCATAGCATCATCCAGTACAAGGACTTCAAGATCCATGTCATCAATCACTTTTTTGGCTCCGGGAACACGTTCTTCGGAAACGGCAATTACGAAACGGTTTTTAAAGCGTTCAAAAAGCTGCATTGCTTCATCGCCTACCATTTTGTAGTTGCTTTCATAATTCGTTACTTCATAGCCTTTGGTAAGCCTTCCGTAGCCACGTGAAAGCACTCCGGTTCTGTAATGTTTGGATAGGAGCTGAGCAAGATACATCACCATGGGTGACTTTCCGCTTCCGCCCACAGAAAGGTTTCCGACATTGATTATCGGTGTTTTGAATTTTGTCGATTTAAAAATTCCCAGATCATACATTGTGTTCCGGATACCCGTTACCAAATGATAACCAAGGGAAAAAGGATAAAGGTACCATCTTTTCATACGATTGCAAAAATAGGAATTTTCATACGCATTGATGTAATATTCTCGAAGACTTTTCAACAAATATTTCGTTAAATTAAAGTATTTTTGTGGAGTTATTACAATACATTGAGATACTTTATTGAATTTTCTTACAACGGAAAGAATTACTTCGGCTACCAGATACAGCCGGACGCTATTTCTGTACAGGAAGAACTTGAAAAAGCGCTGTCTACAATTTTGCGCGAAGAGATTAAAACAACAGGAGCAGGAAGAACAGATACAGGGGTTCACGCCAAAAAAATATTTGCCCATTTTGATACCGGAAAAGAGTTGGATGATCAGCTTACACGCAGACTGAACAGTTTTCTTCCACCCGATATTTCCATTAAAAGGATTTTTCCGGTAAAAGATGATTTCCATGCCCGTTTTGATGCAACTTACAGAACCTACGAATATTATATCTCCCTTGAAAAAAATCCGTTCACTCAGGAATCTGCATGGCAGCACTGGAAAAGAGATCTGGATATGGATGCGATGAATGAAGCCTGCAAAATTCTTTTTGAATATGAAGATTTCACCAGCTTTGCCAAATTAAAAACCGACAACAAAACCAATATTTGTAAAATTTACAAAGCAGAGTGGGAACAGAACGGTTCAGAGCTGAAATTCACCGTTTCTGCTAATCGTTTTCTGAGAAATATGGTTCGTGCTATTGTCGGAACAATGGTGGAAATTGGAACAGGAAAACTGAAACCTGAAGATCTCCGTAAAGTAATTGAAGATAAAAACCGGAACGCTGCAGGAACTTCAGCACCGGGACACGGGCTGTATCTTGTAGATGTGGGATATGATTTTAAATAAAAAACTAAAAACAAAACAATAATCATGTTATCAATTTTTATTCTTATAGGCGCTTACCGATATTATGCGCAATTAGCAGAAAGGTTTGGAAAAACAAAGTGGCAGTATGGTATTCTGGCTATCGGTATTTATCTGGGCACTCAGCTTTTATTAGGTTTCGGTTATGGTATGTATATGGGATTAACAGATCCTGAATCCGCAGAAAATGTTAATTATACAGGATTTTCCGCAGTGAATATCGTTGGCTGGTTAATCTCTATCGTTGCGGTTTGGGGAGTTTATAAATTCCTTGAAAATAAATTTATAAAAGAAAGACCGGCAAAGACCATCGAAATTGAAGAGATAGGGAAGGCTATTGATCAGTAAGTGTCATATCGTTTCTATTTCAGCAGTCAGAAACCAAGAAACAAAGCAGAATATGTAGCAGATTGGATACAAAATGATACTTAATCTATTCATATTGTAAATGGTAAGTATCTGATATTTTCTATGACGATTTGCAGAAGTTGTAAAGGCAGTCCGGTTATAATGTCTTATTTTTGCATAGAATTTTATTTTAATTCTTTCTTTCGATTCGTACAATGAAAAAACAAGATACCTGGGGAATTATAAAAAGGCTGTTCTTTATCGGAATGAAATTTCGTTCATGGTTCATCCTTACCCTTATCATTTCCATATTCCTTTCTATCGTTTCTACTTACAGGCCTTATCTTACCATGCAGGTGGTGGATAATGATATCACAAAGCTGCATGATAAGGCTTTGATGATGAAACATATCTATATTCTTGTTGGATTGGTCTTTGCTGAAACAGTTTTAAACTTTTTCCTGGTTTATTTTTCAAATTTCATTTCGCAGAATGTAATCAGGGATATCAGAGAGCGTTTATATGCCAAGCTGATTTATTTTAAGACCTCTTTTTTTGATAAAACACCTATTGGGCAGCTGGTAACGCGTGCTGTAGGAGATGTGGAGACCATTGCAACGGTATACACAGATGGTTTTCTGATGGTATTTGGGGATATTCTGAGAATTTTGTTTGTACTGATTATGATGTTCAGTACCAATGTTCACCTGAGTTATATTACATTGGCTATTTTACCTTTGATGGTTGTGATTACAAGATTCTTCCAGAAAAGACTGAAAAAAGCTTTCGGGGATGAGAGAAACTGGACGGCTAATCAGAATTCTTTTGTTCAGGAAAGACTGGCAGGAATGTCGATCATTCAGGTCTTCAACAGACAGGAATCTGAGTTCAAGAAATTTGATGATATCAATATTACGCTGAAAGGAGCATTGCTGAGAACGGTATTTATTTTCTCACTGTTCTTTCCTGTAGTGGAACTCATTTCTTCATTATTTATAGGATTTATCCTTTTCTACGGTGGATATATTACCATCAGTGCAGGAGTTGTGATTGCCTTTATCCAGTATATTTCAATGCTGATCCGTCCATTAAGACAGATTGCAGACCGCTTTAATAATATCCAGCGAGGAATTGTAGGAGCGGAAAGAGTACTGGGATTAATGGATGAAGAAAACTCAATGCCGAATAACGGCACCGTGAAGAAAGATCATTTTGACGGAAAAATTGAATTCCGGAAAGTACACTTTGCTTACGATGAAAAGCAGGAAGTACTGAAAGGAATAGATTTTAAAGTAAACCCGGGAGAAACGGTAGCGATTGTAGGTGCAACTGGTGCAGGAAAATCTACCATCATCAGCCTGATTACAAGATTATATGATATCAATTCCGGAAATATTCTCATTGATGATGTGGATTTAAAGGATTATGAATTGTATAACCTGAGAAGCCATATCGGAGTGGTATTGCAGGATGTATTCCTTTTCCATGGAAGTATTTTTGAAAATCTTGCCTTCGGGGATGATAGTATAACACTGGATAAAATAAAAGCAGGTGCACGGGAAATTGAAGTAGACGAATTCATCCAGCAGCTTCCCGGCGGATATGATTATGTAGTAAGTGAGAGAGGTTCATCCATCTCTTTGGGACAAAGACAATTGCTGTCTTTCCTGAGAGCTTATCTGTCAGATCCGAAAATTTTAATTCTGGATGAAGCCACATCTTCTATTGACCACGAAAGTGAAAAACTGATTCAGAGAGCAACAGAGAAAATTACCAAAAACAGAACCTCCATTATTATTGCCCACAGGCTTTCCACTATTGAAAAAGCAGATAAGATTATTGTAATGGAGCATGGTAAAATTGTGGAAGAAGGCAAGCACCTTGAACTTCTGGATAAGAACGGTTACTATGCCACTCTTTACAAAGCACAGCTGCGCCATGAAGTAGAAGTGGAAGAAGAAAAAGAATCATAATCAGGAAGAAATCATTCCTTTGAAATGAGATAAACAAAAAAGAGAGCCAGTAATGACTCTCTTTTTTATGAAGAAGTTTAACCATTGCATTGATTACTTTAACCACAAAAGGCACTTAAGTTTTTTAGAACTAAGCTTTATGTATAATAAGTACACCTAAGTTTTGTAAAAATCTTTTATTTTCATCTTATGTGAGCTTTTCTGTACCATTATTTTGAACTTACTTAAGTGGAGTAAAGTATTTTAAAATGAAAGCTTTTGTGACTTTTGTGGTTTTGTAAAGTGTAGACTGCTTTTATGAATAAATTTTAAAATTTTAATTTCTTGGTAATCACTTTTCCGTCTTCCAGTACTGCTGTTGCCGTGATGATGATATTTTTCTGATCAACCAGATATTTGAAGTCTGAAGATTTTACATCTGTTTTTCTCAACAGTAATTTTCCTGAAGCATCATAAATATGCACCGATGAAATTTTCACATTACTTCTCACTGATACAGCATTTTCATCTTTGAAAATAACAGATGAATTTTTTAATCCAGTGTTTTCTACAGTTAATAAGCTTTGTGTTTCAATAATCACTGAATAATCTTCCACCTGTCCGTATTTTGGAGTATAGCATGCTGTTACTGCTGTTCCGTTGAATTCACCGATTACTCTCATTCTTAGTGGAGTATTGGTGACAGCATTTGCAGGAGGAGTTACTTGGGCGGTTGCAAATGAACCGGTGGTTACACCACTTTGGTTAAGTACAAGTTCTGTAGATTCATTGAACTGACCGTCATTATTATAATCAATATAAGCTTTGATGATGTGAGAATTACTTGTTCCCGGTGCTACGGTAAGGGTTGTTGCTGTATTTTGAGGAATGGTAGTTTTAGATATTCCGGAGCAGTAAGTTCCTGTAAAGTTTTCATAAAAATTATTGGCAGCCTGTTTATAATTACTTGAATAATTACTGATACTTCCGAATTTTACAGAAGTAATTCCTATATTATATCCACCAGGGTTAGTGATGGTAGCAGGAGTACAGGCATTCGTTAATGTTGCACTGTTATTAATAGTAGTTGTAGATGCAACCGGAGAATTGATCAGTGACTGTCTGTACTGTAAAAGCTGAGCAGTAGCTCTGTTGGTCTGTCCTTGTGTAAATAAATTTCTGAAGCAGTAGGTATAGGCCATCACATTTCTTTCACCACCATTATATAACTGGTTGGTGCAAGGATTGGTCTGTCCGGTTTGACATGTGTGAGGAACTGATGAATGATAAAGACTTTTCATAGGTTCTGTATCACAAACAAGATCTCCATCTAATGTACAGTCATTGTTTATAGGGCAGTCTCCTGTAGTTTCATTATATCCCTGATGTGTATGTCTAAGACCCAAAGCATGGCCGAATTCGTGAGCTAACGTTTGAGCATTGACAGCAGAAGCGCTTGTTGCCATAAAAGCATAATCATTACTTCCTCCAGGATAATAGGCGAAACCATTCAGTCCTCCGGAATTGGAAGTCAGTTTTTTTACTACATAAATATTGTAATATTTTGAAGTGTCCCATATTCCCATAGCGGTAATCTCAGAAGCGGTTACTGCATTGGTTGTGTTGTCATTATTAACACCTCCGCTTACATATTTAGGCAGAGAAGCTGCATTGATTCTATTGATCCCGTTGGTCGTATTACAGTTGGGATCTTTAGTGGCAAAAACAAATTTTACAGGCAGTATTGCACTTGTTCCTGACATTCCGCTGGTATTACTTCCCGCGAAAACACCATTGGTATAATTCACCCATGCAATGATGTCTGCATCAGATTTGTTATTCGTTGTTCCTAAGGCGCTTCCGTCTCCTACTACATGCACGACAATAGGAATTTCGTACACCTGATTGTTGAGTTTGGAAGCGAGCTTTCCACTTTTGATCATTTTTGATAGCTTCAGGTTGAAAGCATCGTCCTGCGCTTTCTCTTCCGGATACCTTTCATAATGTTTTTTCATTAGTTCATCGGTTCCGCATTCCTGGAATTCCAAACTTTGTGAATAAAAATTAGAGCAGAATGCTCCTGAAATAAGCAGAAATAATAATTTTTTCATAGTATTTTTCATTTAAGAGTTATGGATCTAAAATAAATAAAAAATACTTATAGGCAATTACAATTTTTTCAAACTGCAGAAAACAAAATTCTGAACGGTATCAAAGGGAGTGATATGATCTTCGGTAATACACTTTAGTTTCCGGAAACTTTTTTCAAATTTTTCTGATAATGATTCCTCGTCATACTGTTGAATATCCAATCCACTGCATTTCGTTGGACCGTTTTTCGAAAAAGTTCCGACGATTATAAAATTGTTCACATTTTTTTCTGCAATATCAATATATTGGGAAACCTGTTCCGGGGTTGTGAGAAAATGAAAAGCAGCCCTGTCATGCCAGATATCATACGTTTCTGTAGGCTCGAAAGCCGTAATATCAGTGACAATCCATTTTACTTTACCTGCAGAATCACCCAGTCTTTGCCGTGCCTTTTCCAGAGCTTTGGCAGAAATATCAAGTACGGTAATATTTTCATAACCATCCTCAAGAAGAAAATCAACAAGGTTACTGTCTCCGCCACCAATATCAATGATGCTGGCTTCTTTTCCCAATCCGGAAGATCTTATAAAATCAAGTGATGTCTGAGGCTTTTTCTGAGTCCAGCTTACCTGATCCGGATTTTTGTTTTCATATACATTTTCCCAATGATTTTTGTTGTCTGAAGATATCATGATTCTTTTATTTGATTATTGATCTCTTCAAATTTATTAATTAATTCGTCAAGTTTACCCCTGCTGTTTCTTTATGGTTAGTGGTTTCAGATAAAACCAATTGAAGCGAGTCCAGACCAACGTTACAGCATAAGTGAGAATACCTGATCCAAAGGTCATTCTTCAAGTGTATTCATACATATAAAAACAAATTCCCGGAAAATGATTAATCTAATATTCTTCCGTAGAATCTGCTGATGTCAAAATAAAATCCTTCAACTTTGTATTTGTCCTTTTCGAACTCCTGATAGTCACATTTTCCTTTCAGACTTTGTGATTTTGTTTCCATTTGAAATCTGTTTAAAAGGGCATATTCATCTGTAACGGAAATAACATGAAAACCTGTTTCACATGTAAGTCCGTCACCGGAGGTAAGAATAGCATTTAATAATCCGTGGAAATTTCCCGCAATTTTTTCAGCAGTGGCATCGTCTTTATTTAAATGATAGAGATAAGCAAGATAATTCATGGCACGAAGATCCAGAGGGTTTTCGTCTAACGCATCCATAAACAGCTGGATTCCCTTCGAAAGATCTTTTTGTGAAATACCCTCTCCACGGTAATACTTGGCAACTTCTTCACTCTTTTTCCCGATTTTATAAGGCTGATATGCTTTTTGAAAGGTATATCCGAAATAAAGATGACGATATTGATTCCAGGTAAGGAGCGTATCGTTCTGTTTTAATCTTTTTAAAAGTTTCGGATAATAGAATTCTGAATTTTTATCTTCAATATTTTTTTGAATGACAGCATAATCCGGTGCTTTAAATTCCATTTTCTGACCATGAAGGAAAGTAAGCAGCGTGAAAAAGAATAAAGAGAAAAATGCTTTAATATTCATGGTTTGTATAAGGTTGTGACAATTTTCTGAAAGGTTAAAAATACGAAATATACATCAATTGAATAATATCGGTTAGCTATTTATAAAAAAAACAATAAAATATTACCAGAGTGTTACTTCGTGTTGATAAATTTACTAACTTTATTCGGAATTTGAGATGTTACCCCTGACATTTGAAGGGGTAAAAGGAATTTTTAACTAAAAAACTAAAAATATTAATGAGCAGTAGTATCCAAGATGAATTTAAAGTCTTCAAAGACGAATTAAGAAAGTTGAATATCGAAGTACAGAAAGTGGTAAAAGTAGGAAACGGTAGTATGGATTTCCACGAGGTTTTCTACAAATCACCGAGGTATGAAGAGATAAAAAGCATATACGTCCAGCGTCATAATCTGGATAGTATGATTGAAAAATTTAAACAGGCCTATCATTAAAAATAGAAAGAGCGCCGCAGATTTTCTGCGGCGCTCGCTTTTTATAATTTTCTGATACTAATCTTTATCCAGTGCTGACGTTTTTTTGGTGTCTTTCATTCCGATATAAACAACCAGTGAAAAAAGAATACATCCGGTAATGTACCAATAAAAATATTCTTCAGAACCCATCTTTTTAAACCAGAGGGCGATATATTCTGCTGTTCCACCAAATACCGCAACTGTTATTGCATACGGCAAACCAACGCCAAGTGCCCTGATTTCAGAAGGAAAAAGTTCTGCCTTTACTACTGCATTGATGGATGTGTAGCCGCTTACAATAATTAAAGCTGCTATAATCAGGAAAAATGCACCCCAGATTGAAGTGGTTGTACTCAGTGCTGTAAGAAGCGGAACGGTACACAAAGTTCCCAAAATACCAAAGCCTAAAAGAAGTGGTCTTCTTCCGATCCTGTCAGATAAACCTCCAAATACAGGCTGAAGGCATGCAAATATAAAGAGTGAAATAAAAGAGACTAATGTAGATTCTTCCTTTGTAAGGTGTACGGTATTCACCAGGAACTTCTGCATATAAGTTGTATAGGTATAAAATGCCAGTGTTCCTCCTAATGTCAGCCCTACAACGGTAAGTAATGCTCTTGGGTGTTTCATCAGTTCTTTCACTGTTCCTTTTTTCTTTTCGCTGACTTCTTTTTTATTCTCAAAAGCTTCGGTTTCATGAAGGTTGGCGCGAAGATATAATGCAATAATAGAAAGCATTGCTCCAATCACAAACGGAATTCTCCATCCCCATTCCTCAAGCTGAGCCTCAGTGAGTAATAGTTTTTGTAAAATAAGCTGAATACCTAAAGCAATAAGCTGACCACCAATTAAAGTGACATATTGAAAACTTGAATAAAATCCCCTTCTGTCCTGCGTGGCCATTTCGCTGAGGTAAGTTGCAGAAACCCCATATTCACCGCCAACACTTAATCCCTGAAGTAACCTTGCCAGTAAAAGTAATAAAGGAGCGAGAATACCTATGGACTGATAAGTAGGTGTAAGGGCAATCAGCAGAGATCCAAAAGACATCAGCAGAACGGAAAGCGTCATTGCTTTTTTTCTTCCGATTTTATCTGCAATACTTCCGAACATCCATCCGCCGATAGGGCGCATTAAAAAACCGACAGCAAATATTCCTGCGGTATTCATCAGTTGGGCATTCAGGTCAGAATCCGGGAAAAATGAATGGGAGAAATAAATGGCAAAGGCTGCATACGCATACCAGTCATACCATTCAACAAGATTTCCGATAGATCCGCCAATGATGGCTTTGATTCTTTGGCCTGTAGTGATTGAGTTTGAGTCCATAGAAGTATTTCCAGAAAGTTTTTAATAATGGCATCCAAGATACAAATTTCAGAAAAAAATAAACCGTTCCTAAAAAGAGCGGCTTAATCTCGTATAAGAATGATCTTTTTAAAACCTATATCCAATGGAAAGTCCGCTTCTGAAACCCGCCCACGGCCCGTCTACTTTTATTCTGGCACCATTGGCATTGGTTTCTACGGTATACTTAACAAATGGAATATCCAGATTTTCAATTTCTTTTTTAAGCTCAGCCTGCATATCAGGTGTCAGTACATAATCTGAGGTCATGGTAAAATCACCTTTTCCGCTTCCATAATGAGCCCCTGCGATCCAGAAATCAAGGACAAGATTCTGGCTTCTGGTCAGAAAGAACTGTACGCCTACCATTAATCCACCGCTGTTTCCTTTGGTGTCTCCCTGGCCTCTTAGTGGAATTTGATAGGTATTCCCGTCAGGACCATTGTAGTCATAATAAAAATTAAAAGTATTTGAGGTAACACTTGAATAACGGTAATACGGTGCAAAATAGAACCCTTTCCCATAGCCTTTTCCAATATAAAACCTGGGTTCTATGGTGAAATTGGTAGCTTTTACTCTCAGATTCTGGAATCTTTCTTCATCTTTATCTTTCAGAAAAGCATTGATAAAAGGTACTTTCCCTTCAGTCATAGTCCCGAAACCAATATTCACAGAAAGCCATTGGTTAATGGCTCTTTCATAAGACAGATTGATATTTCTGAATGCATAAGCCGTAACATTGGTCTTGATGATATTCATCTTCTCTGTCGGGCTGTTCTGAATTTCCTGAGCTCCCAGAACAGAAAACAGGAAGCACGGAATTAATAGGAATGCTTTTTTCATGACTCAATATTTTGTGATGTAAAAAAAGTATCAGCAAAAAACGGGCTGGATTTAACATAATAATTTGAATTTAAAGAAAAATAGGTCAATTCTTTACTTGTTTGCTGTTATAAATGTAATATTTACCGTTAATTGATTGTCCTGATAGTATAATTCATCTTCAGACATGAAAAAAACTATATATACCATTTTCTTTCTTTGCAGTGCTTTTATATTTTCACAGGAGAAGAAGAATGATACAATGGATGCAGCAGCCACTAAAGAGATTCAGGAAGTTATTTTGAAATCACAGCGTAAAAAGCAATTTGCAGACAAAGCTGTTTATACTTTTGATAAAGAAGCACTGGAAAAGACCCGATATGCAAAAGATCTGCTTCGTACCCTTCCGGAATTGCAGCTGAATCCGGTAGAAAACACCATTACGAGTACTAAAGGAGGAACCATACTATTTCTTATCAACGGGATTGAAGCTACAGATATGCAGATCCGTAGTGTTGCGCCCAACGAGGTTTTGAAAGTAGAGTACTATGATATTCCTCCTGCAAGATGGGCAACAAGAGCAGATACAGTGGTGAATATTCTGACAAAATCTACAGAAACAGGGTATATGTTCGGGGCAGATGTTTCTGCGGCTTTGAATACAGGATTTGTGAATGGTTCTGCTTATGCGAATTATACAAAAGGAAAAAATAATTTCGGACTTGAGTATTCCCTCAACCTCAGAGATTATAATGACAGAAGAGTCAACAGTATCTATGATTATCAGCTGAACGGGAAGCATTACCGCTCTGATGAAAACCGCAAAGATCATTTTGGATATACTTTCCAGAATATTGCTTTGCGTTATACGAGATTTGTTCCTGACGATTATGCTTTTCAGACAAAGCTGAATATGGATATTTTCAGCAGATTTTCGAAAGGAGTAGGACAAAGTGTCTTTACTGAAGATAATCTGAAGGAAGAACATAATATGTTCAAAAATAATGGTTCGGATTATGTGATTCCTAAGCTGGATCTTTATTTTTCTAAAAAAATTGGTGAAAAAGATGAGTTGAGTATTAATATAGTAGGTTCTCATTACACTACCAATACTACAGAAACAGCCAAAGAATGGATTGTAGGTTCAGGATTGTCTGTGTATGATAATGATATGGTATTGAAAGCAAAGCAAACGAGTTGGGTTGGTGAGCTGGCGCATATACATGATTTCAAGGCAGGAAAACTTTCATCCGGATACCGTATTTCAAGGTCTTCTATATCCAATGATTTGAATAATCTTGCCGGATATTCCCAATACCGTGTCAACTATCTGGAACAGTATTTTTATAGTGAATTTGCCGGAAAAGTGGACCAATTTAGTTATCGTATCGGAGCCGGGCTTACCAATATTCACAATAAAAGTGCAGAAAATACTTTTGATGAATGGACTTTTACTCCAAAGGTTATTTTAGCTTATCAGATTAAAGGAAATCACAACCTTCGTTTTACGGCAAGTTATAATCCGGTAAGCCCATGGAGTAATGCTTTGAGTAGTAATGTGGTACAATTGGTACCTAATATTGTTCAGAGGGGGAATCCTTTTTTAAAATCCCAACAGGTCTTTTCTAATAACCTTATCTATTCTTTTAATAATAAGTATTTTGATTTTAATGCAGGTTTATTTTACCGATATACCAACAGGGTGATCAATCAGTACTATGTTCAGGATGAAGTATTGAATGGATATGCCCTGACTTATGAAAATGGGAAAAATGCTCAGAGATATGGGGTTCAGTTAACAGGTTCTTATAAACCTTTCGGGAATAGCCTTTTGGTTATAAAAGCTGTGATTACACCCACTTCCGAAACTGTGAAAACAAGTAAAGGTGTTTTGATAAAGAATGATTATTTGGGAAATTATTTTTCGCTTTCTTCAGAATATAAATCTTTCTCTGTTCAGTACCAGTTCAATATTCCGGTGTATAGCCTTAGTGGAGCATTCCTGAATACGAATGAAAACCAAAATAATATTTTTGTGGGCTATAAACACAAAAGCTGGACGTTTTCCACAGGTATGTATTGGATAGGAATGCCTTCAGAGTATAAAACAAAAAGTTTATCGGAAAGCCTGGTAGATTATAAAGTTCATACACAGATTATGAACAATAAATCCATGTTTGTATTAGGGCTGAGTTATGATTTCTCGAAAGGGAAAAAAACAGAAATTCAGCGAAAGCTTAATAACGAAACAGCTCCTGCAGCTACCTTTTAGATGCTAATTTGAATGTTAATAAGAAATCCCCGCTCATTTGTAGGAGCGGGGATTTTGTTTTATTATTTCTTGATGAATTTCGTATTCTTTGTATCTGCAGCATTTTTTCCACTGACCTGAATGAAATAGGATGCTGGAGGAAGATCTGAGATCTGTATATTTCCGGATTTTACATCTGAAGTTTTAACCAGTTTACCATCCAGACTGTAAATATTTGCTTTGGAATAATGATCTGTATCTCCTTTGAAACCGATAAAATCCTGTGCAGGATTAGGATAAACCACTAGGTTTTCTTTTTTGGCTGCATTGTTTACGGCCAGGAATGTCTCACTTAATGCAAATGTAGTTTTTACATTCTGGTTGATACTCAACACTGGAATGCTGATATTTCCGCTTGTAGAACTAAGCAGGGCATACCTGTGAGAAGCATCGTAATAAGAATATGCTGTATTGGTTATTGCTCCGATAGGGTTGGAATAAGTAACGTCCAGAGATGAATACAGATTTAAATTCTGTGTGAATTTTACTCTGAGAACATTACTGTATGTTTGATTGCCTATAATTAAAGTTCCATATGCATCAGCAATGGCAGTCATTGTACCACTGAACAATCCGCTGGCAGAAGATGAGGAGAAAGTTCCTTTGGCGGTGTCGTTTTGTGCTGGTCCGTAAGTTGTTGGATAATTAATGTGAGTACCGTTATCCACATTAAAGTTTAAAGTTGCCTGTGTATTTACAATTCCTGTAATTTCCAGTTTAGTGGATGAACTTTTGTAATAAACGGTTGTTGAGCCGTCTACCATTTTGAGATTAGAACCCGGGAAAGTTGCTATTTCAGTAGAAGAAGGAGTTGAATAGGTTGTTTGTGATGCGGCCCCCATCGTAAGTCCTGCGTTTGAGAATGTAGCGTTGGCTCCTGTTGCAGAATTGTTTACGGTGCCGGTTGTATTGTTGTAATTAACAATATTTCCGGAAATAGGATCATTGGCTGCTTTTGTAAGCGTAATCTGCGCTGAAAACATGGCAGATGCTCCTAGTAAAAGGAGTAAAGATTTTCTCATAGTCAAAATTTTTTGTTAAATGTAAATAAAAAATGGTATTCAATTATCAAATTAATTGGTTTTTAGTTGGATTTTTAATAAAAACGCCTGTTGATCGGTTCAACAGGCGGTCTGTGCGTTAAAAAAATAGTTAGATCTAGTTGCTCATTACCAATTTACGGTAAGCATAAATATCTTCGATGGTCACCACACTCATCCCTTTTTTGAGAGCGAAGTCTGTAATTTCCGGAAGTCTTGCCATAGAACCGTCTTCATTAGTCAGTTCGCAAAGTACAGCATCGTCACCCAGGTTGGCCATTTTTACAAGGTCTACACTTCCTTCAGTATGTCCACGTCTTTCAAATACGCCACCTTTTCTGGCAATCAGTGGGAAAACATGCCCGGGGCTTGCAATATGCTCTGCCTGTGCGCCTGATGCTATCGCTGTTTTGATTGTGGTTACACGATCTTTTGCTGAAACCCCTGATTCCACACCTTCTTTGGCTTCAATGGAAATGGTAAAGGCAGTTTGATTTTTTGAATTGTTGTTTTCCACCATAGGGCGAAGGTTGAGGTGGCGGCTTTTCTCTTCAGAAATGCATAAGCAGACGATCCCGCTGCATTCGCGGATTAGAAGTGCCATGTCCTGTTCTGTAATCGTGGAAGCGGGAAAGATGATGTCACCTTCGTTTTCACGGTTTTCATCATCTACTAAAAGAATACCTTTTCCCTTTTGTAATGTTTGAAGTGCTTTTTCTACACGTTCTCTGGAGCTAGCTCCGAATTGTTCTAATAATTTTTCCATGTTATTTTACTTTTAAAAGTTAAAATACTCTTCGGTACATGGAAATGAAATACAACGCAACAAGAATCCATAAGGAATCTTATTGGTCATCTCATTTTCTTCTCCCATCCAGACTTTAACTGTCGGTTCCGGAATTTCACCAGATCAGTCCTTTCAGAAGAAAGGAGTCGCGGACTGTAACCGCCGGTAGGGAATTGCACCCTGCCCCGAAGAAAACTTATACTAAGTTTTGCTGTATGTTGTAATTTAAATTTTTATTTCATTGAATAGTATTTAACGCACAGACCGCTAATTTCGGGAAGTTTTTTGAATTGGAGAAGAAATTTTATGACTAATCAGCTTACATTATTTTCTTTACAGGCACATTCATGATTTTCATTTAAATAAGCAATGGTTGCCCTACATATTTTTTCTAAGGTGTCAATATTGATGTCAGAAAGCTTCTTGATGTAAATGCAGGATTTTCCCATTTTAAATTTTCCAAAGTCATCCAATAACCGCTTGCTTTCTTCGGTAGGCGAATAAACATACAGTGAAAACTCTGCTTTACGTGGTGAAAAGCCGATGAGCGGCATATCACCTTCATGTCCGCTTGTATATTTATAATGATAACTTCCAAATCCGATAATGGTTGGTCCCCACATTTTAGGCTCAAATCCCGACCATTCGCTCATCAATTGTATTAATTGAAAGCTATCCGATTTTTTTTCATTTTTTTCTACAAATGAGTTAATGAAATCAGTTACGTTTACTTCTGTTTCGGTAGTTTTATTTGCTTTAGCCATGGTTTTCCATTTTTTAGTTATCATATAATTCAAATGAGTCTTTTCAGAACATTATCTAAAATAACATTGAATTCATCCGGTTTTTCCAGCATAGGATAATGTCCGACTCCTTCGATAATAACATAATCACAGTTTTTCAAATATTTACGGTTTGCTTCCAGATCAGTAGGAGAAGCATCAGAATTGATGGCAATAACTGGTATTTGAACTTGTTTCGCAATGGTATTGAAATCCGTTTTATATAGAGGTCTGAGAAGGTTGATGGCTAGTTCAGGCTTATTCTGAAGAAATTCGTACTGCAGTCTTTCTTTTACGTCAGCAGGAGTCTGCTCAACAAACAGGTATTGCGGCAAAAAGTTTTCCACCGCATATTTAAAATCCTTCATATACTGTGTGAATAAAATTTCTTCAGCCTGTTGTTCTGTAAAAGCTTCTTCCAGATTTTTCAGGGTATCAATCAGAATCAGAGCTTTTACCTTTGGTATTTTCAAAGAAGCTTCAAGTACATAGGCGCCGGACATAGAATGTCCTATAAGAATGATTGCATCTGATTTCACAGTATCGGCAACTGCTTTAATGTCATCAGCATATCCGGCGCTCGTCCATTCCTTTCTTGAGGAATCGGATTTTCCGTGCCCTGCGAGATCCATTTGTACAATGTGATACTGACTGTTTAAATATTTTTGCTGAGCGTCCCACCATTCAGTATTCCCAAGCCATCCATGAATGAAGATTAGGGTTGTTTTTCCGCTTCCGGATTCTTTGTAACAGATTTTCTGACCGTCTGATGATACTGTGTGTTTTTCCATTTAAAATTGTGAGTATTGGTTATTATAAATCAAATTTACAAATCGCAGTGATCATATAAGAATTGTTACCGCAGATAAATGGAGACTCACCCTAAAAATGCGGATAAGTTATCCACAAAACTTATCAACATGATCTTGTATTGTGGAAATTTTTCGAAAATTTACATTTATTGTAAATTAAAGAAATACAGGTGATTATGGTATTATTTTTAATGAATTAAAAAGTTATCCATAGTTTATCCACAGGAGTAAGTTGAATGGTGAAAAGTTATCCACAGATATTTTGAAATGTGGATAACGGTTTGTTTTTAATTTAAATTGTTTTAAATCAGTAATTTAATAATGTTTAAGTTGATGATGTGAAATTCTTTATCAGACTTATCCACAAATTGATTGGTTTTATTGCTGATCTTTGTAAATATTCCAGAAATTAAAATCGGTCATGGGTGCATCCGTGATTCCGATATTTCTTCCCATTGTTACAATTTGTCCTCTGTGATATGTTCCGTGAAGAATAGCATGCTGGATATATTCGTATTTTGAAAAATTGCACTGAAACCATTGGGATTCTATCTTTACATTTTTTGCAAGATCTTCTTCAGATAAGCTTTCCACATAATCCACCAGTTTTTGAGAATTGTTTTTTATCGCATTAAAAATATCTTCTTTACTACTGGTTTCTGTCGTTTGGGTAAAATCAAAATCATTATTCTCTGAAATATGGCTCCACCAGTATTCCTGGGTCTGCCAGATATGATGCAGGGTTTTTAAGATAGTCGGGAAACTGGAGATTGTCTCCTGATTCAGCTGTTCGTCAGACTTTGTGGATAACCAGTCAATGTATTTATTGACTACCCAGTTGTTGTACTGTACGCTTTTGTTGACTAATGTTTTTAGGCTCATAGTATTAATATTTTGTAGGTTTTAAGAAGGTGCTATAATCCGAAATGCCGGTCTTTATTAATGTTTTCAGGATTGATGAGTGCTTTGTTGCTGTAGGTTGCTGCTTCGAAATCACTAATGTTTACAGAAAGAAAAGAAATATCAGGCAGCAATTCTGAAAGCCGGATACTGATTTGTTTTGACAGATGGGCTTTTTGTTCTGTATTTCGTCCCTGCATGATGTACCCGAATACATGCAGAAAATTTTTTTTGCCTTCCCCTAATCTGTAATACTTATAAGGCTGGATTCTTATTTTGATATCATTGGGAGCAAACAAACCAGTAGCGTCAGCCGCTTCGTAAACGGCATCCATCAATTCATCGGGAATTCTCTGCTGAAGAATATCCTGTGAACAATCTATAATAAAATGAGGCATAGATTATATTTTGTGGTTTGATTTTGTGTGAGATAAAAGTAATAAAAAATATCAATGGATGTTAAAATAAAAACCATTGTTACTGAATATGAAGCTCAGATTGCCTTTATTCAGTTTATAATTTTTCAGAAAATATATATTGGAGTTTAGAATCTGCCTGTTACGGAATATTTTTTTTGCTCACTGTTGGAAGTTGAATTTCCGAGTGATTCATTCGATAAACTTATTATTTTTTTCATAAGTGGAGAATAACTTTTCCAGTTTTTTTCAGTGAAGGAAGAGAATGTGCTGCAAGCAATAAAACGATACAGGTTAAAATATGTTTTATTTCATTTTTTTTTATAAGACAATTTTTGGGTGTTATAATGCTATCTGGAATGTGAAAACTATTTATTAATGTTTAGATGAAGAGGATTCTATTTAATTTGAATTAATGTTGTAACACCATAAATCATAATCATGGATGCTTTTCCTGTCTCAATAAAATATTTTATAACTTTTTCATGCTCCACTATGATTTTTCCAAAAGTGAGTTTCTCATTTCCGTGTCCTTTAAAGTTTCCGTACAACTCATTTTTTGCATGCATAATAAGACCGGATTCTAAGATACCGTTTTCGGATGTGATGAGTTTTTGTGTGCTCAGAATACTATAATTATTGGAGTCAATGATGGTTGAACAAATTAGAAGTTCTTCATCATTAAGTTCAATAGGTATGTCAGGATATGTATTGAAAAATGATTGGTTGTCTTCATACAGCTTTGTCCATTCAAAGGCATCGTAAGGCTTAATAGCAGTTCTTTTTATCTTTGAAACACAGATACGGTGCTTGGATTGATCAGTCTTTTTTATCATAGTTTTTATCATCAATTATAGGATCAAAAGGTATCTTATCTTCTTTAGTAAGTTTGTTTTTTAATTTTTCAGCGTAAGTGTGAGCAAATTTTTCTTTTTCACTTTTGGGAATCAGGAAATAAAGATCCGTTCTTTTGTCCTTTGCATCATAATCTATATCTTCTTCATTATCCTTATATCCTGGCCTTTCAACAACTTCCAAATAATGAACATAATGTCCAAATTCATGTGGCAGAGTTCTATAAAGCTGAGTATTTCTAATATTTTGAGGTTGGAATTCTGCTATGAAATTTCTTTTTGTTTCCGTAAAAGTATGACCATCTGTCTTTAACCGTTCAAACTCCTGTTGATTTTCTATCGTCTGCTTTTTGGGCCATGATAATGGTTTTTCCAAATCAATAGCATCCAGAATGATGGCAGGAAAGTATTCATTTTCGAAGTCGTAACTATAAATTAATCTTCCCCAAACCGGTGAAAGTATTTCTTCCTTCCGCTTAGGCTGCCTTAAAATGATATACTTTAATTCTCCATAATCTTTTGCAGGTATGTTCTCAATGATTTTTTGAATATCATTGATGGAACAAGAATGAATTGAATTTTTACGGGTACTTTCAACTATAAATACAAATTCATGATTGTTGATAAGTCGTATTTCTTTTTGGTAATCAGTAAGCTTTTCATAAAAAGACTTGAGATCACCATAAGGAGAGGAAATTGTCAATTTATTATTTTGACCATGTCCTTGATTTTTAGTTCCAATATTTCTATTTCTTCGGGTTGGATTATACATTTTTTAATACCACATTTTTTTTATCTCATCTGTTATTTCATAAGCTTTGGTGTCGGTAATCCAATCTACAACTCTTATTTCGTTGCCATTTTGTATAAAAACAACAGAATAGGTTGAGCCACTCAGAGAAAAGTGATAGCGAACCCCGAATTTATATTTTTCTATCTGAAAATCTTTTATCTGAATCTGATCAATTTCTTTTTTTACATAAGTTTTTGGGCTTGCAAATAACTTGTTTTTATATCGTACTGTTATTTGTTCTGGTTCAATAATAAGTATTGTTTTTCCAAAGGTATTCCATAACCAGATATACAAGAATAGTATAAAAAATGCTGCAAAGGGAGCTGTAAATGAAATATAATGTAAAATAAAAAAGAAACCTTCCTCCTGAAGGCTTGTAAGAGGAATAATAATCAGGATAATAAAAGTAAGTAGGAGCAATCCTAAGCCCAATATAATGGTTACAAGCCAGTTGGTTTTATTTTTTATTTTAATGGTGATGGGCATAATTATCAATCTTTAAGCAAGTCTTTTTTTCATATAGCTTCGTTTTCTCAAGTCCTAAATTATTAATACTAACCGATAGCGAATCCAGTTCCCAGGTAGGAAGATTCGAGGAAAGTTGATCTGTTAATTTTACTATTCCTGAGGTTACCTTATGATCAAATTCATAACATTTTTCATTGGTGATTATTTCCAGTCCGGATTGTTTTTTATCAAATGGAGAAGGAATCGTAAATGAGTACACAGAGATTATTTCATTCCATTTTATAAATTCTGTTCCGCTGTTTTGCCTGAAATAAAATCCATCTTTTGTGTATTGAAAGATACCATCAAATGTATGCAGGCTATCCATTTCCTTTTCAAATGTATCATAACCTTTTTCTTCAGGAGAATAGAGTTTAGCAATGGAAAATACAAGAACAACAAAACAAAGAAAAATAATAGCAAATGTTATTTTTTTGTCATCATAAACAGGGTAGTTGTAAAGTGTAAGAACTAATACCAGGGATGTAGCTGCAATGACTTTTTTCATGTTATATTTTTTCAAAATACTTCCCTTTGAACTGATAACGGATTTTCTTTTCTGTAATTTTAGAATTATCAATATACAGCCCTTTTGGAGAGTTATCTGGCTCAAACATACCTCCGTTCATAGCGAATACTAATTTTTCTTGTTTAGCTTGAACATCATTCTTCAGATGATCAAGACTTTTAAGAATTTCCCCTTTATTATTTTTCCAATACAACCGTATATTTTGTTTCTCAGGATTCACCTGATAGGTAACAAAACGGTTGTTCTCCTTTATTTTTTCTGTGCAGCATATACAAGAGAAAAGCAGGATGGAAAGAAGAAAATGACAGATTATTTTCGGTGTAAAGCTTTGATTTTTCATCTCAATAGAGAAATAATTTCTTTGTTCATGATATCGTTTTCAGAACAAATATATTGCTTTCTTCTTATTCATTAAGACAGGTCTGAGGTATTTTAACGTTTGGATTTCTTGCGTAAGATGATTAAAGCCGTGAGAAGCATAACAATCACAAAAGTGGAAATATAAATGATTGTTTTGTACCTGTTATTCTGTTGATTGAGCGTTGATATTTCTTTTTTTTGTTCTTTAATTTCTCTGTCGGATTGATTGGAGTCGTCCACAATCAAATCTGTAAGTTCAGCATGATTGGATGTATCGGAATTTTCAGATAATTTTTTATACTGAGAACTTAGAGATGCCAGTTCTTGTAATTCTGCAGAAGAAAGTTCGTCTAATCTTTTTTGTAAGAAACAATGATCGGAGAGGAGAAATCCGGTATCTTTTTCCTCATAGGCGAAAATCAGATATTTTCCCTTCCGGGTAAAAAGAACATTACATGAATGAAGTGGAGATCCAAAAAGAGTTGCTGTCTGCTGATAGAATTCTCCATAGTCATTTGATTTGTAGACTTTATTTATTTTGATTTTGCTTAGAATGTTTTGGACAGTTTTAAACCCTGAAGGCACTTCTGAGATATCATATACTTCACCAATGAATACAAAGTCAGCATTTTCAAACGAAGATTTTAAAGTGGGTTCGCCATTACATTTGCAGGCTAAAACTTTTAGGGAAAATAATAAAAGAGAGAGTAAAAAAACTTTGAATTTCATGGGAATTATAAACATGTACGGATACTTAATATTATCGATAAGGCAGATTGATTTCTTCAATTTTTGTTCTCAAATCTCCAATGGTAAAGGTTTCTGAATTACATTGGAATTCAGGAATATCGTGTTTGGATAGGAAATCATTTAAATCATCACAATTTTGCAGAATATTAAATTCTTTATTGTCTAAATCTAAAACAATTCCTTTGGTTTTCCCATTGATAGAGTAGGTAAGAGGACTTAATGCTCCCAAAAAAGCCTTGGACCATAAGCCTTTCATGTTTTCTTCAAAATAAATGAATCTTCCATAGTTTAAAACTTTGCAAAATCTTGAATATTGGTCAGGATCATATCCATTGTCTTTCTTGTTGGTATATTTCCGATAAGTCTGAAAATACATTTCTCCTTTATGCGAAACAGCTAATGGGATTTTTACTCTTTTATTTTTTTGTTTGAAATAAAAGAATGCTTTTTCCGGCATATCAAGAGAATCACACTTTTCACAGGCTTTGAAATAGACCTCTTCGGTTGAAGAAGGCTTTTTATTTAAAACATCTTCTAAAGTCATATAAATACCTTCCGGAAAATCTCCTTTTTTGATGGATGGATATTCTTTTTCTTGTGCAGTTACTATGCTTGAAATAAAAAGAAAGGCAAATAAAATATACAGTTTCATGGGTTTTGTTTTTTCTCAGCGGCTAAATTACAAATAAGTAGATAGCGAAAATAGAATAAAAAGAAAGTTTATTCGGTTTCGTTGTAAGAATTAACCTTATAAAGCAGCTGGAACTTGATGGTATCTTTTTTCGAATTGGGATACTTTTCTTTATTTACCTGTTTTTCGAATTCTTTCATAATTTCCAGATCCAGATCATCTTTAACTGCAAACTGAATGTCATTTTGCTTTTTTCCTAATTCAAATTGTACCATTATTTTTCCTTCACTTTTGGAATTTTTAAACAAATTCTCAAATATCTTGTTGGTTTTGTCAATAACAGACTTAATATCCTCAATGGAAGAATTCGCTTTTAATTCAGAATCACCGGTCAAAAATATGACCTTTTCCAGTTTAGTTTCTCTGTTTCCTTTATCGGTAACATACACTTCATTACCATTTTTATAGGTTTTAATTGTTCCTTCCGTTGTATAGGTTCCGTTATCAATAGGATTATTGTAAGAGTTTTTATACGGGAACTCATCAAGCCAGAATAATGTCTGATTTTTTTTTAGAAAGTTTAAAATATAACGCTGGTTTTCGGTTTGCAGAATGAATAAAGGCTCTTCGATGTCAAATGAAATGGTAGACCAATAATATTTTAATTCATCTTCATTGGCTTTTCTAATCTGATAATTTCCAGAAACATCTTTCTTAAATTCATTCCATATCTTTTTTGAGTCATCCGGTTTCTTGGCCATTTTCCCCTCAATTTCCACATCATCTATATAGAAAATCAAACTATCAGGGATACTTTTTAAGTTTTCTATATTTTTAAATCTCTTCCACAGAGTTGGTCCTATAATTAAATTATTCCCCAGAATATCATAACTGTTGGTATTGGTAAGGCTTTTGGTGAGCAATTTTTTTACTTTTTCGTTGATTTTATCATCTGTATAATGATAAACTACGCCATTGGGAATGGTTATTTTCTCCGTGATTTGTGCTTTGAAAACATTGGCGAAGAATAAAAAAATGAGAAGAATTTTTATTTTCATAGACTGGTTTTAAAGTTTTAGCTTAATTTTTTGTACTTCAGCTTTGTTGGGCTTATCTATTTTGTTGGGTAAAGTCCAATTTACATAAAGTTCTTTGTTTTCAATATGAATACTGTCAATACAATAATGAGGGAAGATACTGGAGCAGTTTTCCCAGTTTTCTCCCAGGAACTCTTTTCTATTTCCTGTAATATTTTCTGCAACTAATTTGTAAGGAAGAGAATCTGTTTCGTAAATAACAATACCGTTCACTTTGTCATAAGCCAGAGCGTTTTCATACCATTGAACTCTATTGCTGTTAAAGGGTAAAAGTAAATCTGTCCATGTATCACTTCCGTTGGAATGTCTAAGGCACATGTATTGATCATTGCTCCATTGTAAAGATGTTTTATGATCAAGATAATAGTTGTTTATCGGCATGGAAGAACTGAACGTATTTCTTCCATCAGTCCAATGTATGAAGGAGGTTGAATCTGTTGCTTTAACAATTTCAAATGTATGTTTCGGATTGACAGCTTCAACCTTCTGGGGTGAATGACATTCTGTAATTGATAGAAAAAAAAATATTAAAAGGAGAAATTTCACGGTTTTGCTTTATAAAGTCTATTATAAATAAATTTTAAAATAAAGGTTCTCCGTTCAAATCCGTGGTCAGAATTTCACTCATATAATCAAAAAAAGGCCTCATGGCAAGTAAGGTTTGCAGTGCTTCTTTTTGAAAATTGTCTGATAAAACCTCCTTGTCTGTAAATTTCCGCATCACAACGAATTGCTTTTTTCGGATTAAATCTATAGCCGGATGATTTTTATCAAAACCACGAGGTGCTGTTTTTACAGCATCACCTTTGAGTTCTCCAAAATATTGTATAAAAGTCTTATCAGAGATAATTTTTTCAATTTCTGAACTGCTGATTTCAAATTCTTTACGGATACGAAGTAAATCTTTGGCTTCCGGACCCCAAAAACCGCCTCCTACAAAACTGTTGCCCTGTTCCAGCTGAATATAATATCCGCCTCTCAGCATAGGTTTTGAACGGGAATATCCCACTCCGAAGTTGGTTTTATAGGGTGTCTTGTCTTTGGAAAAACGAACATCATTGTAAATCCTGAAAATATGAATTCCCTTAAGCTGGTCATGCTCCTGAAGTTCATGATAGATCTGAGTAAAAAAAGCTTTGTTTTCTTTTACAATGACATCGTACTCTGATTTATGTTGGGCAAACCATTCCCGGTTGTTGTTTTCTTTTAAATGGGTGAGAAATTCAAATGCTTTTTTCATGTTGTTGTATGGATGTTTTACTCCTGAATATTTCTGAAAGTCTTCTGGTTTATTGTAATGTAATTTATAAACTCTGGGATTTGAATGATAGAAATAAACTCAGCTGTTAACTATTCTATTGATAATATACATCATATTTTAGTCTCGGATTCTTAATTTGAGTCTATTAAAAACTTTTTTAGTGAGATAGAATTCTATCCCAAATAATGAGTAAAAAAAGGCTGTTAAAAGTGCAACTAATACAAGATCTCCTTGAAAGTCCGGATCGATAATTTTTTTGATAAAAGCAAACAAAAATATAAACAAGAGAATTGAAAACCATATATATCCGAAAAAACTTAATCTTAAATTAGGATTTTGAAAATCGTTCTTTTTAAAAACAATAATTAGGGTGGGAAGAACTTTTGAAAAAAGAGTTTTTATTCTTGTAACCTCAATTCGATTTTTAAACTCTCTTCCATAAAATAATTTTCCATCACTCGTGTATGAAGAAGTGTTAGCTAAATCTAATATCATAGAACTTCTTTTTGAGTTTTTTCTGATAGCTTCATCAATTTTAGCAAGACTAAAATTTAAATTCATTTTAATCATAGTGTTTTTTACGGTTGCAAGTTATTGTTTTTATACTATTAGTAGAATGCCATTTAAAAAAAATATCCGCCCACTAATTTTACAAATATTTCTCTGTCTCCAATTTTATAAATGGTTAGAATGCTTCCGTCTGAAAGTTGTCTCATTTTCTGACTGAATTCAGCTCTTGGTCCTGAGGTAGCAAGGTTTTCAAGCTGTTGTAAAACTTCACCAGGGGTTAAAACACAAATTGCAGTCTCTTCACTTTTCCCGTCACCACTTTTTTCTATCGTTTGAATGATTACATCTTTTTGCTTAGCACATAATTCTCTTTTTTTATGATCATCAAGTGCGCGGTAAATATTCATCATATCATCCAGTAAATTTTTATTAAGAGGATTGATGGCGTATTTTGATTCTGCCTCAGCAAGCATTTTTTCCGCTTTACTTTTTGATAGTCTTTTTTGAGCAGGTTTCCAGAATGTACCGGATTCACTGTTATAATTTCCAATGGTGTAATCAATTTTTATGAATTTACTTCCATAATACAATTGATTCAACTGCTCCTGCGTCAATTCAGAAGGATTTAATTTGAATACATCTAAAAGTTTATAAAAATTTTCCTGTGGATTTTCAGTGACATTCTTTTTAATAAGCTCAGTGTTTATCTGTGCAGAGAATGCCTGAAAAAATAAAATTAAAATACCTGAAATAATATATTTTCTCATTGTTTATATTTTGTATTTTTCAGCTGTAGATAAATCATTTTTATCTTTTGGGATTAAATCTTTAATGTTTTCAATCATTTTAAGCTGCTTTTATTTTCCATAACAATAATTCTGTTGGGGAAATGATTTCATATTTAAAATCAATACTTTTCCAGATTTCAACAAGTTTTTTTTGAGCTATCGTATTGTCAAAAGTCAGAATAACTGCATCATGATAATTTTCACCAAAATTTTGTGGGTCAAAAGGACTTTTATATCTTCTTGCTCCTGTTAGGATAGAAAGAAAATCAATTTCTTCATAGTTTGCAAACTTTCGTTTTACAATTTTTTGTTTTATATTTTCAATTAATAATTCTGTATAACCAGCATTGTCTTCCTCGTCATCCAACAGCCCCATGATATAGTTATAATCTTTCCAATGTTCTTCACTTTCTTCAGTCCTTGGGATAGCATCTACATAATCTCCATAAAACCATTCTGCAGATCCTAATAATCTGTATTCTTTACTTTGTTTATCAAAAAGTATAGGACCAGGCCCAACAATTATCCCTCGTTCGTCATCTGCATCGTACTTTTTATGCTTCCAAAAAATGATAATATACTTCTCAGTGTCGTAATAATTTGACATTTCGAAATCAGTGCTAATTTCTTTTTCAATAATTTCTTTTACTATTTGTGTGTCGATCATAATTTGATTGTCTGTTTTTTTATTTAATCTATTTATGTAATCTATCTATGATGATGTCCCAAACCTTCAGACTTCCGATCATCTTTAAAAATATTGATTATTATCTGTAAATTTTAATCTTCTGCAAAACCCCTTTCTCATCTTTAAAACTAAAAATATAAGTTCCTCTCTGTACTTTAGATAAATCTATATTTTTGTTATAATAGGCAAAGCCCCTGCTGATCACGTCTCCATCTAAGGAGTAAACGGTAAATTCAAATTGATTGCTGTTATTTTTATTGCTGATGATAAAGCCGTCTCTTTGTGCATTGGTATACACTCTTGTTTTAGTCTCATGATCTTCACTGGCTGTATTTGAAGAGAGGGCATTCTCAGTAATATCGGCTGCTTGTATACTTTTAATAGCTGATTTCGTTATAGACGTTGTACTTCCGCCGATGATGTATAATTTATTGTTATATACTTCCGCTGCAGCATGTCTTCGGGGAACCATATTGGATGACAACTGATGGAATTTGTTGGTTGCCGTATCGAAATAGGCCAGAAAAGTTTGATTATTGTAACCCCCGGCAATAAAAATCTTATCACCGGATACCGCTAATGAATGTCCGGATATCCCGGCAGGCATCGTAAATTGATCGGTCCACAGATTGGTGTTGAGATCATAAACATTGATCAGGCGGGATGAAGTACCGTTGAAACCACCAATGACATAAAGCTTATCGTTCACTATTTTGCCTTTTGCTTCTCTGGCGGTGGGCATATCCGGTAATGGATGCCATGTATTGGAAGCAATATCGTAATATTGGAATCTGTCAGAAAATACAGTAGTTGCAGCGCCGTTGAGTCCGCTTCCGCCGAACACATATATTTTGCCATTATGAATGGCAGAACCTGCATTTCCTGTATAGGAACGGTTAACAGCTCCTTTCGTTACCTTATGCGTGGCAAGGTCTACAATTTCCAGGTGGCTGTTTCCCCAACCGTTAAAAATATAAATTTTATTATTGTAAGTCTCCGAATTAGCAAATTTTTTGGGACTGAGAGTAGAAGTGAGAACACTCCATTTATTATCGGTAATATTATACTTTTCAATATAATTGGCAGTACCTCCGCTTTCCTGATATCCATTGATCACATAGATATTATCATCCACAATAACACTGGTTGCAGCACCTCTGCCCACAGACATATTGGCGAGACTTTTAAAGTTAAGCGTTTGTGCATGGGCGAGCAGTGAACTTAAAAATAACAGGAATAATAATTTTGTTTTCAATGGCATGCGTTTCAGTGTTGGGTTCTGTTTGACTTTCTTTCAGTGATTCAGGTTTATTTTTAATACCGGTTTTAAGCGAATATTTGTGGTTTAAAGATAGGAAAAAGTTGAAGAGAATTACCAAATGCTTTTGGTCAGTCAGAGATATTTTCCTGCAGCATCAAGATCTGCTTTGCCTGCATGCAAAAAATTGGTTGATTTTTGGTAAGGTATTGAAAATGATTCATTAAAGTTAGAAAATCCTTTAAAAAATCACAAAAATGCAACCATGATATATAACATATCATACAACGGAAAAAATTGATAAATATCAGCCGTAATTGTATGATAAGGCGGGTGTTTCTTCGCTAACTTTGAGTATGAAAAAGGGATTTAGGGTTCGTTTTTCATTGTAAATTTTCACAATAATTTAAACAAAAATGGTATGAAACAAAGAGTTCCGATTTCCCAAATTATGACCAAAGAACTGATTACACTTAATCTTACACAATCATTGTATGAGGCTGAAAGTTTATTTAAAAAAAATAAAATCAGGCATATTCCGGTTGTCGAAAATCAAAAGTTATTAGGAGTATTAAGTTATAGTGATCTATTAAAAATCAGCTATGCGGATGTAGAACAATCGGATGATGCGGAAGATGTTCCTGTGTCAGCAGTGGTATACGACGTATTTACTATTTCGCAGGTGATGACAAAAGCTCCTCTCACTGTAAATCCTGATACTACCATAAAAGAGGTAGCAGAGATTTTATCCGAACATAGTTTTCATTCTGTTCCTGTGGTAGAAAATGGCGACCTAAAAGGTATTGTGACTACTACAGATATTTTAAAGTATTTATTACAGCAGTATTAAATGGATCAGTATTCACTTTAAATGATCAGTTATACTGAGTTCCTTAAATTTTCCAAATTCAGAGTAATTGAAAATTGCATAGGTATAAGAAACCCGAAGTCCGGACTTCGGGTTTCTTATTTTTTTAGAGACTGTTGAATGTTCCCCGTTGCTGCAAGAATTCTTTCGTGTGGTTATAATATTGGGTTACATCAGATCAATGATTCTGCCACTTTTAAGTTTGAATGGCCCCTGCAAACTGCTATTTTCCTGAATTGTTCTATCCATGGCTATATAGAAGTTTTCCCAATGTTCTTCTAGTTGATCATAATTTTTTGTTTCCCAATACTCTCCTTCATCAACAACATTGAGACATTCGAAATATTCTTTTAAAATCTTAAGTAATTCAATTATTTTTATGTGTATTTCAGTGGATGCAAATTGTGTTTTGCAGAATTCCTGAATGTACAAATCTTTATCAAACTCGAAAATTAAGGGTTCTGAATTTTCGTGAGGTTGTATATGAACACCTTTGGTAGGACCTTCATAGTTTACATTTTCTTCGTCTTTTACTCTTTTCAGAGTTACAGATTCATTTTCAAATTGAAAATGATCCCATTCTTGAAATGATGAAAACTCAATTACTTTTTTTACTAATGTATTGTAGCTTTCTTCATTTTTAAGTCGTCCTTCAAAATGAATTGTTATTCCCATATATGATGTGATTGTATTGATTGCTACGAAAATATCAAAAAAGAATTTAATATAAATTCTTGTAGAGCATTTAAATTATCCAGTAATATATTATGATTCTATCCGAATTTATAAGAAAAATGAAAAGGTCTGCGTTTTATTTCTGATGAATTTAATTATTATTTACCTTTTTCAAGTCCATTTCCGAATATAATCTATACTGTATATTTCCTGTACTTTCATACACTTTGTCATATAATACCTTTGCCTCTTTGTATTTTCCCAATTCATCATAAAGAGCACCTAACATATAAGCAGCTTCTACTTGATCAGGTTCATTTTTTAAAATTTCTTTATACATCCTTTCAGCCTGTTCATTTTCATTATGGGCAAAATACCAGTTGGCTATTTCCCAATAATCAGCTAAGAGCTTTGTTTCAGTAAATTTATTTTTTAGAGAATCGATACTTATTTCTTTGTAATCATTTCTAAACTTGTCCATTCCTGTTTTCTTTAAATCAGCCATATGAATATAGAAAGGATCACAATTATTTATTAATCTGATCATAAGGTCTTTCATGAAATCATTTCTGTTTTTGTTAGCTGTGCTGTTATGGAAGTTTTCAAAATCTTTCTGAAGTTTTGACATTACTTCATAGGAACAAGTTTTAAATGTTTCATCAGTATAATTTGTTTTACCAGATAAACAAGTGCAAAATTCCTTTTCAAATTTTTGTGGAAAATCCTGAGCTTTAATGTGAAAAGAAATTGAAACAGAGAACAATATTCCTAATAGTAATTTTTTTTTCATGTATAGCTTTATTTTATTAATGTTTTTCTGTTCATAACAATATTCTTAATCACAATAAATTGCCAAACGTATTTGATCAAATCCACCTTTTCCTCTGAAACGAAATAAGTAGGCGTTCAAATTTTTACTTTGCCATTTTACATCATCTCTTACCGTTTCTTCTTTAGATTTTTCTAAATCTTCATATATTTCAAGGGATGGTTTTCCAAGATTTTCAGTTATATATTTTTTTATTTCGTGGAATTTTTCGTTAAACATTTCATTCGAAGTTTCAATTTTTTCATTTTCATTCCATTCATAAGACTTGAATTTGACTTGCTTATCTTTGGTGAAAAAATAATCTACTTTAAGAATGAAGTTGTTTTCGTTTCGTTGATATGATCTGGGGATTTCAAACTTATATTTTTGAAAAGCGGGATAAATATCTTCTCCAATTCCCCAAAAATATCCAAGAGTAATATCTTTTGATTCTTTATCAACTTCTTCATTTTTAATTTCATTAAAGCTTTTAAAGGAAAGATTAATTTCATTTCTAACAGGAACATTGCCATATTTATTTAGTGAGCAGCTATAAGAAATTAGAATCATAAGAAGAAAGAGAATTCTTGATTTCATTAATATGTTGTTGCGATTATATAGGTGAAAAAAGGTATTGAAGTATCGAATTTTATTTAGTATAATCCCCTGCAACAATAGATTTTTCCATGGTACTTATAATCTCAGAAACTTGAATGGTAAATATCCCGGCATTTCCATTATCAAACTCTTTTTTCCAGTAAGAATATCCATCCATTTCAAGGGAGTCAGGGTTTTTGTAAGTCTCCTTTTTCAGACTGGTGACACTTTTGTTCAAAGCTTCTTCCGATATGGGAAGATGGCTGAGGTTTTCTGCATACCCTGTAGGGCTGGCAGGATTTTTCATCTTCAAACCACTGATGGAAATATGAATCACTTTTCCGGTTTCAGGATATTCTTCAATCTTTAAAATTTTAAGGGTGGAGCTTTTTTCTGTGGGACGCGTTTTGTAATTCCATTCCTGGCCGACACTGTATTTGTCTTTTTTTGCACAGCTGAAAGATAGCAAGAATAGTACTGCTATGAAAGTATAGAGTTTCATAAACGGGTGGTTATTAGTTTTGTTTTTTATTTCTGTATCAGCTGCTCCAGCCTGGCCATCATCTCATCTTTTTCTTTCAGCATTCTTTCGTACAGCGCAATTTTTTCTTCGTGTAATTTTAGTACCTGCTCAATAGGATTGAAAATAGGATTATCATTTTTCTGATATCCAATACTGTTATCCCCAAAAGTATTTGCAATGACATTTACAGCCTCTTCTTCATCAAAATTCTGAAAAGCTTCCACCGGAATTTTCAATACCTCAGAAATCTTTTTCAACAAAGGATCTTCAATAGTTTCCTTCTGCTCCAAAAGAGAAATTTTCTTCTGATTCCAGTCTTCACCAAGATCAAAAGCCAAAACCTCCTGCTTGATGCCCAGCATCTCCCGAAAGCGCTTGATATTTCTCCCCTGATGTATTTTTTTGTTTTGCATATTTGTGTACGTTATAGAAACAAATATAGGTAAAAGTTGGGGGATAGAAAATGCGAGAGTGAGGTATTTTAGATGGGAAGATTATAAAAATACGAAGTCAGGAGACTTCGTATTACTTATTTTATTGTGGAAAGTGGGGAAACTTACAAAATGTCTTCAAAAGTATTGTTTCGGGTTTCAAGCCCTTCTCATTTTTGGTATAATGGTTCGGGCATTTTCAAGTGTATTGATTTTCATCTTTTGTTTTCTAGTTTTGATATGTCGATACCTTTTATGAGTAACCACAAACAAAGAGATAGTTCTCCAAAAAAAATCGGAATTGCAAGGTAAATGAACAAAGGATTTACAAATCCTTTTGACAGAAACATTGTAAAATTATTGATCAAGTAGCATATTCCTGCTATTGCATAAGCTAATCCAATAATTTTTGGGATGGCATTTGTTTTAAAAATCACATATCCAATTAATATACAGTAAAATCCAAAAAACACTAAACCAATTCCATAACCTTGTGCCTGAATATTTAAGGACAAAAGAGCAAGTGTTGCGAGTTGGTTTTGCTGAAAAGTATTCAAGTAAGTGTCATTGCTTAATAGCAATAATGGTGTGATTTGATTTAATAGATTGACTGCAATAATTGCCGTTTGAATAATAACCAATGCTAAAGCGATTTGCAGTATAATTTTATTTGACTTTTTAAAAAAATGATAGATTATCAATATTGTGGGTATGCCCACTACAAAATTGATTAGGTCAGCCACAAAACCCCAACGAAAAAGCATTTCATTAGTCTGAATATTGTGAGCCGTTGTTAATGCATCGTTTGACACTCTTAATGCCTGTCTTACGAAAACTTCTGAAAATAGCCCTGTAGCTATTACAATTAAGTAACAAAAGCCTGCAATTCTAGCTAAATTTTTATTTGAGATCATTTTGTGGAGAATGTAAATTTGTGATTGTTATTTTTTATAATTTTCAGTTAAATTTATTTTTCGTTACATTGAGTTGGCAGGTTGCTTTCCTGACTGGCCTAACGGTTTGGGCTTTGCGTTCGGGTGGGAAATCAAAGCACAATAGCTGATATGATTACTAAAGTTCAATTGAAAAACTGCCGTTGAGTTTTGCATTTCAGTCCGTCTGACACAAAACCTTTGTTGTATGCAGGCTTTATTTGACTTCCTTAAATTTACCGGGATTAACAAAAACAGAATTATCTTGTCTTGCGTGAGTTGTCAAATTATTTGTGTTAAAGTCCATTATATTACAATATCCCAATCCACTTTTTTCAACCCAGGAAACAAAAAGCACTTTTTCACTTATTTGAGTAGAAATATACTTGTCAGTTTCTTCTCTTGCTCCCGGAAATTCTCCTTTTACTAATTTCCAGTTAACTGTCGAATCCGATTCAAATTTTATATGATACACATATTTGTCTGAATAATTGAATTCGTATGTTTTGCCAATTATGTCTTTTAATTCTGTTTTATTTAATATTTGCTTCTCCATTTTAGATTGTTTCTTCTCATCACAAGAAGTTAAGAAAATTGAAATTGTCAGTAAAATAAATAATATTTGTTTCATAGTTTTGATATTTAAGGATTTTTCGGTTTAAGCTTGCATACAACATCCAAATTTGCACATTGCCAATATACAATATATATAATTGCGCTAATGTTGTTTTGATTGGGTAATCATTAAATTAAAATTTAAATATACTATTTCCTTACAGAAAACTATAATCCAAATAAAAAACCGCTCCACAAAAAGTAGAACGGTTAGTATTAAATTGTCTTACTAATGCTCTGCAACCGTACGAATCCTTCGTATGGTTTAAACATTTTAATAACATCTAAAAGTTAAAATTGCATAATACAGTCGTGCTAGCGAGGATTGATACCATTCTTAAAATCGCTTCAGCATTTAAAATTCGTTAAACGTTATTATAAGTTTTCTTTGAAGAACGGAATCAGTTTTTCCAATGCTTCACTTGTTGCTTTGGGTTGGTCGTACAAATCATAATGACTTGCACCTTGAACAACGTGGATGTTCTTATTTTTAGAAGCTGCCTTTCCAAAAAGTTCAAATCCGTCTTTGTAAGAACCAAATGCCCCCACTTTATCGCCTACGATTATTTGCAATGGTTGGGTCAATAAATGATCCGCTAGATGAAAGGCATCCCATGCAATAATTTTATCAAAACTGTCAAAACGTAATTTGTTTGGCGAACCTGGTTGCTGTCCTCTTGGGGTTTTATAATAATCAACCGCTTCAATGATGTCAATATCTTCCATTCCTGCCTGCTTTCTTTCTTCTTCAGAGTTTGGAATATATTGTGTAATCAAGTCTGCTCCTCCACGAGCTTGGGCTGTTCTCTGAGCGGCAACCGCTTCCAGGGTTTTTATCGCCGAATCTGCTGTATAGTCTCCTTCTCTCATTACTCTGCCATAATTGGCTGCCACAACTGTTCCAACAGCTTTAAATCTACGTTCGGTCATTGCTGCATTGGCAGAATAGGCTCCACCTCCGCAAACTCCCATCACTCCAATTTTGTTTTCATCAACATAATCAAGAGTAGTCAAATAATCGGCTGCACATCGGAAATCTTCAAAGCGTAAAGCAGGGTCTTCAATATATTGTAAATTTCCTCCGCTTTCGCCTTGGTTGGAAGCATCAAAAGCCAAAGTTACAAATCCAGCTTCTGCGAAAGCTTTTCCATAAATATTTCCGGCGGTCTGTTCTTTACAACTGCTTATTGGATGAGCGCAAACAATCGTTGGATATTTCTTGTTTTCGTCAAAATCTTTTGGGAATTGCAATACTGCTGCTACATTCCAATTTTTGTTTTTAAATGTTACTTTTTTCATTATATAACTTTTTAAATTACAGTACAAAAATATGGGGTGCTTAGTCAATTGTATTTTCAGGTTTTACGGAATCAGTTTCACTTTTTACTGATTGCGGAAAACTGAAGGTGTAATACCTGTTTCTTTTTTGAAAAACCGGGTAAAGTAAGATGCCGAATCAAAACCAAGTTCATAACCAATTTCGCTTACAGATTTGGTTGTTTGTCGCAGTTGGTTTTTCGCAAGTTGAAGGATGTGTTGATTAAGGTGTTCCTGTGGCGAATTGCTCGTAAACTGTTTTATCAGGTCGCCAAAATAATTGGTAGAAAGATTGGCCTTATTAGCAAAATATTGAACCGATGGCAATTTGATTTCATTCTCATTTTCAAAGTAGTTTTCCAGATTTTCGTAAAAATCCGCAACTACTTTATTGTAAATATTGCCACGAGTTTCAAACTGCCGTTTGTAAAAGGTATGGATGTAAGATAGAATCAACGAAGCATAGGACAATAAGATGTCTTGGGAAAATGAATCTTGTGAATAGATTTTATAGGCCTTTGCGAACAAGTCTAAAAGTTCTTTTTCCTCGTCTTTTGTAAGAAAAAGTGCTTCGTGATTTGTATAATTTAGAAAGGAATATTCTTTAGCGAAACGCTTAAAGAGTTTTGTATCCAGTAAAATATGATAGCCGTTTATTTGACTTTCAATATTCCATTCCAGAGTGTTTTGCGGTTGGTCGAAGTATACATACGAATCGGCTTTATCATATTTGGATTGTCCTACATTCTTGCTTTTGTCGTAACCACATTTTATTGCCAACAAATAAAAATCGATATTGATTGGTTTTGACTGCTGACGCATTTTCTGTTCAGCTCCATATTGGGTAAAGTGGATATGCTTGTTTTTGGGTGGTTCCAAATTCAAGTAGGAAAGAAATTCTGTTATGTTATACGTTTTGTTCAAAATTTTTTTAATGCAAAATTATATGTTTCCGTTTTCAATAGATTTTCAATATTACAGAAAGGCTTTCAATTTTTACAGATTTTGTATAAATTATTGCCAAACGGTTCACAGTTTGGCGATGTGGAGGATTTTTAGCACAAAACTTAAATAGAATTCCTCCAGCCCTGCTTTTGGCAATGCTATGTTGTCTGTAGTTTTTATTTAAAGAGATTAAAAAATTTCTCTAACAGTGTTTGTTTTTTTTCAGAATTGTACTCTTTTGCTTTACTACCTTCAATAATAGTTTTTCCTTCTTGTTTATTACTTTGTTTAGATTTATTATCATTCAATATTTCGGCAAAAGCATTTTTATTAGGTAAATAATAATCAAGAAAATATTGGTTTAGCTGATTAACTAAACAATTTTCAGTTTTATTATCATCAATTTTTTCTTTTATTTGATTTAGACCTTTGGCCCAGGAAATATATTTATTCCGAATGTATTTTTCAGTATCTTTTATTTTACTTGAAACAAAATGAAAAGACGCTGTGTGATTTTGTAATGTCTGTCTAAAAAACACATTCATTAAGTCTGTAAATGATTTTGTTCTGATTGATAAATTCTCTCCATCTTTTTCGTTCCAATACTCACTCATAATCCAAACCGGAGGGTTTTCATTTTCCGTAAAAATTATAGATATATAATCATTTCTTCTTTCTGAAATTACTAAAAATTCATTTTCTAATTTCAAAGAATTATTGCTAAATACTTCACTTGCAAATTCATTAATATAATCTAAATCTTCAAATGCCATATTTTCAGCATCCATAAATTCAAATAAAAATTTTTTGCCAATACTTCGCAAAAATTCTTCATATGCAAGTGGAAAGTTCTCTTTTTTAGATTTTATACTCTCTATTTCTTCCTCTGTACAACCAAGAAGTCCTTTACCTTTATCAATATTAAGAATTGTTAGATAATATTTTAAAGTGTCAAAATATTCTTTGTATGAATTTTGTTTCAATTTTCTAATTTTGTGTAAAATTACAGACAAATAAAAATGGCTTTGCAGTTTTAGAGCTTTGAAAACCAGATTTTTATATTAAAAACGGCGTAGCAAAAAAACATTTTCTTTTGGTGAAATTAATAAAAAAATCAAAAACAAAAATGGTTCTTTGCGGATTACTTTTACGAAAATTTAAATCCTGCTTCCGCATGACTCCTTTCGTATAGTTTATAATAGTATACATTAAAGATTCTATTAATATAAAAAAAGCTGCACGATATTATCGTGCGGTAACCATAAAACAAAAAAACCGCCCTACAAAGTAGAACGGGTAGTATATTAATTTGCCTCGGTCGCTGACCGTTACATCATTCCTTGTATTCCGCCATCCATTGGTATGGCTGGCTCGTCCTTTTTCACTTCAGTGATTACCCATCTGTTGTTAAAAGTATTCCGCATACAGAATCTGCATATCTTAAGAAGTTGAGTTTAAATCAGATCTGATCCGAATACCGTCAAAACCATTTTCAATTTAATTTTTAAAGCTTTACTGTTTTCCTCTTCTTTCAAGAATAAGGTATGCTGCATCCAGCATTTTGGTCAGATGGAGGTACGGACTGATGATATTCCTTTCCGGCAGGTTGTGGTAAACCCTGAGGGAGAAATAAACCATCCCGGACAAAAAATAATTAAATTCCTGTACGCTGTATTCTCTGAATGCTTTTTTAAAGACCAGCAGAGGATTTTGGTATTCTTTCTCAGACAGCAAGCCAAGAAATGGAGGATAGACCTCTTCAACATGAATATTGAAGGTCTGTTTCTTTTCTTTCAGTGCCATGAGATAGCCTGCCTGTACAAACGATTGCATACACTGGTGAAAGTGATAGATAACGGACGGATCTTCGTTGATCCGGCTATTTCTTTTTATGGCATGATTCATAATGCTGTTGAGTTTCTTTTTGGAGGTTTCCAGATCATTGAACTGGAAGAAGGTCTCCATCCGCTGTAAGCCGCCATGCTTTTTTCGGCTTTTCCCGGGGTGGGGTTGAGGTTGAATATCTGCTTTGGCTTTTGTCATGTTTTTGTGTTTTTTTACTGGTTGTAAAGGAGGAAGCCCCGGCAATGCCTGAACTTCCTGCCCATACGAACCAAGGGTAATATGATAGAATTTGTGTTTTTCTGAAAGCCCGAAAGCCGCAATGGATTGTACACTCCATTGTACCGTATCATGATACTTTATGTGGTAAAGCGGGCTTAGAAAAAGATGATTGTAGAAAAGCAGAACAGCATGAAAATAAAAACGGCATGAGACTCTACAATATCCAACTTGAGGTACTGGTATACCTGTACACGGATAAGAGAGCCCACGCCTAGGTCGTGAGCTGTTTACTTATCCTCTCGTGTACTTTTAAATTACCAGTTTTCAAGTTGAGATTCTAAGCAATAGCTTCTATATTTCTTTGAAGTATCGCAAAATTACATCTTCGGATGTAATGTTTAGACAAATATAATAAAAATATTTAAATATTACCGAATTCGGTAATGGTAATTTATGCCAATAATTACAATTTGCACTAAACAGTGCGATTATGAACGAGTTTAAGACTGATGAAATCAAAAGAATGGTCTCAGAAAAAATAAAAGAAATAAAAGGAGAAACTCCTTATTCTAAGGTTTCTGAAAGATGTAATGTTACTGCTGCAAGAATCAGTGATGTTGCTAATAACAAGATCGATTGTCAACTCAGTACTTTCATTGAAATTGCAACCGGATTAAGAATACATCCAAAGGAATTATTTGATATCGTTTTTGATTTTGAAGAATATTATTCTGAATTAGATAAATAAAACAAGCTCCGAAGTATGAAGACTTCGGAGCTTGTTTTATGGAAAGATGAGGGGGCTTTGCGGAGTTAGAGAAGATTAAAGAATTGAAAACCTTTAATTTATACATAATTAATTTTATTAGAATTGTATTTTTATTATTTTTAAACAATTATTTGCATATATGATAATTTTTGTTGAATATTGCAAAATCAAAATTTGTATTTATGACAAATTGGAATGACATAGCAAAGAGATTATTAAAGTCGGAATTAGTAAAGCGTGGTATTTCAAATAATGATTTGGCTTTAATGCTAAATGAGGTTGGAATTGATGAAACTAAAGCTAGTATTGATAGTAAAATAAGCAGAGGAACTTTTAGTGCTTGCTTTCTTTTGCAGTGTCTAACCGTTATTGGTTGTTATAAAATAGAAATTAATGATTTTGAAAGTCAATTATTAATGATAGCCGAACCTAGTGAACCCTATAAAATTCTCAAAAATGAAAAATAATACAGTAAAATTTATTGATTTGTTTGCAGGCCTTGGAGGTATAAGATTAGGGTTTGAAAATGCATTTAAAAAGAATGGTATTGAAACAGAATGTGTGATGACTTCTGAAATAAAACCTTATGCTATTAAAACTCTAAAAAATAATTTTAATCACGATTTTTTTGCTGGTGATATTTTTGATATCGAGAATAGTTCTATTCCAGATTTTGATTTTTTATTGGGTGGGTTTCCTTGTCAGCCTTTTAGCTCAGGAGGCAAACGTCAGGGATTTATGGACACAAGGGGGACTTTATTCTTTGAAATCGAACGAATATTGAGAGAAAAAAAACCATATGGTTTTATATTAGAAAATGTTGAAGGTTTAGTAAAACATGATTTAGAGGATAAGACAGATAAAATAGGCCGAACTTTAAAGACAATCTTATATACTTTAGAAAAAGAATTAGGATATAAAACAAGTTGGAAAGTTTTTGATAGTTTAGAGTTTGGATTACCTCAATCTAGAAAACGTATTTTTATTGTTGGGACTAAAGATGAAGTGATTGATTTAAGAGGAAATGAGCCTAAATTTCAATTGTTAAAGGATATTTTAGAAACAGGGTTGCCAACCTTAAAATCTGATTTTATAGATAAATTATTATCCCATTTTTCAATTGAAGATTTATATGGGAAATCAATAAAAGATAAAAGAGGAGGAGATAATAATATTCATAGCTGGGACATTGAAATCAAAGGATCTGTGTCTAAAGAACAAGCTGAAATACTTAATCAGCTATTCAAGCAAAGAAGGAAAAAACAATGGGCTGAAGAGATCGGAATTGATTGGATGGATGGGATGCCACTAACTTTAAATCAAATAAATACATTTATAAAATTACCTGCTGCTGAATTAAAATCTTTATTAGATGATTTAAGTAATAAAGGGTATTTGAAAATAGAACATCCCAAAAAACTTGTAAAGACAGTTGCTCCCAATGGGGTTACAACTCATCGTGAATATGATACGTCAAAGCCTAAAGGATATAATATTGTAACTGGGAAATTAAGCTTTGAAGTAAATAAAGTGTTAGATCCAAATGATATTGCTCCAACTTTGGTAGCTACAGATGTTTCTAGATTAGCCGTTCCTGATGGGAATGGTTTACGTAGATTGACAATTCGTGAAGGTTTGAGATTATTTGGTTATCCTGAATGGTATGAAATTCCTACTAAAGAATATGATGCATTTGATTTATTAGGAAACACGGTTGCTGTTCCAGTAGTTGACTTTGTGGCAAGCCAAATGGTTCACCCTTATTTAAATTACCTTACAGTTGAGGGTAATAATGATTTAATACTTCATCAAGAACATTAAGATTTTTTTGATTAAATACAAAGTTACTTGCATCATAAATTCTATGCAGATCATTTTGTCTTCCTACCCAACCAAAACCATCACAATAATTTAGCATTAAAATTTTATTGTTACGATGATTGGCATTATGTCTCATTAATTGGCTATAAAATTCGACTAGCTGATCGGCACGTTTTGATTGGCCACTACCAGTTGTTATATTGTAAGAAGACTCAATGAGTATAATTGGTGAATCTACAGAGGGAATAAGGAAGTCAATGTTTTTATTTAATAAAGGAAATTCTTTTTGTATATCATATGTGAGCCTGTTATTAATATTAGTCTTATAGTTGTCAAGTTTATTCTTGATTATACTTTCTACATGAGCTCCGACTTCATTCGAATATTTACCTTGTATCTCATTATCGTTTAAAATACGCTCTACATAACTAAATTCTCCTAAATCTAAGATAAATTCAGGGATTAAAAGCTTGAAATTCCTCATGTAATATAATGGAATTTCTTGGCCAACTCTTGAATTTCTCCCATTTATAAAAAAATCAATTAATAAATTTCTAAATGTAGCGTCTAAGATGATATTTCTACTAATTTTTTTGATATCCCATTCGGATCTAAATTCTTCATTATAATACCTATATCTTATTAAAGAAACAACTCTTTTTAGTCGCTCTTCTGATAAGCCTATTAACGAGACTAAAGCTTTTAATTTTATTAAGGCGGTAAATTCTGTATTAGTAGTTAAAAAATCTGTGAGTTGGTCTGCATTAGAAAATTGTGTCGAATTCTGATTAATAAATCTTGTTAAAGGCTCAATAGATAGGAGAAAATTATTGTCAAAATTATTATCTATCATAAAAGACATACTATTTTTCCAGTTTTCAAAAGAAATTTTATTCATGTTTAATATAAGCTATTATAGTTTCTTAATTTTTATAAGATGATATATAAATCATTCTACTAGGATCTTTAAAAATAGACCTTAATTTGATTTTAAAAAGATCTCTGTTTTTTTATGGACTAAAATTATTAAAATATAAGGAGTTAAATGCATAATTAAGAATTAAAATATCCTAAATTTCAAACTTTATAGAGTTTTTTATTATTTAAATTTATTCAAACAAAAAAACACTCTAAAAAACAGAGAGGCTATTATCTTAATTTACCTAGGGTACTTAAGTTGTGTTTTCAAATTTGAATAATTTAAATTTAATTTTTAGTTTATATATATTATTTACTGTTTTAATTACATTTTACTAAATTAAAATATTTTAAAATCACTTCCTTACGGAAAACCATAAAAAACCGCCCTATAAAAGCAGAGCGGTTAGTATATTAATTTGTCTCAGCGACACGCTGTTACATGATTCCTGGCATTTCACCCATTGGCATAGCTGGTTCAGCGCGCTTCACTTCAGTGATTACACATTCAGTGGTAAGAAGCATTCCAGATACAGAAGCTGCGTTTTCAAATATATTTCAGCAGATCCTTGTCAAGGTTTTAAGCCTTGACAAGGATGCCAATCCAGGTACCTTTGCCTTAAAATTTACAGATAAAAAAACCGTCCTACAAAAGCAGAACGGTTAGTATATTAAATTGCCTCAGTAGCTGACCGTTACATCATTCCTGGCATTCCACCACCCATTGGCATAGCTGGTTCGTCTTTTTTCACTTCAGTGATCACACATTCAGTAGTTAAAAGCATTCCGGAAACAGAAGCTGCGTTTTCAAGGGCAACTCTTGTTACTTTAGTTGGGTCAATGATTCCTGCTTCAAGCATGTTTACATACTCGTCAGTTTTTGCATTGTATCCGAAGTCTCCTGAACCTTCTGCTACTTTAGCAACGATTACAGAACCTTCACCACCTGCATTGGCAACGATTTGTCTTAATGGCTCTTCAATCGCTCTTTTCACGATTTTGATCCCTGTATTTTCGTCAGAGTTAGCACCAGAAAGGCTTTCCAGAGATTTAATTGCTCTTACTAAAGCAACACCACCACCTGCAACAATACCTTCTTCTACAGCTGCTCTTGTAGCGTGTAGGGCATCATCTACTCTGTCTTTTTTCTCTTTCATTTCCACTTCAGAAGCAGCACCTACGTAAAGTACGGCAACACCACCAGCTAACTTAGCTAATCTTTCCTGAAGTTTCTCTCTGTCGTAGTCAGAAGTTGTAGTTTCCATCTGAGCTTTGATCTGAGCTACTCTTCCTTTGATTTTCGCTTCGTCACCACCACCGTTTACAACTGTAGTGTTGTCTTTGTCAATCGTTACTTTCTCAGCAGTTCCAAGCATATCCAAAGAGATGTTTTCCATTGTGAAACCTTGCTCTTCAGAAATCACCTGTCCGCCTGTAAGGATTGCGATATCTTCCAACATTGCTTTTCTTCTGTCTCCGAATCCCGGAGCTTTTACAGCAGCAATTTTAAGAGATCCTCTTAGTTTGTTGACCACCAAAGTAGCTAAAGCTTCTCCTTCCACTTCTTCAGAAATGATTAATAGAGACTTACCACCTTGTGCAATTGGTTCAAGAACCGGTAACAATTCTTTCATTGAAGAAATTTTCTTCTCTACTAAAAGGATATATGGGTTTTCCAGTTCAGCTAACATTTTCTCAGGGTTCGTCACGAAGTAAGGTGACTGGTATCCTCTGTCGAACTGCATACCTTCTACAACATCTACTGTTGTATCGATACCTTTAGCTTCTTCTACAGTGATTACACCTTCTTTTCCAACTTTTCCGAAAGCTTCAGCGATTAAAGCACCGATTGTTTCGTCATTGTTAGCAGATACGGAAGCTACCTGCTTTACTTTATCTGTAGAATCTCCCACAGCCTGAGACTGTGTTTTAAGGTTTTCAACAACAGCAGTTACTGCTTTGTCGATTCCTCTTTTAAGATCCATTGGGTTAGCACCCGCAGCTACGTTCTTAAGACCTTCTCTTACGATAGCCTGTGCCAATACAGTAGCGGTAGTAGTACCGTCTCCTGCAATATCATTAGTTTTGGAAGCCACTTCTTTTACCATCTGCGCTCCCATATTTTCTACTCTGTCTTCAAGTTCGATTTCTTTTGCAACAGACACACCATCCTTAGTTACGTGTGGAGCACCGAAAGATTTTTCGATTACTACGTTTCTTCCCTTAGGACCTAAAGTTACTTTTACTGCATTAGCCAATGCATCAACTCCTCTTTTTAGAGCGTCTCTTGATTCAATATCGAATTTTATTTCTTTTGCCATAATTTTAAGCTTTAGGCTATAGGCTTTAAGCAATAAGCTTTTTTACCTTTAGCAATTAATTATTATTTAATAATTTTTTTCTGAGTTGTATAAGTTTTTGTCTGATTAAATTCAGTGTTGCATTAAGATTTGCTATTTTATCTTCAGAAGTGAATCCTAAATCACAAGAAAGTAAAAGAAGGTATTCCGTTTCATTTGTGGAACCTATACTTATTTCTAAAAATCTTGCGAATTCTTTGTCTGTGGATCTTCCACAACCTTCTGCGATATTGGTAGGAATAGAAACTGCTGCTCTTCTTATTTGAGAAGTAAGACCCAAAAGCTCAGATTTAGGAAAATTTTCAGAAATAATATAAATTTCTTTTACCAGTTCATGAGAAATTTTCCAGGTATCATATTTTTTGTAGTCTCTCATTGCCTACTGCTTATAGCTTAATGCTTACTGCATTTTACCCAATGATTCCCAATAAATCTCCTTCCTTTACAATTAAGTAATCTTTCCCTTCCAATTTTAATTCGGAACCTGAATATTTTCCATAAAGAACTTTGTCACCTACCTGAACTGTTGTAGGCTCATCTTTTTTACCGGGACCTACTGCCACTACAGTACCTTCTTGCGGCTTTTCCTTTGCAGTATCCGGGATGATAATACCTGAAGCTGTTTTAGTTTCTGCTGCGATTGGCTCTACCAGAACTCTGTCTGCCAATGGTTTAAAGTTTACTGACATAATATTATTTATTTTTTAATTATTCTGTCTTCTAATTGTCTAAATGTATGCCATAAGACACTGCTGGCTGAAATGGCAGATTTTTATTTGTGAATGTGAAAATTTGGCAGAAAAATTATTTCTTGCGGGCTGGGAATCCGAAAAAATAACTCGTTGCTACGGGCACTATAAACAAAAGAACGGTAATAGCGGAAACTAAAATTTCCATAGTATGGCTGGCTAAAAAATGAGCAAATACCGTAGCAGGGTAGAAGTGCTCATATAAAGACAAACTTAGTTTAATTCCTAAAATAGCAATCACAATAAAAGCGGCCGTTTCCAGGAAAGGAAAAACCTGCATGAGACGAACAAACCACTGCGCGATAAATCTCATCGCTAAAATTCCTATAAAAACTCCTAATGTAATCAAAAGTAAGTTATCTGAAAAAGCGACTGCCGCAAAAACATTATCTATTGAAAAAGCAAGATCCATTACTTCCACAATGGCAACCGTTGCCCAGAATTGTCCCAGCAGCCCGGTCGAATTTTTATACAGCCAGCTGGATTCTTTATCAGGATTTTCCTCTGTATTTTCTTCATCATTTGTGTTTTTTATTTTTTTGATAAACCAGTCAGCAGAAATATAGATCAGGTACAATCCTCCCAATGGTTTCAGCCACCATACGGAAATCAGTACAGATGCAAAAATAAGAGCCAGCCCACGAAATACATAAGCTCCAAGGATTCCGTATTTCAGGGCTTTTTTTCTTTGATGTTCGGGCAGATCCATGACGATGGTTGCCAGTACTGCAGCGTTGTCTACGGATAGCAGGCTTTCGATCAGGATAAGATTGCCGATAATAGCGATGGATTTTGCCGGGTTTTCTAATAGGTCATTGAAAAGGTAGGTGAAATCAGGAAACATCATTTTTTAAAGAAATAGAATTTTGATTTAGTTTTGAAATAATGGCTGCAGAAACTGAAATACCTATGAAATTAGTAACCGATCTTGCTTCGTTCATAAAACGGTCTATACTGTACAACAGTGCAAGATCTGTGGTAGGAATTTTTCCAAACCTGCTTAGGGTAAACATCAGTGCAAGGAAGCCTGATCCTGGTACTCCGGAAGCTGTTTTGGAAGCAATGGAAATGGTGATAAAAAGCCAGAAATAATCCATTGGCACAAGAGGAATATTATATAGCTGAACGAGAAAAATACATGAAATAGAAAGATAAATACAGGCGCCTGCCAGATTAAAATTGTATCCGAGAGGAATAATAAGACGAAGAACCTTCCGGTCATAGCCTTGTGATTCCATTTTGTCAAAGATCATTGGGAAGGCCGTTTTTGAAGAAGAAGTGGCGACCACAAGAATAATTTCTTCTTTGATGCTGATTAAAAAATCCCAAAGATTAATTTTAAAGTAAGCCGTTATAACCCCTAATATCCCGAAAATAAAAAATACACTGGTAAGATATACTGTGGCGACAATTTTACTTAATGGCAGCAGGGTATTAATTCCATAGACGGAAATTCCGTAGGCGATATTAGAGAAAATGACGACCGGAAGAAACAGATACACATATTTGATGAGCCTGAAAAACAGATTTCTTCCGGCGTCTAAAGCCTTAAAGATATTATTTCTTTTCTTTGAAATACCAATCAGGATACCTGCAGTTATTGAGATTAAAAGAAAAAGGATATAGTTGCTAATACGTAAAGGATTTGTAAACCTTTCCGGAAGCGCTTTATGGGAAGAAATAATAATCCCCGTATCGGCTCCCGGCTTTAAAAGAAGACCTGACCCGATTCCCAATAGAATACTTATGGATGTGATGATTACAAAATACAGAACCATCTGGATTACAATTTTAAAAGCATTTTTAGTGCTGAAAATATAGCTTACCCCATACGTTACTGCAATGAAGATAACAGGAATAATCAAAACTTCAAGAAGCATAAAAAAGTAACTGCTTACCTTTTCCAGCTGTTTACTGACTTCCGGAAAATAATAACCGGTTAATGCTCCACAGATAATGGCTGTGAACACATAAAGCGTAAGGTTTCTTAGATAAGAATCGGTAAATGTTTTTTGCTTGACAGTTTTCATCATTCATATTTTATAGATGATAAGATTACGATATTCAAAGATATAACCTTATATAATACCAAGAATCAAAGCACTCAGCAACATTACAATGGATGATCCGATAGCCCATTTTAAGGTGAATTTCAGGTGGTCAGAGAATTCAACACCCGCCAGAGAAACCAGCAGATAAGTAGAGGGAACCAAAGGACTTAATAAATGAGATGCCTGTCCCACAAGGCTTGCGCGTCCCAAAATATCCGGAGGAATGTTCAGCTGGCTGCCCGTTGCTGTGATTACGGGTAATATTCCAAAATAATAGGCATCATTGGTAAGGAAAAAGGTAAGCGGAACACTGAATATAGCAGTAATAACATTCAGATAGCCACCCCATGTTTTAGGAACAATACTGATAATACTGTTTCCCATAGCATTCATAATTCCTGTACCATTCATAATTCCTGTAAAAATTCCTGCTCCGAAGATCATTCCCGCTACAGATAATGCATTCCCTGCATGTTTTGAAATGATTTTCTGCTGGTCTTTCAGTTTCGGATAATTGATCAATGAAGCGATACAGAAGGCGATCATAAAGGCAATTCCCAAAGGAATAATATCAAGAATCATTACACAAAGCAGAACAATAGTCAGGATCAGATTGATAACAATAAGTTTCGGACGTCTTAGTGCAGGATCATTTTCACCAGCAATATCCTGCCCGCTGTATTTTGTATATTTTCCATGTTTGCTGATTCTTTTTTTCTCCCTTACTCCTAAAATATAGGCAACAAAAAATACCCATACCAACCCGATCAGCATAACCGGAATCATAGGAACAAATATTTCAGTATGTCCCAGTTTTAGAGAACTCATTACTCTCGCAGTAGGGCCTCCCCATGGCAAAATATTCATAATTCCGCCTGCCAGCATGATAATACAGGTCAGAACCAAAGGGTTCATTCCCTGTTTTTTGTAAAGCGGAAGCAGTGCCGCCACTACAATAATGTAAGTGGAAGAGCCGTCGCCATCCAAAGAAACTAAAGTGGTGAGAAGGGCGGTTCCTACGGTTGTTTTTACAGGATTATCTCCTACAGCTTTTAATATTGCATTCACGAGCGGCTCAAAAAGACCGGTATCAATCATCAGACTGAAGTAAAGGATGGCAAAAATCAGCATAACCCCCGTAAGTGCTATTTCTTTGACACCATTTTTTATCATATCTCCAAGCTCAGGCCCGAATCCTGCCACTACGGCTATAAGAACGGGTACTAGAACTAAAGCGGTAAGCGGAGTCATCTTTTTGTTCATGATGAGAATCATGAAGATGAAAATCATTAAAAAACCAAGAAATGTAAGCATTGTTTTGTATAAATATTAGTGAGGTTATTGTTGTTTCTTCTTTCTCCAGTCAAAATTATTTCTGAAGCCTATAAACCCGTAATTACTCGTTTTTTGGGTTTCCAGCTGATTGATAAAGGCAAGTTCCAAAGCAGAATTTTTCCCTAATTTTATTCCAAGGCCTGCGGTAATACGATTGCTGTCGAAGGGTTCTAGCTTATCAACATTCATTCTTATTTCATTTTTAAGAATACCGTAGAGTTTTTCCTTTTCCCCTTTTTTATTGAAAGGAATGCGGACAGAGATCAGATACCGGATTCTTACCTCAAATTCATCAGGATTGCTGATAAAACGCTCTTCCACTCTAAGGCGGTTGGAGATGGAGGTTCTCCCGATATAATAATCAGCAGTTACCTGTTGGAAAGGTCTTTTTTCATACCGTATTTTTTTAGAATCGTCGGCATTATAGGATTCGAGGATCAGAAACATGGCTCCTGCGGCAGGTCTTATATTTTCTGCCACTTCATAATCTACATAGGCATTCACTAGGAAAAGTCTTGTGTCATAGGCCAGATCGAAGGAACGGTATTGAGTAAGCGCAGTTAATGTACTCTTGTCGGTTAGCTTTGCCGACATCAGGTACTGAAACCACATATTGTAGTTATCTTTACTCTGGCTGTGCAAAAGGCCACTGAGCATGCAAAATGATAAAATAAGCGTTAATTGTATATTAAGTTTCATGTAATATTTGATTAATATTGCGGTTTCTCAAATATATTTATTCGAAAGAGCGGGCCTGGATTTTTTCAATCAATGACAGTTTTTCTCAACGAACTGCATTTTGAGACAAAAAGATATTTATATTTGATGCGTTTCAAAATAAGGTATGGACTATGTTTTTAATCATTAATTTTATTATTATATTATTGATTATCAGAATTTTATTTAGTGGTAAGATTCTGGAAAGCCTTATGGAATACCGTTGGAAATTTTTATTGAGGTTTCAGCATATTTTTTTCCTTTTTATCTTCATTTTGATGACTTATTTCACCGAAAACTACTTCCTGGACTCAACGCAGTTGGTGATAAGCATTATTTTGAATACCATTTTCAATATTGGAATTTATTATCTGGTGTACTATTATTTGGTTCCCAGATTCTATTTGTCTAATAAATATCCGGAGTTTATCCTCTATGCTTTAATCCTCTTTTTGGTGTCCAGTCTTTTCAGAATTTTGTGGGAGCCTGCAGTTTTTAAGATAGACTTCGGAGAAAAGGGCTACCATGTTGGTTTTCTTTATAATGTGTACATTTCGCAGGGAATCATCATTCTTGTGGGTGCTTTTTTGGGAATTACCAAAGACAAATTTTTAATAGAACAGGATGTGATCAGCCTTGGAGAAGAGAAAGACCAGCTTTATCTCGATTTGCTGAAGTCTAAACTGAACCCTCATTTTTTGCTGAATACGCTTAATAATATCTATGCCAACAGTGTTACCCATTCGGAGAAGACATCGGATTCTATCTTGCAGCTGAGTAAACTTCTGAAGTATATTATCTATGACAGCGGAAAAGAAAAAGTAACAGTTTCTCAGGAATTTTCTTCACTGAAAGCGCTTGCCGCTTTGTATCAGCTTAAATACAATAATCAGCTCGATATTGTCATGGATATTGAAGATCAGGAAGAGTTTGATATTGCTGAAATTCCGTCTGCGATATTGCTTACTTTATTTGAAAATGCTTTAAAACATTCGGCAATAGGAGAAGATGATCATGGTTTTATAAAATTATTCTGTCATATTGAGCGCTCTGAACTGTATTTTGAAATTATAAATTCTGTAGGGAAAAATAGCATTCATCCGGTTGAATCCAATTATCACGGGTTGGGTAATGAAGCAATTATTCATATATTGGAAAAATTTTATCCGGACCAGTATGAATTTTATTCCGGACCGAAAGAAAATCATCAATATAAAATTGCTTTAACAATTACTATCAATGGCTAATCTGACTATCGTAAATGTAGATGATGAATATCCTGCATTGCAGCTTGTAAAGCAATATTGTGAGCAGATGGAAGGTGTGGAACTGCTGGCTTCATTTCAGAAACCGGAAGAAGCACTGTCGTTTCTGAAAGCTCATAAAGTAGATCTGGTTATTTTTGATATCAATATGCCTGGCATCAATGGGGTAGAGCTTTTGCAGCAGCTTCCTGATCCGCCGTTGTGTATTTTTCTCACGCTGGAAACAAAATATGCAGTGAAAGCTTTTGAACTGGATGTTGTTCATTATCTTATCAAACCTGTGGATTTTGATACCTTTAAAAAAGCAGTCAATAAAGCAAGGGATTTTGTTCAGTTTAAAAGTTCGGCCGGCAGTAAACAGCAGGAAGACTTTATTATGTTCAAATCCAATTATGTGATGAACAAGGTTTTCCTTAAAGATATTCTCTGGATACAGGGATTCGGAGAATATATTGTGTTGATGACACCGTTGAAAAAGTATATGATTCTGGAGAGAATGTCCAATTTTGAAGAGAAATTTCAGCATTTCGGATTTATCAGAATTCATAAATCCTATATTGTATTATCAGAACATATTAATTCCTATAATTCCAGCCATGTTTTTTTGAAAAACGGTGAAGAACTTCCTTTGGGGAGAACCTATAAAAAGAATGTAAAAGAACATTTAGGGTAAAAAGATAAAGCCGGAAATTTCCGGCTTTATCTTAAATGGTTATCAAGTAACGGATTACGGACAATACTGCCCCGGACCGATCCATAGAATACATTGTCCTTTGTAATTGTACTCGCAGCAAAAACGTCCTGCTGCTCCGCCATTGATAGATTTCTGAGCATCTCTGCTTAATACTTTGGCATTTTTCATAGTTAAAAATATTTTGGTTGTACATCCTGAGCATTTAAAGTCAATCAGGATTTTGACATTTGGTGTAAAAGAAGTGAATCAAAGATACTGCTTTTCCTTATAATGTGATATATTTTATTGATGTTTTTTTATAATAAAATTTTGATTATCAGATATTAATGGTTTTTGTTCGAAATCCTGAGGTTGAGAATATAAATAGAAAAGACGGACACTTCCGGCTTTATGATAATTATGATAAGACCACAGTTTAAGGAGGGGCAATTATTTCTGAACTTTTGGATAAACGGATTTTAAGCAAAAAAAAAACACTACTTCATATTAAAAAAGAATCATTCTTATCATCTTTTAATACGAAGTAGTGCTGTATTGTTGAAATTGACAACGTTTTAATGGTTAACTTTTTCCTGCAGCCTGCATTGGATTAACCTTTCCGGTTGAGCCTCCCCTTACACTTCTGCCTTCCTGTTTTTGTTTAAAGAGCTGGAATTTTGAAGTTTCAGTACCCGTTCCGGTGCTGCTCCAGAAATTATTGGTAGTATCAATATCAGCAGTTTCTCTCATGGGATCAAGCTGAATAGATTTCAATTTTTTATCAAAATAATAGGTCTTGGAAACTTTTTGTTCATTCAGTCTCCAGATCTGTGCTGCAGATTTGTCATACACTTTTGATCCGTCTTCAAAAGTGAACTCAAGAATGATAGGCATTACCAGACCACCTTTGTTTACAAAATCGATCTGATATCCTGTAATATTTTTGAATTTCTCTTTATCCTTGTTATCTAAAGGAAGACCAGCCTCAGTTTTGATGGTGTATTGCTTATTATTATCAAGCTTTTCCTGGCCTCTGTCATATCTGTAATAGAAATCCTGAAGATCTTTGTCACCATCTACGTAGAATTTGATATTCTTATCTTCTCTGTTTCTGATTTTTGAAAGGTCTTCAAAACTGTTTACCAAAGGTTTTTCAACCTGATATTTTATTTCAGCAGCAGCTTTTGGATCTGTTTCAAGGTTTGGAATAGCTATCGTTACTTTATCAATAGCGATATCTACAGGATCTGTGCCGTAGAACCATCCTCTCCAGAACCAGTCAAGATCTTCACCGCTGGCATCTTCCATGGTACGGAATAAATCTGCAGGTTCAGGATGTTTGAATGCCCATCTTTTGGCATACGTTTTAAATGCTTTGTCAAAAAGCTCTCTTCCCATGATTGTTTCACGAAGAATATTCAGTCCTGTGGCAGGTTTTGAATAGGCGTTAGGACCATACTGAACAATATTTTCAGAGTTGCTCATAATGGGTTCCAGCTGATCTTTCGGGAGTTTCATATAATCTACGATCGTCCATGCCGGTCCTCTTTTGGATGGGAATTTATTGTCCCATTTTTCTTCCGTAAGATATTCTGTAAAGGTATTCAGACCTTCGTCCATCCATGCCCATTGTCTTTCATCAGAATTGATGATCATAGGGAAAAAGTTATGACCAACCTCATGGATGATTACTCCGATCATTCCGTTTTTGGTTCCCTCAGAATAAGTTCCGTCTTTCTCCGTTCTTCCGAAGTTGAAACAGATCATCGGATATTCCATTCCGCTGGCTGCTTCTACAGATTGGGCTACAGGGTATGGATAAGGAATCGTAAATTCCGAATAGGTTTTAATGGTATGAGCAACCGCTTTTGTGGAAAACTTTCTGTAAAGACCATAAGATTCCTTGGGATAGAAACTCATAGCCATTACTTTATTATTGTTTTCTGGAATCGTTACGCGCATTCCGTCCCAGACAAATTTTCGGGAAGAAGTCCATGCAAAATCACGTACATCTTTCGCTTCAAAAACCCATGTTTTTCTTTGTTTTGAATGATTTTTTTCTGCCTTTTTAGCTTCATCCAATGTTACAATTTCAATAGGTTCAGAGGCATTTTCAGCTTTTCTGTATCTTGACAGCTGATCAGATGTCAATACCTGATCGTAATTTTTACATTCTCCTGTTCCGCCAACAATATGATCGGCCGGTACATTCATGGAAACTTTAAAGTCTCCGAAAACCAGTGCAAATTCACCTCTTCCGGTAAACTGATGATTTTGCCAGCCCTGGAAATCACTATACACACACATTCTTGGATACCATTGTGCCATTGTGTACAGGTCATTTCCGTCTTCAGGAAAGTTTTCATAACCGCCGCGGCCTCCCATTTTGATTCTGTTGGGAATATTGTAGTTCCAGTCTACTTTGAAAACGAATTTCTCCCCCTTTTTCAACACTTTAGGAAGATCTATACGCATCATGGTTTTGTTAACGGTATACTTCAGTGGATTACCTGATGCATCTGTTACTTTCTCAAGACTTACGCCATAGCCGTTATCTTTGGCGGGAAGTTCTGTTATTTTAAGCTGCTGGTCTGTTGTTGAAGGGTGAAGAACAGATGAAGTATCATACCCCGAATTTCTGATGCTGGAATGCTCGTTTTCATCAAGCTGAAGCCAGATATAGTCCAGATCATCGGGAGAATTATTGTAGTAAGTCACCGTTTCGGAACCTTTCAGATTTCTTTTATCTTCATCCAGATAAGCGGTAATGTTATAATCGGCTCTGTTCTGCCAGTATCCGTGTCCGGGAGCTCCTGATGCCGTTCTGTAGATGTTGGGGGTTGGCAGAATTGTTCCCAGCTGCTCAAACCTGTTGCCATGATTGCTGCCTGGGTTATTCTGAATATTTTGTGCGGTGAAACCTGTATATGCAAATACAGAAAGTGAAAGTATAGCGACTTTTAGTTTCATAACCGAAATGATTTTTTAATGATCAAAGATAGTAATAACCTGTTGAATTCATAAGAATATTTAACTTTTAAAAGGGAATTCTTTCCAAAGTCATTTTTAAGGATAAAGCAAATACTCCCGAAGAAACAAAAAGTATCCAGTCTTTTTTATTCACCTTGAAAAGATTGAGTGAAATGAATAGGATGATTAAAATTGCAGCAACAATTACAATCTGGCCAAGCTCCAGACCAATATTGAACCCAAGAAGTGGTAAAGCTATACTCTGGCTTTTGGCAATCATTACTCTTGCTGTATTGGCGAATCCCATTCCATGAACAAGGCCGAAGATCAGAGCAAGATAGTAGTTGGCCCGCATCAAAGTCTGTTTCTGATTTTTCATGATAATATTATCCAGTGAAGTCAGAACAATGGTTAAAGGAATTAAAAACTCTACCCAATCAGAAGGAACCCTGAAAACATCCAGAATGCTTAGGGCTAAGGTAATGGAATGGCCAATCGTAAATGCGGTCACAAGAATCAGAATTTTTTTCCAGTCACTGTAAGAATATACAGCGATCAGGGCCAGAACAAAAAGCTGATGATCCAGAGCATCCAGAGAAATAATATGTTCCCATCCAAGGTGTAAATAAAAAAGAAAATCCTGCATCATAAGGTAAAAATATAATGCTTACGAAAATAATGATTAATTTCGGAACAAAATTTATTTATATGTTAGGTTCTGTGAAGAGTTTGTGGCTATTTTTAATTCCGGTTGTTTTTTTATTGTCTTTTACCACAACGAAACACCCCTATCACGTAGGCTCTGTAGAGATTAATTATAACTCAAAATCCAGAACATTTGAAGTGGCCGGAAGATTCTTTCTTGATGACCTGGAAAATGGCTTGGAAAAAAAATATGGAAGCGCTTTTCATTTTAATGACGAAAAATACAAGACCAAACTGAATGATGCCCTGCAAAAATACTGCTCAGAATATTTTAAACTAAAAGTTGATAATAAATTTTTGAAGGTAAACTATATCGGTTATGAGGAAGACCAGGAATCTGTAAATATATTTCTAGAATCCGAACCTGTATCCCCTCCGAAAAAAGTAGAAACCGCGGTAAGTTTTCTGTATAATCTTTTTGATGATCAGATCAATATTGTTCATATCATTGTAAACGGACAAAGAAACAGTGAAAAACTTATCTATCCTAACCGCTATCTCTATAAACAGTTTTAAGAATATATATTTAGTATATTGTAATTTCACGCAAAGATTTCAGCGTATAATATTATATTTTTGAGGAAGCAAAGGAGGAATCAACTTTGTTGATTTTTTCTAAGCGGTACCAAATCCATGCAGCTTGTTCAGCGACTTTGTCGCCTTCTTAGCTCACTTAATAATAACAAAACTTAATTTAGTCTTTGCGTTTTAAACAATAAGACAAATTTAAAGTTTATCAATTTTCCAGCTGAAGCAATGTGTTGATTCCTTTTGCGTGAGCCAGCAGATCAGGAAAAAAATCATCATAACATTGCTGAAGATGATCCTTGTTCTTTAAAAAAGCTTCAAAGACAGGAATATCCTTATCAAGATATTTTGCTTTATTAAGTACATTCTGAATGCTGAATTTGATTCCCCAGTCTTCACGGTAATTATAAAGCCAGTCATCATGCTCCATTTTCACCAGCATCTTTTTAAAGTTTTCAGGAAGCCACTGTTCATGGGCATTTAAAACACGATAAACTTTAAGGGAATGCGATTTCCATTCTGCCAGAGAATTCAGAGAAAGGTCTCTAGCTACAAAATGATCCATAGAAACATCCACAAATGCCCCGGCGTACAATCTTACCAATGGAGCAAACACTTTTTTGGCCTCATGAATAGCCGGATGGGAATCTGTAAAAGTGTCAATTGCTCTGTGCAGGGTAATTCCGTCCTGAATTTCCTTTGGGAAAGAGAAACGATCTCTGTTGCGGATAAAGTCTTCAAGAAACTGCCCCACGATCTGCCCGTCGGTAAAAGAAAGAAAAGAATGCGCCAGATAATTCATAATTTAAAGTTATGAATTAAATGTGAATATTTGATAATAGTGAATAGTGAATAGTGAATGGTGAATGGTGAATGGTGAATCTGCTTCGCTTGTGAAATTTTTTTTATCCTCATTTCAATTGACAATTGACTTGCGAAGCAAAATTGACGATTCACAATGCTATCTACATTGCATCCTCTTCGCTTGTGAATTTTTTATCCACATTCTGATTGACAATTGACTTGCGAAGCAAAATTCACCATTGACATCAGAAAAGCCTCTCGTGAAAATCTTCAATCTTACTCACTTCTTCAATTTTGATTCCAAATTTTCTTTTCGGGATTTTATTAAGATTGGAAACAAATATTTTTTCATAACCCAATTTTTCCGCTTCAGTAATTCTTTGTTCAATCTGGGCTACCGGGCGTATTTCTCCACTCAGACCAATTTCTCCGGCAAAGCAGTAATGCTCTGAAATAGCAATATCTTCATTAGAGGAAAGAACAGAAGCAATGACCGCCAGGTCCAGTGCCGGATCATCTGTTTTTATTCCGCCCGTAATATTCAGGAAAACGTCTTTTGCTCCCAATTGAAAACCTGCTCTTTTTTCTAATACAGCCAAAAGCATATTCAGTCTTTTGGAATCAAAACCGGTGCAGCTTCTCTGTGGAGTCCCATAAACGGCCGTACTTACCAATGCCTGAATTTCTAGCAGCATAGGTCTGTTTCCCTCAAGGGTTACTGCAACGGAGTTACCGGAAAGTTCTTCAAATTTTTTGGTAATCAGAATTTCAGAAGGGTTTTTAATTTCTTTTAATCCCTGGGAAACCATTTCATAAATTCCAATTTCTGAAGTGGAGCCGAAACGGTTTTTATTGGCTCTCAATAATCTGAAAAGATGATTTCGGTCTCCGTCAAAATTCAAAACGACATCCACCATATGCTCCAGAACCTTTGGTCCGGCAATCTGTCCGTCTTTGGTGATGTGGCCTACAAGAAATACCGGAGTATTATTTTCTTTGGCATATTTGATGATCTCATTGGAGCATTCCCGGATTTGGGATACGGTTCCCGGAGAACTTTCTATCAGCTGAGACTGCAGGGTCTGAATGGAATCAATGATCATGAAATCAGGTTCCAGTTTCTTTGCTTCATGAAGGATTTTTTCCAGTGAAGTTTCAGTAAAAAGAAAACAGTTCGGATTCTGAATATCGGTAAGCCTGTCCGCTCTCATTTTAATCTGAGAAGCACTCTCTTCCCCTGAAACATAGAAGATTTTTTTCTTCATTTTTAAAGCAAGCTGAAGCAGAAGGGTCGATTTCCCGATGCCGGGTTCTCCACCAATCAAAGTCACAGAACCCAAAACGATACCGCCTCCTAAGACACGGTTCAGTTCTTCAGAAGGTGTTTTTATCCTTGGTTCCTCACTTGTTTCCACTTCAACAATATTGATAACATGTTGTTTGGTTTTTGAGAAAGGAGGAGTTTTGTGAGAAGGTTTTTCTACGACCTCTTCTACTAAAGTATTCCACTCTCCACAGTTTTTACATTGTCCCAGCCATTGAGGGTACTGGGTTCCGCAGTTTTGACAGAAATATGCTGTTTTCAGTTTTGCCATACTGCGAAGTTATAAAAAAAGCATTTTTCTTTCGGAATCTAAATGGATTTAATATAAAAAACTAATACGTCTGCGGTAGAAATATCTTTCTTATCTTAGCTTTCTTCAATTAAAATATTAATGTAAAATATCATTACAATGAAAAAAGTATTTTTATCTTTCGTATTTACACTATTAAGTATTGTTGCTTTTGCACAGGGAAGCTGGCAGGTAGACCAGATGCATTCATCGGTCAACTTTAATATCAAGCACATGGGGATTAGTTTTGTACAGGGAAGGTTTGATAAATTTGACGGAAAAGCAGCTACAGGAGGCGCTAATCTGGATAATGCCGATTTAAGCTTTTCTATCAGTGTTCCTTCCATTAATACCGGAGTGGACATGAGAGACAGACATCTTATCAGTGAAGAGTTTTTCGATGTTGCGCAATATCCTACGATTGAATTTAAAAGTTCTTCTGTTACAAAAGATAAGAACAATAACTACATTGTAAAAGGGAAGCTGACGATGAAAGGCGTGGAAAAAGAAATCACTGCTCCGGTTACATTGGGAGGAATTACAAAAAATAAAGACGGAAAAGAGATTATGGGGATTCAGACCAAATTTACCGTGAACCGTCTGGATTATGGAATCAAATATGATCCGTCAGGAGCAGGAATCGCAAAAGATGTTGAAGTAACGGCTTACTTTGAACTGACTAAGCAATAATATTTCAGAATATAAACTATAAAAAAGGTTTTCCGCTCCAATGGAAAACCTTTTTCGTTGATAGACGAAATCCTGTTGATCATAGCTTTGTTTCATTTGCTTATACTAAATATTAATAAAAATTTTTATCAGGGTTTATAATTGTTTGAGGGATGTTTTATCATTTTCAAAATGTAAAAGATTGCTTTGTATTTCTTTTTCCCCTAACTTTGCACAAACCTAATCTAATGAGTAAAAAGAATACAAAGTACATCTTTGTGACAGGAGGTGTAACTTCATCTTTGGGAAAGGGAATCGTTTCTGCTTCTCTGGGACTTCTACTAAAATCACGCGGCTTTAATGTAACGATCCAAAAATTAGATCCTTATATCAATATCGACCCAGGAACTTTGAATCCTTATGAGCACGGAGAGTGTTATGTGACTGAAGATGGTGCAGAGACGGATCTGGATTTAGGCCACTACGAGCGTTACCTTGATGCTCCTACATCCCAAAACAACAACGTTACTACAGGAAAAATTTACCAGACTGTCATTGAAAAAGAAAGAAAAGGAGACTTCCTTGGAAAAACAGTTCAGGTAATTCCTCATATTACTAACGAAATCAAACGTAGAATTAAAATCCTTTCAAAACAGAACTACGATATCATCATTACTGAAATCGGAGGAACTGTAGGGGATATTGAATCTTTACCCTACATTGAAACTGTTCGCCAGTTGAAATGGGAGCTGGGAGAGAGCAATTCTATGGTGATCCACCTTACTTTACTGCCTTATCTGGCTTCAAGTGGAGAATTGAAAACAAAACCATCCCAGCATTCCGTTCGTCAGTTGATGGAAAGCGGAATTATGGCTGATGTTTTGGTGTGCAGAACAGAACATAAGATTCCTAAAGATCAGAGAGCAAAACTGGCTCAGTTCTGTAACGTTCCTTTAGATAATGTTATCGAATGTAAAGACCTTGAAACCATCTATGAAGTTCCAATGTATCTTCAAAAACAAAACTTTGATGATGTAGTTTTGAAAGAGCTGGATCTGAAAAGTGATAAAGATGCTGATCTTAAAGACTGGAAGAGTTTCCTTAAAAAATTCCAGAATCCTAAGAAGACTGTTGAAATTGCTTTGGTTGGAAAATATGTTTCCCTTCAGGATTCTTATATTTCTATTGCTGAGGCTTTCAAACATGCAGGAGCTGACCTTGAAACTGAAGTAAAAGTAAGATGGGTTTACAGTGGAGATATTACGGAAGAAAATATCAAAGATACACTGAAAGGTGTGAATGGTATCCTTGTAGCTCCAGGTTTCGGAGACAGAGGAATTGAAGGGAAAGTTCTTACCGCAAAATATGCAAGAGAAAATAAAATTCCAATGTTGGGAATCTGTTTAGGAATGCAGATTATGACTGTTGAATTTGCAAGAAATGTTTTAGGACATACAAAAGCAAACTCTATGGAATTTGATACGGCTACTCCGGATCCTGTAATTTCTTTGATGGAAGAACAGAAGAATGTAGTAGATAAAGGAGGAACGATGCGCCTTGGAGCATGGAAATGTTCTTTGAAAAACGGTTCTAAGTTATATGATGTTTACGGAAGTAAAAATATTTCTGAAAGACACCGTCACCGTTATGAATTCAACAGTGATTATCTTCAGGAATTTGAAAAGAATGGTTTCCTGGCTACAGGTACAAACCCTGAAACAGGTTTGGTGGAAGCGCTGGAACTTCCTGATCACCCGTTCTATGTAGGGGTTCAGTATCACCCGGAATATAAGAGTACGGTAGCAACACCGCATCCACTATTCAGAGCTTTCATCAAGGCTTGCGAAAAGAAATAAGGTAAAATTTATCATAAACGTCTACCCATAAACTCAGGCTGATTATTCTCAGCTTGAGTTTATTATATAGTAACAACGTAAAGCATAGAGTTTTGATAAAAAAACAGTATTTTTGTCAGCTCAAATTACGTACGTCAGTACGTATATTTTAAATTTAAAATTTTAATATAAAATAAAATGCAACAAAACAACGGAATCGATAAGAAGCAAATGATTAGTTTCGCGGTTTTATGCCTTGTTCTCTTCGGTTTTATGTTCTACTTCCAGAACAAACAAACGAAAGAAGCGGAGTTGAAAGCTCAGGAGCAGAAAACGGAACAGGCTAAAAATGCCGTAAAGCAAACTCAGGCAAGCAATATCAATCCAAATGTAACTCCTACTGCAATCCAGACAGCAAGTCTTGGAAATAATGAATTAAAACTTGAATTCTCAAGCTTAGGAGGACAGGTTTCCAAAGTAGAGCTTTTAAAGTATAAAGCTTACAACCATAAAACAGACAATGCAGATCAGCCGCTTTATCTTATTAACAAGAATAACTCGAACTATGGTTTTCAGTTTAAAGATAAAACAGGGAAGATTGTTAATACTAAAGATTTAGTTTTCTCACCTGCTGTTAACGGAAACGCTGTTACCTTAACTGCAGATTATAATGGCGCTGTCATTCAATTCATTTACACACTGTTGCCAAAATATACCTTAGACTTTAAAGTAAGAACTCAGGGACTTTCTAAAATTACTTCTGATAATAAAGCAGATTTTATCTGGGATTATAATGTAAGAAACCTGGAAAAGGGTAGAGCTCAGGAGCAGTCTCACTCAGAATTTTCTTATGCTTTCAATAATTATAAAGATTATGATTATGATGGAAGAACCACAATGGAAGAAGAAAAGGAAACTCTTAACTGGATTGGTGTAAAGCAGCAGTTTTTCTCTTCTGTCATTGAAGCTAAAAACGGATTTACTCAAAGTAAAGGAAACCAGGAAAATGTTGAAGAAGGAGAGTATCTGAAGAAATTCAACTATGAAGGTTTTGTTCAGATGACCGGAAGTGAGCTGAACCAGGATTTTACTTGGTATTTCATGCCATTGGATTTACCATTGCTTAAATCTTATGATAAGAACTTTGATGAAATTCTTCCGTTAGGCTGGTCATTCATCGGGGCAATGAACCGTTATTTCTTTATGTGGCTTTACAGCATTATCGCTGCGTGGGGATTGTCAGCAGGTTGGGTGATTTTCGTAATGACGATCATCGTAAAGCTGATCCTTTCACCAATTATGTATAAGCAGCACAAATTAAGTGCAATGATGAAGGTGATCCGTCCGGAAATTGATGAGGTAAATGCCAAATTCAAGGATGCAGATCCAATGAAGAAGCAGCAGGCTACGATGGAAGTGTACAGAAAAGCCGGAGTGAACCAGATGGCGGGATGTTTACCGGCATTGGTGCAGATTCCAATCTTCTATGCTTTATTCCGTTTCTTCCCGAACTTTATTGATCTGAGAGGACAGGGATTCTGGTTTGCGAAAGATTTGACAGCTTATGATGATTTGATCAAACTTCCGTTTAATATTCCATTCCTTGGAGATCACTTAAGTATTTTTGCTTTAGCTTGTACGGTTGTTATCTTGATCTATACTGTAATGACTTCAGGAAATATGCAGCAGCCACAGCAGGAAGGAATGCCAAACATGAAGGTGTTAATGTATATCTTCCCGATTACATTCCTGTTCTTCCTTAATACTTCGGCTTCAGGTCTTTCATGGTATTATTTTGTATCGAATGCGATTAATATTCTGATTATCCTTGTTATTAAGTATTTGATCCTGGATGAAAAGAAAATCCATGCTCAGATTCAGTCTAACAAGGAAAAACCAAAAGCAGAAGGTAAGTTCCAGAAGAGAATGAGAGAAATGATGGAGAAGGCTCAGGAACAGCAAAAAGCTCAGGAGCAGCAAAGAAATAAAAAGAAATAAAATTCTTAATAATATGTTAAAAAAGAGAAGCAATTGAACAATTGCTTCTCTTTTTTTATCTGTAATTTATTTAGAATGGTTTTAAATTTTCAATCAGTAGATGAGAATTTAATAATTGAAAATCAGTTACTTTTAATCATATTTTAGTCTGAAAGATTGTCTGTGATGACGTGTTGGGCCATGTTTAATAAGGGCTTCCTGATGTTTTTTTGTGGCGTAGCCAAAATTAGTGTCCCAACCATATTCAGGATGTTCTTCATGAAGCTGAATCATTAACTTGTCTCTATAATTTTTGGCAAGAATAGACGCTGCAGCAATCGACAATACTTTAGAATCGCCCTTGATAATACATTGATGAGGGATGTAGTTATAAGGATGAAATTTATTCCCGTCCACCAGAATAAGTTCAGGAGTTATCGTTAGTTTGTCCAGCGCACGATGCATCGCATGAATACTCGCATTGAGAATATTATGCTCATCAATAAAGGAAGGTGGTAATTCTGCGATGGCATAGTTTTTCACATTATCTTTAATATAACTATCCAGCTCCATACGGGTTTTGGACGTTAATTTCTTTGAATCATTAACCAGATTTTGTTTAAAATCATCATCCAAAATTACCGCGGCTGCTACCACCGGACCACTTAAACATCCTCTTCCTACTTCATCACATCCCGCCTCAATGTAAAGGTTTGACCAGTTTTTTATTAGCTCCATGAATTGTTTCTATACTGCAAAAGTATAAAATTTTGCAGGAATTTATTTTATTGGAGTTTTACTGTTTTAATACTTGTAGTAACTATAATTTTAATGTTTTTGGTTATTTGTATTTATATTGTTAATTGGTGTGGTTTTTCATATTGATGGAATAATGTGTGTTTTTTTAATGAGTTGTTAGTTTCGTGGTATGTTGAAGTTGTGTTTTTTTATATATTATAAAACTTTAACATTTTTTTTGGTAGTTTTAAGAAAGTTTCACATATTTGTAATCTGTAAAAATAATTGAATTTGATATGAAGAAATTAACTGCGAGTGTTTTCGCGGTTGTACTATCGTCATCATTTGTGATGATGTCAGCCCAAAACACGAAGGATACTCTGAAAACCAAAAATATTGAGGAGATAGTTGTTACCGGAGCCTTAGGTATCAAAAGAAAGGCTGATGCGATAACAAATACACAGCAAGTTGTAACGACAAAAGAACTGAATCAGGCGTCAGCGCCAACTGCTGTACAGGCATTGACAGGTAAGGTTTCAGGTTTACAAATCAATTTGACAAACAATGGTGTAGATCCTAGCTATAGAGTTGTCTTGAGAGGTGCTAAATCTATCACGGGTAATAACCAGGCGTTAATTGTAATTGATAACGTTATTTCATCTGCTGACATCTTACAGCAGATACCACCAGAAGCAATCGAAAACATCAACGTAATTAAAGGTTTACAAGGAGCGGCTCTTTATGGTCAGCAAGGGGTGAACGGGGTAATTATTGTAACGACAAAAAGAGGAACAAAATCTGAGAAACTTCAGATGACGTTCAATTCTTCTATTGATATCTCTAATGTTTTCATGCTTCCAAAAGTTCAACAGAAGTATGGTAAAGGGGTTCAGGATGAAGGATGGAGTGATGTAGATTATGGTGGTACAAATTATGTGCCATGGGAAAATATGTCTTGGGGAGCTGCTTATGACAATCCGGCTATCGGAGGAACAATGATGCCTTCAGGTCTTCCACAGGCTGATGGTTCATTTATTTATGAAAAATATGCTCCAGTGAAAAATTTCATGAATAAATTCTTTTCAACAGGAGTATTAACCCAAAACGGAATTACAGCGACAGCAGGTGGATCAGATTCATATGTGTCCTTTTCTGCTAACAGAACAGAAAATAATTTCGTAGTTGAGAGTGATAAATTAAGACAAAACAGTTTTATCTTTAAAGCTGGAAAGAAAATAGGAAAATTGAAAATTGATGGTAATATCAACTATATCAATAGAATAATATCTACAACAAACTCATCATTATATGATGATATTCTTCAAACTCCGACTAACAACAACATTAAACTGTATAGAAATAGTGGAATTGAAGGATATTACACAGGATATGCTGTAAACCCATACTGGACAATCGATCACGAAAGATATGACAGACATAGTGATTACTTTAGTGCTATCCTTGGTTTAGATTATGAATTGAATAAGAACATCAATATTACGTATAACGGAAACATTACAACAAGAGGTATGACTTATACGAGACATAATGATGGTGCCATTTTTACTAAAAAATATAACCTTCCTGGAGCATCTATTGATGGGATTACTTTCGGTGATTTAGGAAATGGTGATATAACGTCTTGGTTCTATGAAAGTACATCTAAGGAGAGAAATTACTATGGTGACTTAATGGTGAACTTTAATTACGAGCTAACAGATAAAATCGGATTAAAATTTAACATTGGGAATAACATCCAGGACAGAACATTTAATGTAACATCTGTAGGAGGGAATAATTTAGATATTGCAGGATGGTATCATATCAAAAATGTACTTAATCCAGATCCTTATTCAAGTGCTAATTTAGATAACTATCAGACAAACAGTAGAATTATTGCTGGATTTGCTAACCTGGATTTAAGCTATAATGATTATTTATTCTTAAACTCCACATTTAGAATTGAGCAGTCTTCTGTATTGTCAACACGACCATATAGCTCTGGGAAAAGAACAAATCCTGTTTATCCTTATTATTCAGTAGGATTGTCTTTTGTACCAACTAAAGCATTTCAGAGCTTAAAAGGAGACATTCTTAACTACGCAAAAATTACAGGTTCATTTACAAGAGTAGGTAATACAACTGCAGTAGATCCTTACAGAACAGATGAAATCGGAGTGTTCCCAACAGGTTTTCCATTTAATGGTTTAAGTTCATATATTAATAATCAAACACCTACATCAGTAAATATTAAACCTGAATTTGTTAATACTTTAGATTTCGGATTATCTCTAGGATTCCTAAAAGACAGAATCAGATTAGATGCTTCTGTTTATCAATCTACAACTGATGACTTAATTACTGCAAGAACTGCTTCAAGTGCATCTGGATTAACAAGTATTCTTGATAATGTGGGTAAAATGAGATTAAGAGGGCTTGAGCTTGATTTAGGTTTAACGCCAATCAAAACAAGTGATTTTACCTGGGATATGAAAGTGTCATATTCTACTTACAGATCTAAAGTATTGGAATTGGCTGATGGTGCTGATGAAGTATCTTTATTAAGCAGTAGTTCAGCAGCAGTAGGTATTTTCGCTGTGAAAGGATCTGATTTCCCCGTTATCAAAGGAAGTGCATTCCAGAGAGACGATCAGGGAAGAATTATTGTTGACTCTAAAGGAAATCCTTTAACAACAAGTAATCTTCAGGTTTTAGGAAGAGCTACTCCTGATTATATTCTTGGGTTCTCAACTAATATTAAGTATAAAGGATTCACATTATCTGCAATGGGAGACTTTAGAAAAGGAGGTAAATTTGTTTCGTTTACGAAAAACCTACTTGCCTTTACAGGAGGGTTAGAAGAGTCAGCTGAATTTGATAGAACTCAAGGATATGTTGTTCCTAACTCAGTGCAAAACACAGGTACTGCAGCAAATCCGATATACACTCCTAACAATACACCAGTAGGTGGAGCAGGAACTTATACTAACGTCACCAACTACTTCTCAAGTAGTGCGTATAGAGCTGTTGGAGAAAACTTAGTAGTTGATGCTACCGCGTTAAAGATTAGAGAAATTGCATTAAGCTATGATATACCAAAATCAGTCTTAAGCTCTACATTCTTGAATTCATTGACAGTAGGTGTTTACTCAAGGAACCCATTCTTTAAGTATGCGGATAACAATAGAAACTACGCGGATCCCGAAACTGCAAGTACAACAGGGAATGCTGCTGGTTTTGCTTATACAACACAGTATCCATCAACTAGAAGCTTTGGGGTGAATCTTAAAGCATCTTTCTAAACTTTAATTAATTATTACTTGAAAATGAAAAAATTTAAATATACAATACTAGGTTTAATTGTTGCTTCTATGACGTTGACTTCATGTGATCATTATCTGGATATTAATGAAAATCCAAATAATATCCATGCAGAAGCTATTACGCCAACTTTATTGTTCCCTGGTGCTGTTGCTCAGACTTATAGAACACAAGCTACATGGATGAATAGATTTGGTGGTCTTATGATGAATTCTTATGCAGGTAACTCTTATTCCTTTGGAGCTCCGTTTGGGAATGAATATACTTTGAATGTAGATAGTTCTTTTTATCCACAGATCTGGGATGGATTATACAGAAACGTAAGTAACTTCGTTGCTATTGAGAAATATGATAACTCTACTCACAAATATGATAACTATGTAGCTGCTGCAAAAGTGATGAAAGCTTTTTATATGCAAACTATCGTAGATTTATATGGCGATGCTCCATATTCTCAAGCATTTATGGGCCAGGCTAATGCAACTCCAAAATATGATAATGATGAAGAAATCTACAAATCATTAATTCTTGGTCTGAATGATGCTATCACTCTTATAGATAATGGAAATGCCGCTGCACTTGAACTAGGTGCTACTGATATTGTTTTTCAGGGAACAATGGATAAGTGGAAGCGTCTTGCGAATACTGTAAAACTAAGAATGTTGATAAGAATGTCTAAAGTAACGGGGGCTATGGCTACTTTTAGAGATCAACAACTTCAAACTTTAGTAGGAGAAAATTTTGTAGAAGCTGATGTTTTAGTAAATCCAGGATATAGTGCTGCTAATGATGACCAGCAGAATCCATTTTATGGATACTATGTAAGAAACAGTTCAAACTCTCAGTTGCAGAATAATACATTATTTACAGCATCTGAGCATATTGCTACTTGCCTTAATGGTAATCCTTATAATATGACAGATAATGTTTATCAGAAATTTAACGGTATCAAAGATGGTAGAAGAGGAAGAATGTTCTCAATGGTTAATTATAATGGTCAGTCAGTTGTAAAAGGAGTTAGACAAGGTGCTACACCTGGTCAGCCAGGGGCTCCGACAGATCTTACAACGGTTTCAAGATTTGGAAATGGTTGGATATTTGGTCAAGGTAGTCCTAGTACTACTGCTCAACTGACTTCAGTAGGTTCTGCTAAATCAGGGGTTTTAATGACCCGTTCAGAAAGTGAGTTTCTTCAGGCTGAAGCAGCAGTGAGATATCCGGGTATTTTTGCAATTAACGGTCAGGAAAGCTTCGAAAAAGGTATTAAAGCATCTTTTGACTATCTTTATGCTGCTAATGCTGACTATATTGCATACAAAGCAGCAATTCAAACTAAAGTAGGTTTAGGATGGATTGGAACTAATGATAATAAGATTGAAGCAATCATGACTCAGAAATGGTTAGCTACTGCTGGAATTAACCCTACAGAATCTTTCATTGATTATAATAGAACTGGTTTCCCTATTACTCCTATGGCAACTACTTCAGCTAAACCTAATAAGCCATACAGGTTGATGTATCCTTCATCTGAATATGTAGCTAATTCAGCAAACGTACCTCAGATTTCAAATGCTCAATGTTTTACTAAGAACCAAACGACTCCATTCTGGAATCAGAACTAATTCTTATAATACAATTTTAATATATTTTACCGCCTTCGGGCGGTTTTTTTATTTTTTAGATCTAATTTTTCTTCTTGTATATAAATATGCTAAGCATGGTATAAGTGGTGATATATACGCTGTTTTTGTTATTTATGTTTCTCAAGTTGTTGATATTCAGGTTATTTTGGTTTTTGTTTGATTGTTGTTAATATAGATAATATCAATTTAAATGATTGTTATTATTTCTTAAAAAAATACAATGATTAAACAATTTGTTTTTGTTAAATATTTAGTTTTTAACTAATTTTAGTATGTTATTAGTTGTTTTTGTTTTTAAATTTTGAAATATGTGTAATTTTTTTAATTTTTGCTTTGTGGTATTAAGAAAGTTTTACAAATTTGTAGGGTACAAAATTAATTTGATATGAAGAAACTAACAGCAAGTCTTCTTGTTTTAGTATTATCTTCTTCTATAGCTGTTGCAAATGCCCAGCAAAAGAATGATACTATTAAAACAAAAGAAATTGAGGGCGTAGTGGTAACCGCACTCGGAATTAAAAGAGAGAAGAAATCTCTGGGGTATGCTTCTGAAGAAGTAAAAGCGGAAGCACTAACAGGTGGAACAACAAATACGGGAAACGTAGCAGGACTACTTTCAGGTAAAGTAGCCGGTCTTCAGGTTAACACAAACAACAACTTTGGTGGATCATCAAACTTATTGATCAGAGGATATAAATCTTTGTCAGGAGGATCCCCGCTTATTGTACTTGATGGATCTCCTGTGAATAACGGAAGTGTTAAGGGAAGTGTTTTTGATTACGGAAACTTCTTATCTGATATCAATCAGAATGATATTGAAAGTATAAATGTCTTGAAAGGAGCAGCTGCTTCTGCTTTATACGGTGAAAGAGGAAGTGACGGTGTAATTTTGATTGTTACCAAAAGTGGGCGTGGAAAACAAGACGGAAGTTGGGGCGTGACATTGAACTCAAACATCAATGTAGGTTTTATTGATAAATCTACTTTCCCTAAATATCAATCAAGATATGGAGCAGGTTATGGAGCTGTGTACGGAAACAATGGTAATGAATATTTCAACCATGATCCGGACACTGGAGAACTTCAGGTACCATTTACCGAAGATGCTTCTTATGGAGCTGAGTTTAATCCTAATTTGTTAGTTCGCCAATGGTATTCTTATGATCCAACATCTCCTTATTACGGGAAGGCAACACCTTGGGTTGCCGCTAAAAATGGCCCTATTAAATTCTTTGAAACTCCGGTAACTTATGTTAACTCAATTTCATTAGAGAAAGGAAATAAATCATCGAACATATCTTTGTCTTATTCAAATATGCTTTCCAATGGGTTGTTGCCAAATTCAGATTTGAGAAAAAATAACTTAACTGCAAAGTTTAGCTATGATTTTACAGACAAACTTCATGCTACTGTATTTTCAACTTTAACAATTCAGGATACAAAAGGTAGAAATGAAACAGGATATTCCGATAATATTGTAACAGGTTTCAGACAGTGGTGGCAGACGAATGTAGACATCTATGAACTAAGAGATGCCTATGCCAGAACAAATAACAGTAACAATACATGGAACAGAAATTCTGGAGCAGATGGAACACCTATTTATTGGAATAACCCATATTTCCAGAGATATAATAACTATCAAACTGACTCAAGAACAAGAACATTCAGTTATGCACAGTTGAAGTATGATATCTCAAAGAACTTTGGAATTACTGGGAAGCTATCATATGACAACATGCAGATGTTAATTGAAGAAAGATTAGCCAATGGTTCATTGCCTCAAGCTTTTGGTGCTTCAGGAAATAATGTGACTTCAGGATATTCCCGCCAGGATGTAAGAACTTCTGAGACTAACTTTGACTTATTCGCTAATTATAAATTTGATATCTTAGAAGATTTAAATGTTAGCGGTATCGTAGGAGGAAACGTAAGAAGAAACCTAAGTGATGCAGTGTATGTAAGTACAGAAGGTGGTCTTGCAACGCCTGGGTTATTTGCAATTTCTAACTCTGCAAGTCCAATCATTCCGCCAGATGAAAACTATGCAAAATGGCTTACATCGAGTTTATATGCAACAGCTTCTTTCGGATATAAAAACTTATTATTTGTAGACGGAACGTATAGAGTAGACAGAAGTTCAAATCTTCCAAAAACTAATAATACTTATGATTACTATTCAGCAACAGGGTCTTTAATTCTTTCAGAATTATGGAAACAAAACTGGTTGAGCTTCTGGAAAGTAAGAGCCAATTATGCAGAAGTAGGTTCATCCACTGTGAATTATCAATTAAATAATACTTACAGAGTACGAGGAGGATTTGGAAGTACAGGATTGGTTAATCAGTCCTATTTCTTAGCGAATCCAGATCTTAAGCCACAGAGATCCAAAGAAGTGGAATTTGGTATGGAAGCTCAATTCTTGAAAAATAGATTAGGTTTTGATATTGCTGTGTATAAAACGCGTACTCTTGATCAAATCATCAATCTTCCGGTTTCTTCAGCTACAGGATACAGAACATTCCTTGTAAATGCGGGGCAGATTAATAATAAAGGTATTGAAGTGCAGTTAAATGGTACGCCAATTAAAAATTCTAACTTTAGCTGGGATATTGATGTGAACTGGTCTAAAAACGAAAATGAAGTTATATCTCTTTATGGTGATTCTCAAAACTATTTGTTGGCACAATATCAGGGAGGTGTTTCTTTAAACGCAAGAGTAGGGCAGGCATTTGGAGCTTTGGTTGGTTCAGATTATGTTTATAATGCTAATGGAGAACGCGTAATAGATCCAGCCAACGGTAGATATTTAAGAAATCCAAATCAGGTAATTGGTAATATTACTCCGGATTGGATTGGAGGTATCAGAAACAGCTTTACTTATAAAGGAATTTCTGTTAGTTTCCTAATTGATATCAAGCATGGAGGAGACGTATTCTCAACAGATATGTATTATGGTCTTGCTACCGGATTATATGAAGAAACAGCTGTAGGTGACTACAGAACTGCTGGTGTTGTTCATCCTGGTGTCAATCCTAACGGACAGGTAAATACAACTCCTACAAGTTCACCTGGTACTTTTGGTAACGTAGATGGATATAGAAGAATGCCGAATAGCAGATTCGTGTATGATGCTTCTTATGTAAAGTTGCGAGAAGCTAGTATTGGTTACAGTCTTCCAAAATCAATTCTTGCCAATACTTCTATACAGGAAGCTAAAATTTCTTTAGTTGGAAGAAACCTTTGGATCATCCACAAAAATTTACCTTATGCAGATCCTGAAGCAGGAACTGGAAACGGGTTGGCTTCAAAAGGAAACTCTATTGGAGTGCTTCCTACAACACGTGACATCGGTATCAATGTAACATTAAAATTCTAACAAAAACATGAAAAAGATAATTTTAATATTAAGTCTAATTTCTTTAACTGTTGCCACTACTTCTTGTGAACGTGACATCACATCTCTGAATGAAGATCCTAAGCACCCATCAACTGTTCCTTCAGGATTATTGGTAGCAAGTGCACAGCAGGAATTAATATCACAGTTATTAACACCAAATGTTAATAATAATATAGCAAGATTATTTACTCAGCAGTGGGCCCAAACAACTTATATTGATGAGTCGAATTATGATATGGTGACAAGGCCTATTCCACGAAATCATTATAACAGATTAATGGCATCCAGTTCTGCTACTGTTCATTCGCCGGGGGTTCTTTCTGCCCTTAGAGATGCAAAACAATTTCTTCAGAATGAAGGAATGAGTGCTGCAAAGAAAGCCAATAACGAAGCAATAATTGAACTTATTAGCGTATACGCATGGGCGAATCTAGTTGATACCTATGGAGATGTTCCTTATTTTGGAGCTTTAAAAGCGGTTCCTGGAAATCCTGGAGCTTCAGAAATTCCTTATGACGATGCAAAAACAATTTATATAGATTTGATCAAAAGAATTGATGCTGCTACAGCAATGATCAATACTAGTGAAAATGGCTATACAGACGATTTGTTCTATAAAGGGAATATGACCAATTGGAAAAAAATGGGTAACTCTTTAAAATTCAGATTAGCAGTAACATTAGCAGATGTTGATCCGGCATTAGCTAAAACTCATGCAGAAGCTGCTTATGCTGCGGGATTATTTGAAGGTAAAGAAGATAACTTTGGATTAACTGCTTTCCCGTCGGGATTATTTGCTAATCCTGTTTATCAAGAGGTAGTGCAATCTGGTAGAACTGACTTTATTCCATCAGAAATGTTAGTAAACTATATGAATTCTACTGCAGACCCTAGAAGAGGAAAATGGTTTACTAAAGTAGGAGGAGCTTATGTAGGAGGAGTTTATGGATCTGGTAACTCATTTTCTGGATACTCTCATTTGACATCTCCTAGGCCTAATGATGCCGGAGAAAATGGTTATATGCTTATTACAGAGAATGCTCAGGGTTTTCTATTAGACTATTCAGAAATCTTATTCTTAAGAGCTGAGGCTGCAGCACGTGGCTTTAGTGTTGGAGGAACAGCAGCAGGTCTGTATGGAGAAGCTATCACTGCTTCTATGGCAGAATATGGTATTGCTCCTGCATCAGCAGCTACATTCATCGCTGCCAACCCTTACGATGCTTCAAACTGGAGAAAATCAATTGGCTTCCAGGCTTGGGTTGCTATGTTTAATAAAGGCTTCCAGGCATGGAATTTTGCGAGAAGATTAAACTACCCTGTGTTTGAAAATCCAGAAGATTCTGCAGTAGAATCTGTTCCGGTAAGAATGAAGTATTCTGATCAGGAATATCTGCTTAACAAAACTAATGTTGAGAAAGCTGCGGCAAAAATTGGAGGAGATAAAGTATCAACAAAAATTTTCTGGGACGTAAACTAATGTAGTGATCCTTTGAAATTAATAATAAAATAAAAGGTATTCCTGTAGCAATACAGGAATACCTTGTTTAAAAAAATATACAATACAATATGAAGTTTTTGATCGGGCTTATTGCCATAATGGGAATAGTTTCTTGCAGCAGTGATGATGACCGGAATAATTCTATGACAGAAGAGGTAAGTATTAATGGTACATGGAAACCTTCCCGTTATGAGTTTAAAGGGAAAAGCTATCCTGTATCCACTTGTGAAAAAAAGGGACAGATACTTATTAATACAGACTTTTCGGGAGTGTATGAAAGATATGAAGCTGGTGCTGGATCAGAAGAGTGTATAAAGCCTGAGTCCTATTCAGGGAAATGGACTTACGATAAGATGTATGGTAAACTAATACTTACTTATACGGAAGCGGGAGTGAGTAAAACCTCACAAAAAACAGTGGAAGATTTTTCAGCTACTGAGCTTAAAATTGCTGACGGTTCTAAAAATGTAGATGGAATCCCAGGTAATGATGATGCTGTATTAGTTTACATAAAAGAATAAAAATACTTAAGAAACCGCCTTCTGGCGGTTTTTTTATTTGTAATTATAATGTAAGGTCAATGATATCGATTGAATAGATGTGTAAGATTATTTTTAAATTGATTTTTTATTTCATATTTATTTATTACCTTGGTCTAAAGAGGCTTTTACAGTCTTTACAACTAAATTAAAAAAGTATTATTATGAAAAATCTAAAAAAATTATCAAAATCAGAATTAAAAAAAATTGCAGGTGGATGGGTTCCCCAGCCAGGACAAAATTGTCCGGAAGGAACTTGTCAGTATACTGAGAATGGACCTTGTAGAATTTACAATCCGGACAAATGTTATTAATAGCTCTATAGCTTAAAAGCTAAAGGAATTACGTTTATGAATTAATAAAAGAGTTCGGTAATTGTTACCGAACTCTTTCCGTATATTTGTACTTCAAAATTTTGAAATGAAATGCGGGCTATTACATGTGGCCTTTGAAAAAATAAGTATGAACACATGAATATTAAAGATATCATAGAAGAAAAACTTTCAGAGGTTATTTTAAATGTATATCAGTTAAAAGACATCAAACTGGAAGTTCAGGAAAATAAAACTGAATTTGAGGGAGATTTTACTATTGTCACTTTTCCGTTGGTTAAACAATTGAAAAAAAATCCTGAGAGTATCGGAGTTGAATTAGGTGAAGCTTTGACAGAGCAGACAGAGCTTTTCGAAAGCTTTAATGTAGTAAAAGGATTCCTTAATGTAAAGGTAAAAAACCAGTTATTTGTAGACAACTTCAGATCCGTAACCAAGAATTTTTCTACCATAGAAAAGAAAAATGCTACGGTAATGGTAGAGTATTCTTCACCGAATACCAATAAACCACTGCACTTAGGGCATATCAGAAATAATTTATTAGGATTCTCAGTAGCTCAGATTTTAAAAGAAGCAGGATATGACGTAATCAAAACTCAGATCATCAACGATAGAGGTATTCATATCTGTAAATCTATGCTGGCCTGGGAGAAATTCGGACATGGAGAAACTCCTGAAACTACCAATACCAAAGGAGACAAATTTGTAGGAAACTATTACGTAGAATTTGACAAAAACTACAAAAAAGAAATTGCAGATTTAGCAGGCCAGGGGGTAGGAGAAGAGCAGGCTAAAAAAGATGCTCCGTTGATAAAACAAGCTCAGAAAATGCTGTTGGATTGGGAAAATGGTGATGAAACAGTAAGAGCGCTTTGGGCAGAAATGAATTCATGGGTTTACGAAGGATTCAATGAAACCTATAAGAGATTAGGCGTTGACTTTGACCAGGTTCAGTATGAAAGCAATACCTATATTTTAGGAAAAGATCTTATTCAGGCTGGGTTGGATAAAGGCGTTCTGTATCAGAAAGAAGACGGTTCTGTTTGGTGTGACCTTACCGATGAAGGTCTTGATCAGAAGCTGTTACTTCGTTCAGACGGTACTTCAGTCTATATGACTCAGGATCTTGGAACGGCAGTTGAGCGTTTTAAGCAAAATGATATTCAGAAACTGATCTATACTGTAGGAAACGAACAGGATTATCACTTCCAGGTTTTATTTAAGATTCTTAAAAGACTGGGGTATGAGTGGGCAGATCAGTTATTCCACCTTTCTTATGGTATGGTTGAACTTCCTGAAGGCAAAATGAAATCCCGTGAAGGAACCGTTGTAGATGCAGACGACCTGATGGCAGAAATGCATGAAACGGCAAAATTAAAAGCTGTAGAACAAGGAAAACTTGAAGGTCTTTCAGAAGAAGCAAAAATAGCTTCTTATGAAATCATTGGAATGGGAGCACTCAAATATTTCATGCTGAAAGTGGATCCTAAGAAAAAGATGTTGTTCAATCCGGCAGAAAGTATTGAATTTAATGGAAATACAGGACCGTTTATTCAATATACTTACGCTCGTACGCAGTCTTTGCTGGCAAAAGCAGATTACCAGTATAAAGAAATATCGGATGTAACTTTAAACCAGTATGAAAAAGAACTGATTATGCTTTTAACCAGTTACAAAACAATTGTTGAAAGAGCAGCAGAAGCATTGAGCCCGGCCCTGATTGCCAATTATGTTTATGATCTGGCTAAATCTTATAATTCGTTCTATCAAAGTAATATTATTCTGAAACTGGAAGATGAAAATGTAAAACAATTCCGTTTGAATATTTCAGATATCACAGCAAAGACGATCAAAAAATCGTTAGAATTGCTGGGAATCGGAACCGTAAACAGAATGTAAAAATAGAAAGCCTCCTGAATTTTTCCAGGAGGTTTTTTTATATCAATAATCACGTATCAGGAATATCTCAAAAATCTAGAAGCCCGCAACCCGAATCTACTTTTTATCATTACTTTCACCGTGCATCTGTTTCAAACTATCCGCATACAACTTAGCAGGAGTCCAACGTGCATGTTTGGAAAGAACTACTTTATATCCCTTTTTGTAAGTATATACTTTAGTAAATTCTGCGCCGAAGAATATTAGCATACAGGAATAATTGATCCACATCATAATCAGAATAACTGTTCCGGCAGCACCAAAGGCTGAAGTAGGTTTTACCTGATTGAAATAAAGACTTAATAAAAATTTTCCAAGGGTAAATAAAACAGTAGTCAGGAACGCTCCTTTCCATACCGGTTTCCAGCTGACCAGAACATCAGGCAGAACTTTAAACATTAAAGCAAATAAGAGCATGACAAGGCCAAAACCTACGGCAAAATTTACGGTTTCTACCAGCATATAGGTTTCAAAGCCAAAATATTGGGTGATAATCGTATTAAAAAGACTAATCAGAGAAGACAAAACCATGGTGATCATCAGAAGAAATCCCAGAATAAGAATCATCCCTAAAGAATTGGCTCTGTCTAATAAGAACTTAACCCACGCTTTTTTGGGGGCAGCTTCTACTTCCCAAAGTGTATTTAACGAATGTTGTAGCTGAAAGAAGAGTGTTGTAGAACCAAAAACCAATGATCCTACTCCCACAGCTTTCATAAAAACATTCTTTTTGTCAATCAAAGCACCGGCGAGCATCCCTTCAATACTTTTAGCCACATCCGGTCCCATAATTCCGCTGATCTGTGTACTGATCTGTCCCCGGATGGCTTCTTCCCCAAAGAAATTTCCAAGAACCCAGATGATAATGATCAATAATCCGGGAATAGAAAAGATGGCATAATAAGCAAGGCTTGCTGAATCTTTTGATGCAGAAGAGTTATTCCATTCAGTAAACGTATCTCTCAGAACTTCCCAGAAGAATTTAGCTGTTTTGATCATATTAAAAAGGATATCCGATGGCAATATTTAGAACAAGATTATCTTTTCTCCAGTTTGAGTCTCCGAAATTAATTTTATCGAAGGCCCATCTGTCTCCTTTCTGATAGTAAGGAACTCTCAGTGGCATCGCAAGGTCAAGTCTTAGAATCAGGATAGAAAAATCCAGTCTCAGACCTACTCCTGCGCCCACCGCAATTTCATTTAAAAAATCTTTTGAAAATTTAGCGCCGGGTCTCGTATCATCATCGTGAAGCAGCCAGATATTTCCGGCATCTACAAAAACGGCAGCATTTAAAAATTTATAAAGATTAGCACGGTACTCCGCATTTAATTCCAGTTTGATATCTCCGGATTGGTCAAAATAAGTACCCGGTTCCAGCGTTCTTGGATCAAAACTTCCCGGTCCTAATGTTCTCGCACGGAATGCTCTGATACTGTTACTACCTCCTGAGAAAAACTGCTTGGAGAAAGGAATATACTCTGAATTTCCGTATGGATAGGCAATTCCTCCGATAAATCTCGTTGCCAGTGAAGATTTTTCAGTGAACTTATGATAGAATCTGAAATCGTTTTCAATCTTTACATACTGGCTGAAAGGAATTCCAAATATTTTCTTTTCCTTATCTTTTTTTACATCGGCTCCTGTTACCAACCCTGTAATATTTCCTGCAAGATCAAGCGTTCCTTTATAATAAACGGTATTGGTCTTTGGAAGCATCGTGTTGGTGTAGGTGTAAGAATAGGTTGGTCCAAAAATAAGCTGTTTTTGTACAATTCTCTGCATGGCAGGATTTCCGGCAGATTTAGTTTTATATTCTTCCGTAACATTTGCAGGGGATACCAAAGTAATATCAATCACTTTCAGATCATGTTCTTTTCTGGCATTTTCTTTCCATAAATATCCGAATGATCCGGTGAAGTTATTTAAAGTATAATATTGTGTTCTGTTCTGGAATTCATATCCTAATGTAATGTTGGTTCTCGGAACAAACTCACTTGAAGAATGAAAACGGAATGGCGCTACAATTCTTGGAATGGAAAGCTGTGCATTCGCTCCTGCACGGAAAATATTATTGGCATCCTGAGAACCTCCCATCTGAAAATCAAAAGCTCCGAAGATTGCTGCCTTGAATTGTTCTGCACCCCTGAAGAAATTTCGGTGGGTCCAGTTCAGATTAAGCTCACTACCTGCATAGTTCGCAGAGTTTGTTCTTCCCAACGCTTCCAGACGAAGTGACTGGATTTGTCTTGGAGTTAATAAATAATAAGCATCAAACTTATGGCTTAATGAATCTGAAACAACGAATTCATTTTTTACAAATTTGAAGACACCTAGACTGATCAATCTGTTCAGCGTCAGATTATGATTGGAACGATTGTAAAGATCACCTTTTTTGAAATACAAAGCTCTGTCAAAAATCTTCGGTTTAAATTTATGCTGAGGATCAATGACGTAAATATCATCAAAAGCGTATTTGGAAAGAGAATCTTTATTCATCGGAATGCTGTATTTTCCCGCTTTTACATCCTGAATATTGTAATTGGGAAATACAATAACATTATTAATGCTGAATTGCTGGGTTGCTAAATCAGGAGTATTGTCTTTCAGCTTTACGTTAAGTTCTACTTTATGATTCTTGCTTACTGTACTGTCTGCCTGAACGATAATATTATCAGGATGGAAATAATAAAAACCTCTTTCTTTTAAACCATTATCAATTCTTTCTCTTTCTGCTTTGATGACATCCAGATCAAATGGTTTTCCGTTTTTAAGAAACGTTCTTTTCGTTAAACCTTGAATTTCCTGGTTCACCAAGGTAGAATCCTTCTGGAACTTTACACCATCAATAAGATATCGTGAACCTGGTCTTAAGGTATAAATAACCTGAGCCTTTTTATTCTTCGATACTGTATCATAAGAAGCTTTGGCATTGAAATACCCCTTGTTTTCAGAATAATTTTCAATGATATTTTTGTTGAACTCACGGTCTACATCTCCTAATAATACAGGCTTTTCACCCATTTTATATTTTAGCCAGTAATTAAAACCTTTATCTTTTTTGGGTTCCTTGGCGATATTATAAAAATACAGTTTTGGACGCATTCCCAAAAATGTTGAATTGGGTTTTGGGGTGAGATTAGCTTCCAATGCAGCCTGAAGATCTTTTTTTTCTTTTTTTGAAATCGTATCGTTTTCAATCTTTACCTTGGCTCCTGTATACAGCATCTGTCCTTCTTTCAAAAACCTTGTATTGCTGCACGAAATTACTGTGGATGCCATTCCGGAAACCAACAGGTACTTACAATATATATGGAACTTATTATTCATTATTTAAATTCTACCACTCGATTATTTTGATTCTTTTTTTGCTTCTTATCTTTGGATTTCTGGAAAATCTCCCGGAATTTGTCATAATCCAACGTGATAATAAATCCTACTCCGGTCTCTATGATCTGCCCCTGAAGAGCCACCTGATATTCGTCCTTACGATAAGCACGCAGCATATACCTTCCATCTTTGGAAAGACTGTAATCTACGGAAACATTACCCGCAATATTGGTCATATTTTCATTCTGACGTGCCTGGCCTTCCAGTCCGAAATTACTTCCTACCGTTACTTTCAGTCGGTCGTTCAGTAATTTTTTACTGATATCTACATTCAGATCAGTTCTGGTGTTTTTCTCTCCGCTGGAATAATCTTCCGTAGAATCAAGACCAAAATTAAGGTCTACCCCTTTGATAAGTCCGGAAGCAAGATTATTCAACTGTTGAGAAAGGATCTTACTCACACTCTGTCTTGCCATGGTTTCCGCAGACATTCCGGCTCCGCTTTCAAATGGATTTTCGCCGATGAAACGGTTCAGAAGAAGTAAAGCAAATACCTGTTTGTTCATTTCAGATTCCTGGGTTCTGAGCTGTGCGAGTTTTGCATTCACATCCTCAGTGACTGTTGATGCAACAGAATTATTTTTTTCATCAGTAGTAATGTCAAAAGATAGTTGTGGTTTCAAAAGCTCACCTTTCATTTTTAATAAAGTATTGAAAGGAATTTTTTGTTTATACTGATTCATCAGTGAAGCTGCTTTTCCACTGAGTTGTTGCTCTAAAAGATCAATTGGCGGAGCTTCTGTTTTGTAGATGGCCGTAATATCCATTTGGGCCATAGTAGGTTCGCCTGTCCAGGTAATTGTACTGCCTTTCTGAATATCAAACTTACGTTTAAGCAAACTAACAGAAAGATCGTAGCTTCCTTTTTCCACCTGATAAACTCCTACTAACGTCATTTTTCCGGAAGGGTCAATTCCACCGGTTAATTCTGCTTCTCCCTGAAGTTTTACAAAATCACCGTTTACTTTATCAATAATAATAGAGAGTTTAGCTTCTTTGCTGACTTCAATGTTGACACTCATGTCCATCCCTTTGATACGGCTTTTGGAGTTCAGAGAATCTGCTTTAATTGTTTTATTTAAAACCACCTGATCCTGATCCACAAATTCTACAATACCATCTCTCTCCTGTAAAGATGGGGAAGATTGAGGTAGCACAAAAGTAAAGTCTGTGTTGTCTGCTACATTCAGTTTTCCGTCTACTTTAGGGAGATCAAGATTTCCGCGGATATGTAGTCCGGCATCAATAGCCAGAATACCATACATCATGGCATCATTGGTCTTTTCTGAATTAACGACTTTAAAGTCTTTGGCATTTACATTCAGATTAAAGGCGAAATCTCTGTACGTTTGGGTAAGAACCTGCCCGTCCACAACAAGAGCATTTCCGTCTTTATCTTTGACCTTGAATTTATCAAACTCAATTCCACGGCTGGTAAAATCTATTTCATCACTCAGATGTCTGAAATCACTTCCTGTTTTGGCAATTTCCAGCCCTGCATCATTGAATTTTACTTTTCCTAAAATATTCGGTTGGTCAGCAGTTCCTGTGATTTTTAAATTTCCGGAAAGATAGCCTTCCGTATTGGTAATGGCATTCATAGAAAACCCTTGAATACTCTTCATCTGCAACTGGTTAATGGCCATATTCAGGTCGAAAGTACTGGAAGAAGTATTATAATCCCCAAGGATTTTTACATCATTGTTATTTCCGGAAAGGGCAATGTCTGCATTTAAAATATTCGGTGAAGCATTGTTCACTTTTACAGCAAGATTTCCTACAGGACTTCCATACACAATTAAGTCTGAAATATTCAGATCAGAATTGAAGTTCATTTTTTTTGTCACATCGCGCAGCTGAGCTGTCCCGTTGATAGTTCCTCTTGCCAGAACTGTATCTTTTTTGATCAGTTCTGTAATGGTTTCAATCTTAAAATCTTTCAACGAAATGTTCAAAGGACTACTTGGGCTATTGCTTTCAGACTGAACTGCAATCTGGCTGTTTCCATTGGATAGGATGAAGTTATCTGCCAGAATCCCTTTATTACTGATCTGGATTTTGTTGTTCTCCGCAACATTCCAATCTGTATAATTAAGCTTTAATCCGTTCGGGTTAAGAGATATTTCGGTAATATCATTCAACGATTTTGCATGTCCTGCAATCAGGAATCGGGTAGCATCTTTTTCGTCTTTTGTAGTAACGTTGTATCTGATGGTATTGTCTGCAACATCTCCGTCAATGTTGATTTTGTTTAATGAGAAACTTGAGCTTTTCAGGGCTGCAACATTCAGGCTGTACTGCAATGCCTGATTTTCATTAGTAACTTTCAAAGCTCCTTTTTCAATCGTATTTTCACCGTATAATAATCGTGGAATCTGTCCGTCAATTTCAATTTTCTGAGAATCAGCATCATAATTTCCAACAAGATTAATGGTTTCAAAATCTTTCAGATCCGGAACAAATTTTCTGATCAGGTCATCATTTTTAATTTTAGCCGTAAAGGTAAAATGCTGTCCCGGATCTATTTTCTGTTTTTTATCCGGCTTCTGGAACTGATAATACTGATTAACGGTTTTCGCTAAAGCACCGAAAATCTGGGTAAGTTTGTATTTACCTTTCAGTTCTATATCTGCGATCTGAGAGTTGAAAATAATCTGTGTAGAATCATTTGTGGATGAAGCTTTCAGATTGACCTCCTGTACCGGATAGACTTCTTTGGTATCTGAAAATGCAAAATCTTTAAGGTTTAAAAATCCATTCAGATTATTGGGGTCTAAGCTGGTGAAATCTCCATCAATTTTTCCGGCAATAATCATCGGTTTTTCATAGAAACCAAGCTTGTTGACATCCAGTTTAATAACTTCTCCATTTACTTTTACCGTAGGATTTTTTTCATCATACACTCCTGAAGCGGTCAGCTGTAAACTGGCATTCGGGTCTTTTGAGTCCAGAATAACATGATAGGCTCCTTTATTGATCTTTCCGGTAAGGTTCATATTTTGATAACGGTATCCTTTGTAGACAGCAGAAGCAACATGACCTTTTAAGTCTGCATTGGCATTTTTAAAATCAAAACTTTCTCCTTTGGCTGCAATCTGTGCTGTGACAGGACCGATATCTTTATTCTGGATAAGTTTTCCAACCTGAATTCCCTGCAGATTGGCCTTTACATTGTACAATTCATGATTCTTTCTTCGCATGTCTACCTGTGCGATAACAGCAGCATTCCCCAGAGTAGAGTAGAGGTTAAGGTCTGTACTGACCACTTTAGTCGTTCCTTTTGCATTTCCTTTGATGCTGAAATGGGAAGGAAGGGAAATATTGGAAGGAATTGTATTTTTAGGGACAAGATTGAATATTGTTTTGGCGCCGGAAGAAAATTCTCCGATTCTCAGATCATAATATAACTGGTCCGGGTTCATCGCATTTTTAATTTTTCCGGAAGCCATTATCCTCAGCTGATCTAACCCGGAAACTTTCAGATCCTGAATGAAGAGATCATTCACAATTCCTTTAACATTAGCGTTTACGTTGAGAACAGCGTTCGGATATTTATTAAATGGAACTGTATTTTTTAAAGTCGGAACCAGATTCAGAATGTCTGAAAATCCTATTTTTGAATCTTTGATATTGGCTGAAATCTTTACAGCACCTAAGTTTTTGCTAAGATCATTAATGGAGTTATAATTTAAAATAACCTCATCACGCAATATGGTTTTTGGTGTCTGAAGATAAAGATCTTTCAGGTATGCTTCTTTTTCTGCATAAACAAAATCGGTATTGAATTTCTGGATATCCAGGCCTCTTCGTTCTTTGATTTCTGCCGAATTTACAGTTCCTGCAAAGGTATTATTCTCCATTTTGAAACTTCGTACCTCCACATTCATTTTTGAAAAATGAAGATGGTTGAAGTCCATTCCTTGTTGGGTTGGAGCAATAGCGGTGTTGTTATAATTGATCTTTACATCATTTAGAATAAGCTTTCCTAAAAGAAGTTTCATGGCTTTATCCTGATCGGAAGCTTTGGAAACTTCAGGTTCTTTTGTATTTTTCGGATTGGCATTCTGAGCAGGAAGATAAAGATTAGCATTGATATCTGCCCCTGAAAGAAATACATTGGAAACATTGTAAGCGTTATTTTCAAGATCAAGTTTATTAACCTTTGTACTCAGCTCTTTGAAGATAACCTTTGCGAATGTTTTCGTATTTTCATCCCCATAATCAATAGCAAAATGAGTAAGCTTGATGCCTCTCAATCCGATATTCATAGGCTTCTTATCATTGAGAGAATCTACTTTTTTCACTACTTTGCTGGCCACTTCTTCTACAAGACCCTGCTTTAGCTTCAATTTTAATCCGTCAAGATTGATATCATTAACGGCATAATTGTTTTTGCTGAGATCAAAAGTTTTTACTCTGGTATCGAAAGATTTAAAGTAGAGTTGAATATCATTCTTAGACTGCTGGTCGTTGAACGTTACTCCAACATCTTTTAAATTAATTTTATCAAGAGAGATAATAAATGGCTTGGAAGGGCTTTCTTCCTTATCACTGGAAGCAAAAGCATCTATAATATAATCAAAATTGAATTTGCCATCCGGTTTCCTTACAACATTGGCGCGCGCTCCTTCCATATTAACAGAAGTAATATCTGCGGTAGAATTAAGAAGCTTCATCATATGAAGTCCCACATCCAGCTTTTTAACAGCCAGAAGAGTGTCTACATCCTGTCCTTTGAGATAGAGGTTTTCCATGACAAGGCTGTTGGGAAATCCTATATAAACTCTTTCAAGACTTACGGGAGTTTTTATTTTTTTTTCCAGATAGACAACGAGCTTGTCTTTAATGAAGTTTTGAACGGCAGGAAGTCTTAAGCTCAGGATCAATAAAGTAATGAGAACCAATATTGAAATAAAGGTTATTGCAATACGCCTTAAGAGTTTTGTGGTGTTGATTTTCAGTTTCAAATGCGAAGAGGTTTCTAACAAAGATAATAATACTATTTTATTTGGTCTTTGTTGTGGTACTCTTTGAGAATGCAAAAATCCTGCCTTGGCTGTCTTATTATGGAATTTTTAGTTTGTAGTTGTCAAGTGAATAGTTGAGTAAGACGAGTCAAGGCAGGGATTGGTATGTTAAAAAACGCCCCCTTTTATCATTTTTTAATGTTGAAAAGGTTAGTTAGCAAAAATGAAATTCAAATGTTAGTAGTTGTGAGGGGGCGTGGCATGGTTTAATATGATAGATAATAATTTAGTTGTTTCCGTTTTCCCATTTCACTTCTTCTCCCTGAGGAGCAGCACCACCTTGTGCCGTTGTAATAGGAGCGGTTTCCTGATTGATGTGATAAATATAAGCGGCGATTTTCTCTGCATCTCTTCCGGTAATGGTTCCTTCCTTAATGAAAGGTCTCATGGTAGGATTGTTTGGAGAGCCGTTTTCAAGCATCCAGAATACATTTTTAAATAAGCTTTTTTCTTTAATATTAATCCAGTGAGTATCAGTAAGATTGGGACCTATACCTCCTTTTCCTCCATCTCCGTGGCAGGTAACACAATTCGTTTTGAAAAGTTCCTGTCCTTCGGCAATGTTATCAGCGCTGTATTTTGCAGACTCCAGATTGATCTGTGGGGCCGTTTTCTCATACTCCGCAATGGATGCTAACATGGTTTTTGTTTCTTTGGTGTATTCTGCATCCGGATGGGCATAATCTGTAAAAGAAAAGGCAAACAGATAGACTGCACAGAAAATACATCCGAACCAGAACAGACCGATCCACCATTTCGGAAGAGAGTTGTCAAGCTCTGTAATTCCATCAAAGCCATGGTCGATAAGAATATCTTTTTCTTCTGTAGCAGTTTGTTTTTTGAAGGCAGAGTTCCATAATTTCTGGTAGTATGGAACTTTTTTTTCTTCCAGATATTTTTTTTTCTCTTCTTCGGATAATCTGTTGAAACTTTCATTTTCCACTAGATCTCCAATAGAGTTCATGATCAGCAATAGGATAGTGGCTATTAATATCAGCGCCCAGAAAAAAGGAGAAGAAAAATATCCTGAATCTCCGGCGAACATTTCAAAGGCCATGATCGTTAAACCTATCGTAGTTGCGATATATATTGAAATGGGGGTTCTCGTTTTCATTGCAGTTTAATTTTAAATGTTACTCTACGCTTGCAGTCTGTACCTGTGTTGTTTTAATGTCTGTACCTAATCTTTGCAGGTAAGCGATCATCGCTACAATTTCTCTTTGTTCAAGAGGGACATAGGCAGATCCTTTTGCTGTTTTTTCTTTGCCCATCTGATCTTTTACATCTGTTGCTTCAGAATAAATTCTCTGTACAATTGCTTTGGACTGGTTGTCTGCCCACTGGTTGGCAGAATCTATCTGAGCTTTTGTATAAGGAACATCGAAGGCATTTTTCATCAGTTTCATTTTATCCACCATTTGTGTTCTGTCCAGTTTATTGCTGATTAACCATGGGAAACGTGGCATAATAGAACCTGCAGAAGTAATTCTTGGGTTATACATGTGTTTGAAGTGCCATGAATCCGGGTTTCTTCCTCCTTCTCTGTGAAGATCCGGCCCTGTTCTTTTAGAACCCCATAAGAAAGGTCTGTCATAGATAAACTCTCCTGCTTTGGAGTACTGTCCGTTTTTCCCTTCAAATCTTACCACTTCATCACGGAAAGGTCTGATCATTTGTGAGTGACATGAGTTACATCCTTCACGGATATAAAGATCTCTACCTTCCAGCTCCAATGGCGTATATGGTTTTACTGCAGTAATTGTTGGAACACTTTGCTTCAGTGACAACGTAGGAACAATTTCCACCAATCCACCGATTGCTATAGTGATGAAAGCTAATACAGAAAGAAGAGTAGGTGTTCTTTCCAACCAAAGGTGTATGCCTTCGCCTTCTTTTCTTGAACTACCGATATTGGCTAACGCAGGAGCCTCTGCCGGAACTTCTTTCTGGAATGAACCAGCTTTAATAGTTTTAATAACATTTACAACCATTAGGATAGCTCCTGAAAGATAGAACAGTCCTCCTAAGAATCTCATTTTATAGTAAGGAATGACAGCTGTTACAGTATCCAGCCAGTTTTTCCACAATAATGTTCCGTCAGGATTGAATTGTTTCCACATTAAACCCTGTGTGAATCCTGAAATATACATGGGTACTGCATAGAAAATAATTCCTAATGTTCCCAGCCAGAAGTGCCAGTTGGCCAGTTTTTTAGACCAAAGGGATGTTCTCCACATAATCGGAACCAGGTAATAAACAATTCCGAATGCCATGAAACCATTCCATCCGAGCGCACCAATATGTACGTGCCCGATTACCCAGTCGGTATAATGACCAATTTTATTTAATGATTTTGTTGCTAATAAAGGTCCTTCGAATGTAGCCATACCATAACATGTAACAGCGACTACGAAAAACTTAAGAATAGGATTTTCTCTTACTTTATCCCATGCACCTCTTAAGGTAAGAAGACCATTCAGCATTCCTCCCCATGATGGGGCAATAAGCATGATAGAGAATCCTGTTCCTACTGCCTGCGCCCATGCCGGTAAAGCTGTATATTGCAGATGGTGAGGGCCGGCCCAAAGGTATACAAAGATCAGCGACCAGAAGTGAATAATGGATAGTTTGTATGAGAATACCGGTCGCTGAGCTGCTTTTGGCATAAAGTAATACATAAGACCCAATACAGGAGTTGTTAATACGAATGCTACCGCATTGTGTCCATACCACCATTGTACTAATGCATCTTTTACCCCTGCATATACAGAATAGGATTTCCAGCTTGTGAAAGATAACGGAACTTCAAGATTATTGAAGATGTGAAGCATAGCTACAGCAATCCAGGTTGCCAGATAGAACCAGATGGCTACATAAAGGTGTCTCACTCTTCTCTTAGCAATAGTTCCGAACATATTGATTCCGAAAATGATCCATGAGAATGCAATTAAGATATCGATTGGCCATTCATGTTCGGCGTATTCTTTAGAAGTATTGATTCCCATAAGGAATGTAATAACCACACTAATGATCATCAGCTGCCAAGACCAGAAATGAATCCATGAAAGGGTATCACTGTACATTCTGGTTTTAAGAAGCCTCTGCATACTGTAATAAGCACCGCAGAAAAAGGAGTTACATACAAAAGCAAAAATTACTGCACTGGTATGAAGCATTCTGATTCTTCCGAAGCCCATGGCGCCTTGAGTATTGATCAGTCCCTGAATATTACCCGAAGCTAAGCTTTTAATAGTTGTATCATCTGTACCGAATAAAAATTCAGGCAGTTCAGGATAAAAAAGCATCAATGCAGCTGTAAGCCCCAGCAGAAATCCTACAAGTCCGAATGCGATAGTCGCATAGAGGAATGCTCTGACAATATTATTGTCATAATTAAATTTTTGCGTCTCCATAAATTCCAATAGTGTTTACCGAAGTGATATTTTCTCTGAAAAAAGACGTATTTTTAAGCCTTTTCTCTATTGAAAATAAATATCATGTAACGTGTGTAATGTTTTGCCAAAGGTATTTATTAACTTTGTTAGAGGCTAATAGATAATCTTCTAAAATATACCGAAAACTACTAAAACGAAAACGATGAAAGTATGTGGACAAAATATCAGGAAAATACGTAGGAGCAGAGATCTTACGCAGGAATACATGGCTTTTGAAATGGGGATTTCCCAAAAGGCATATTCCGATATTGAGAATTCCAAGGTGAAGATCAACCTGGAAATACTGACTAAAATATCCGATATTTTAGACATCAAGCCATCTGATATCTGTAGTATTTCGCATAAGTGCGGAACTGATGGATATGAAGATAAATACCAAAACCTTTTGGAATACATGAAAAAAAATGATATTTCAATTCCGAAAGAATTTTTATAGACCTTAATTTCTTAGATAATTTATAAAAGAATGACCTCTTTCTATTTTTGAAAGAGGTCATTCTTTTGATATAGAAGGGGGTGAATTATTTAGTATTGATAGGATAAAATACAATCTTAACTACACTTATTAAGAATGTTTTTGTAATAGTATTTAAACTTTATTTATAATGAAGTAAAAAGAAAAGATGCAGATGAGTCTGAATTCTCAATTTACCCCATGCAATGTGAATTTCTCTGAAAAGTTTTTATATATTTAGCGACCGAATAATTCATTCAATGAGCAACGAAAATAAAACAGGACAAAACGAGACTTTAGTTAGAGGATTAACAAATCGACACATACAATTAATTGCCCTTGGAGGAGCCATAGGAACAGGGCTGTTTCTGGGAATTGGGCCAGCAGCAGTACTGGCAGGACCCTCTGTAATCTTAGGGTATGCTTTAGCAGGAATTATAGCCTTTTTTATTATGCGTCAGCTGGGTGAAATGGTAGTTCAGGAACCTGTTTCGGGAAGTTTTAGCTACTTTGCCTATAAATATTGGGGAAATTTCCCGGGATTTGCTTCCGGATGGAACTACTGGATTCTCTATATTCTGGTAAGTATGGCGGAACTTACTGCTATCGGACATTACATTCATTTTTGGTGGCCGGAAATACCACTCTGGGTCTCCAGCTTATTCTTCTTTGTGGTAATTAATGCGCTTAACCTGGCTTCTGTAAAAGTATACGGAGAAACAGAATTCTGGTTTTCCATCATCAAAGTAGTAGCTATTATTGCGATGATTATTTTCGGAGTCTATCTTTTAATAAGTGGAACAGGAGGAGAAAAAGCAACCATCACTAACCTTTGGAATGACGGGGGGTTCTTTCCCAAAGGATTATTTAATAAAACAGAAAACGGATATTCGGGATTATTTGCAGCAATGGCGATGATTATGTTCTCGTTCGGAGGGCTTGAACTTATCGGAATTACAGCGGCAGAAGCAAAGAACCCGGAAAAAACTATTCCACAGGCAACCAATCAGGTGATCTACAGAATCCTTATTTTTTATGTAGGTGCTTTGGTGATTTTATTTGCATTGAGTCCTTGGAGAGATATTACAGAAGGATCAAGCCCTTTTGTAATGGTATTCCAGAATCTGAACGGGCTTGAATTCAGTCTTTTTGGTAAAGTAATTCAGTTCAATACATTAATTGCGAATGTTCTTAACCTTATTGTTTTGACCGCCGCTTTGTCTGTTTACAACAGTAGTGTTTACAGTAACAGCAGAATGCTTTTCGGATTGGCTCAGCAGGGTAATGCTCCCAAATTCCTGAAAAAACTGAATAAAAACTCAGTTCCTACCAACGCAATCATTATTTCATCATGCTTTGCAGGGATCTGCATTATCATCAATAAACTGGTGCCGGAAAAAGCTTTTGAATACCTAATGGCTTTAGTGGTATCTACGTTGATTATCAACTGGCTGATGATATGCTACACCCATTTAAAGTTTAAAAAATCAATAAATGCAGAGGGAGTTCAATCCAAGTTTCCATCTATATTTTATCCTATATCCAACTATATCTGTATTGCATTTCTGGTTCTGATTTTAGGGCTTATGAGTATTACAGGAATGGAAATTCAGGTAATTCTTATTCCGATATGGATTGGCTTTTTGTTCGTGATGTATAAATTGTACAAACCAAAATAAAAATATAAAAAAGATCTATACATATTTTGGAAAGGTGAAAATCAAATGATTTTCACTTTTTTTGTTTCTGAGGATCTTTTGATGGGCTTTCTAAAAAAAGGAAGAGATAAAAATCATTGGATGAGCACTTCCAATTTTCGTATATTTTTTGTATATTGGTAAGAGGTTATATTTCAAATTCAGGTGAAAAAAAATATAATCTGGTTGCAATACCTGCGGAGAAGCCGAAAACCGTTACAAAAAAGTAGGCATTATCAAAAAAGACACCTATGGCCAATTTATTTCAAACCTTTACCAATACCGTAAAACATTGGTACATTCCATTAATCTTCGGAATTCTTTTCCTTATCTGTGGTTTTTATGTATTCAGTGTGCCTTTGGCAACATATGTTACACTCTCAATTTTTTTCAGTGTTTCCTTTTTATTTTCAGGAATAACAGAAATATTCTTTTCCTTACAAAACAGTAAATCGTTACAGGGCTGGGGCTGGTTTCTTGTAAGTGGATTATTAACAACAGCAATAGGAGTTTACCTAATTGCAAACCCTCAGATTTCCATGACGGTACTTCCGTTTGTAATCGGATTTACTTTGCTGTTTCGTTCCTTTCAATTACTGGGCTTTGCATTTGACCTGAAAAGCATGAGAATAATGAGTTGGGGAAATGTAGCTTTGGCGAGTGTGGGAGGCATAATATTTTCCCTGTTGCTGATATTCAATCCGGTATTCACAGGAATTTCACTGGTTACCCTTACAGGTGTTTCTTTCATCTTCATGGGAATAGCTTCCATTATGCTGGCTTTAGACTTAAGAAAAGTCAAAAAAATTCCGGGAAAAGTAAGTCAGGAATTAAGGGATAGAATCAAATCAATACAGGAAGAAATTGATGAGCTTAAAAAATAATAAAAATAATTGTTTCTAAATATAAAAGGCCTTTTTGAAGGTCTTTTTTTATTTATTATAATCAAACTACCGTTTCTATTTTCTTACATCCATTAGAATTTGTTGCGACAAGTTCTGTCGTTTAGTACCAATATCTTTGCATTAGTAAGTGATAAAACTCATGTTAAAGATTATTAATACAGTTTTAATATGTGTTAATAAATGTTAAATTTGTCTTTGAAAAAACTCAAATTATGAATAGAAAAATTAATTCCAATAGGACCTTTTTTCCTCACCTTAGAACCGTACTGTCTAAAAAGGATATTGACAATAAAAATATTTTAAAAAAAACAATTTCATGAAATGTATGAAACATAAAAATATGTTTTAGAATTTCGGAGGTTACTATCGTGAATTTAAAAGGCTCTTTTATCATCAATCTAAAATCAATAATAAAAATCTAAAAAAGATATAGTCTATCGGCTCAATTTAAAAAAATTAAACTTAAAAAATATGAAAACAAAATTATTGTCGATGGCCTTATTGGCTTCATCATTTGCCTTTTCACAGCAGGCTCAAACATTTTCTGAGGTAACTATACAAGGTTATTCACCTACATTATACTTAAAAAGAAGTATAAATGACGGTGGTTTTGTAAGAGGTATTCAAACACAGGCTCTTAACGGAGAAAATGGATGGTTTTTTGGAGATGTACATGGTAGCCAATGGGTGGTTTCTAAAGGAGACTATACAGGTCGAAAGCTCGTTATTAATGACAGTAACGGATACGTCGGAATTGGAACAGATTCTCCTTTAGCTAAACTTGATGTTACTGGAAATATCATAGCCGGAGCAGGAGATTCTGTATTAGGAACGAATGCTTTCTCAATACGATATGCTGATGGTTCCATGAACAATTGGGGAGCTTTGCGAAGTTCGAATTCAACTTATATGAGTTTCGGTGTAAAAGCAAATGATGTAAGTACAGGATGGTTATCTAGTACAGGATTACTAAATTTAGAAAAAAGTGCAATTACTTTAGATGAAACCGGATTTAGCTTTCTTGCTACTCCAAAGCAGCAAGTAGCATTAAATTCACCGGTTGTTATGAATCAAATAATGAAGATTTCCATTACAGGAAATGCATTATTACAGGGGAAATTTGAAGCAAAAGAAGTAAAAGTGACTTTAACTCCTACTGCTGATTTTGTCTTTGCCGAAAATTATGATCTCCCAAAATTAGAAGAAGTTGAAAAGCACATCAAAGAGAAAAAGCACCTTCCTGAAATAGCTTCTGCTAAAGTAATGGAAAAAGAAGGTGTAAATGTTGGTGAATTTCAAATAAAACTTTTACAGAAAATAGAAGAACTTACCCTTTACTCGATCGAACAAAACAAACAACTAAAAGCACTTCAGCAAGAAAATAAAATTTTAAAATCACAATCAGAAGAGATTAAAGAATTGAAAAAACAGGTTCAAATGCTTTTAAACATGAAAAAATAAAATAATGAAAAGAAAATTACTTTCGCTATTTTCTCTGTTAATAAGTTTTTTAGGTTTTTCACAAACTGAAGTTTACTTTAAATATGATGAAGCAGGAAACCAACGATACAGAGGTACCAATGCAGCAGGAAAAAAAGTTGAAGAAACTACTCTGAAAGAAAATAAATTACAGGAACAAGCAAGAACATCAGCTGTAGTCCAGCAAATATCTGCTATGGATGAAAAAACATTCTGGAAACAAATAAGACTCTATCCGGTTCCGGTAAATGATTATTTAACTATTGATTGGACTGAAGAATTAGATGGACTTATAGAATCTGTATCTCTCTACCAGCATAGTACCGTACATTGGAAATTTCAGCAACAGAATATTCCGGAACTAAACCGTCAGGTTAAAATCAATATGACCGGATACGACTGGGGAGTTTATATTCTGCGTTTCACTTTAAAAGATGGAAGAGTCTTTGGTAGAAACGTTACCAAAAGATAACCTTACAGGAAATTGTATAAAGATAAGAGTATGGGATTATGATTCTGTGCTCAGGATATTATTTCTAATTTATTAAACATCATTATAAACACTAAAATGAAATTTTTTTCATCAATGATACTGTCTGTATGTTCAGTATTGGGCTTCTCACAGACCATACTGTACCAGACAGAAACGGTATCCCGGACGGTTCAGGATCCACAAACAGTGGTAATGGCTCAGGGATTCCATGCTAAAGCAGGAGTTTCAAATTCCTTTGTGGCAAAAATTGGCCCTGGCACCGAAAATCCGGGAGGGGGTCCTGCTAATTCAAATGCGGGAGAAAGTAATCCAAGTGGAGCAACAGCACCAGATAGACAGAGTTTTCACGATACAAAAGGAAAAATGGAAGTCAATGGAGGTGGACAATTACAGTTTACTTTACCTATTGCCTTACCTCCAGGAATAAAAACAGTTGCTCCTCAGATCAACCTGGTTTACACAAGTGGTGCTGGTAATGGGATTGCCGGATACGGATGGAATTTAACGGGTATCACTTCGATTTCCAGAATGGGACGAAACATCGACAAGGACAAGGAAGCTAAAGAAATAATGATGGATTATTCCGATTATTATAACTTTAATGGGCAAAGATTGATCTTAAAATCTGGTGAATATGGAAAAGACGGTGCGGAATATGTCACTGAAAAATTTTCGAATCTTAAAATCAAATCTTTAGGTTCCAGAAATGGAATTCAGGGTCCAATGCTTTTTCATGTCACATTTGAAGATGGCTCTCAGGCATGGTATGGTGATACAGTATCAGATCCCGGAAATGCAAGTGCAGCGAGAACGACCATGGAGTATAACTTGGTAAAATGGATGGATGCCCAGGGTAATTATATTACTTATGAATATGAAAAAAATGCAGCTGTACCTACGCAGACTTCAAAATCAGGAGAAGTAACCAAAATTAAAACCGTTAAATGGGGGGGGAATGAAAAATTGAACAAATCTCATTTTAATGAAATTCAATTCAATTATAATCTGGACAGGACTGTAAGAGAACTTTCGTATCATCAGGGGTATTATTATAATCAGGATAAACTTCTGACTGAAATTATTGTTAGAGCAAATTCTTCGGTTTTTAAAAGCTATAAAATAGCGTATACCAATAATAATACGAGTTATCAGTTTGTTGATAGTATTACAGAAATTAATGCAAACGGTGAATCAGCAAATCCTATAAAATTTGATAGAAAACCTGATAATTCTACCATTAAAAGTTCTGAAATCTCTAATAACCTAAATTTAGATAGTAAAAATATTGCAGACTTTGATGGAGATGGATATTTAGATCTTTTAACTTATCAAACTTCGGCAGACGGTTATTATGAATGCTTGCAATATGATGATTATGGGCATTGTGAGAGGGAAGGAGATTATATACAGCCTACGGTAGCGGGAACTTATATTACCTACAACAACTTCTTTGGAGCAAAGAAGGTAAGGGTTTCTGATAGTAATTTAACAGGTGCTTTGGCAATCAATGCAACACTGGTTAATGATAAAATGAGACCTGTAAAATCCTTGTATACTCATAAAGCAGAATCTAATCAGATAAAGTTTGATAAGTATGTATTGGAAAACACACAGTATGTTCTTAATCAATCCAAAACAGTACCGTCCTCTTTATATGATAAAAAATATGATTCCCCTAGCGATAATCCTCAATCTGACCGTATAACGATCAGATCTTATGTAAGGGAGTTCAGAGACATAGACGCAAATGGAGACGGGCTTTCAGAGGTATTATTTTCAGTAGAAAATATTACTACAATTTATCCATACAATGGCCCGATTGATGATCCTGAAGTGATAGTGGGTGATCCTAATGTACCTATCCACAGACCTGTAGAATCATATAGTAGCTTTGATTATTATATTGTGAATCCAAACACATCACAAAACGATGCTTACTGGGTAGGATCTGGTCTAAGAGACCTTTTGAAAGAAGGAATAGCAATGGACTTTGATGGAGATGGAAAAGAGAATCTTGTTGAAGTACTGAAAGATTGGGTTAGCAGCAACTCTTTCGTAGTTAATGATGCTGGGAAATACGTAATGAAATCAAATTCTGTACTTTACAACGGAGAAAAGACAGGGATGGTTTTTGGTGACTTCAACGGAGACAGTAAAATGGATTTTATGGTTCCTCAAGGTACTGAAACTTCCAACTGGAAATTGTATATGAACCCGGGGCAAACTCTTCCTGCAGGAAGTAGTGCACCTACTTTCAGAGTGCAGGATCTTAATAACTTTTCATATTATACTAAAGAGGCTGTACTTGTTGATAAAACTTACAATAGAACAGTAGCTATCTCACATTTTGCTAAAGACTTGAATGGTGATGGTAAAAGTGATTTGATTCGTTTCGAATCACAACTTTTTCAAGCTCATAAATGTTGTAAGGATTTGGACTCAAGAAGAGGATTCAAGGTTCTTGAATCAGCAGGAGTTGATATTAATGGAAATATCAAATTTGAGACAAAATATGATGAAGATCCATGGAGTATGATTTCTCAGATTGGTGCTCATTGGATTCCAATGAATGTTTCACTTCGTATCAATAAAGAAGAGAATATCTTTTTTGTAAAAGTTGAAAATCATTTATTTCGTTATACGTACTATGATATAAAAAACAGAGAGAGAATCTATGCAATTAATCAGGGAGGAATAAAAACCGAAATTGTATATAATGAAATAGATGCCAATGATGCGACTACAGCTAAGTTTTATAAACCAACTACGATTCAGACTTATCCATATGTTCAGGTAGAGCATATGCCTCAAAGCTTTATTGTTACACAACTTAAAGAAGAAGGAAGAAAACAGGATTTCAAATACAGAGACCTGATTGTTAATCTTCATGGTAAAGGAGTTATGGGGTACAGGCAAGCTGCCCGTTCTACATGGTATGCAGATGGTTTTGAAAATACAAAAATATGGTCAGGAGCTGAAATAGATCCCTTAAATGAAGGAGTAACTCTTAAAGAATGGTCTATCAAAACCAATGATGAAAATAAGATATTTCCGGCAAATATTTCTGAAAATAATAGCGAACTTTTAAATTATAAATCTATAAATTATCAGAAAGATCAGCTTTTAAATGGACAGGTAATTACCAATACTGCAGGAGTAGATAAATCAAAGATTGTAACGGCTCTACTGCCAAAATCTACAATCACAAAAGACTTTTTAACCAATACCCTTACAACAGATAGTATTATTTACGGAGCTTATTATCTTCTTTCACAAACAATATCTAATGTTAATAATAATTATGCAATAAAAACATCCTCCTTTGATTATAATCATAATCCTTCAGCTTCTGGTTCTGATTATTTTATTGGACGATTAAAATCGCAGACCAATACAGTACAGGCGTATGGTGATGTGAAGTCTGCAAAAGTTGAATATTCCTATGATGGTAACTTAACTAAAACTGTGAAAACATGGAATAGAGACAATTCAGGTTATTTATTAGAAACTTATGATTATGATGGATTTGGGAATGTAACAAAAACAGTCACCAGTAATAGTGTAGATGCATTAACACAAACACAAATAGCTAAATATGACCCGAAAGGAAGATTTGTAGTACATAAGACAGATAATCTGGGACTTGAAACCAATATTGATTATAATGATTGGGGGCAAATAAAACTTCAGACCGATCCTTTAGGGAACACCCTTGAAAATATTTATGACGGTTGGGGTAAACTCTTAAAATCAAAAACAAATTTAGGAGGTACTACAACGTACCAGTACTTAAGAGACAATGATTCTAATATAACTTTGATTCAATACGATGCTGATGGAAATATTTCAAAAAAATATACTAATAAGATAGGTCAGGAATATAAGAAAGCAACCAAAAGCCTTGGACAAGGTAAATATGTTACAGTTTATTCTGTATATGATATATTAGGGCGAAAAATCCGCGAAAGTGAACCTTATTTTGAGCAGGCTTCTGAAGAAATACCAGGTGATCTCCAGTGGAATGTTAATACTTATAATGATACCGTTTTCCCTGCTAAAGTAACCACTACAGGATTGGCGAAAATTAGTACTCAAGGGCTTATTACCTCTTTTACAGGGAAAAAAATGGAATCTTCTGTTTCAGGTAATATTACCTCTGTAGTGGAAGTAAATGGCTATGGAAGAACTACAACCAAAACAACTGATGCATTAGGAAATGTAATTTCTACCTCGGATAAGGGCGGAAACATCTCTTTTTCATATAATGCTTCAGGTGAACAGGTGAAAGCGCAATATGCAGAGAATATTGTTACTACTAAATATGACAGTTGGGGACGAAAATCAGAGTTCAATGATCCGTCTAATGGGTTATATAAATATGAATATAACGGATTTGGGCAGCCAAAGAAAACAATCAGTCCTAAAGGAACAAAGGAGTTTGTTTACAATAATTTAGGTCAGCTGATCAGCCAGAAAGAAATCTCAACTGTAGATAATGGTAAGGCCACTGATAAAATCATTACCTATACTTATGATAATAAGGGAAGAGTAATTGCCAAAAACGGAACTTCAAAAGGAAAACCTTATAGCTCAAATATTTCTTTTGATCAGCAAGGCAGAGTACTATCGTCTTCAGAAAGCAGTAATGGTAAATATTTTATTCAGAAAGGAATTACCTATGATGATAAAGGAAGAGTTATTACTTATGAAAAAAGTCTTTACTCATCAGGTGTATTTACAAAAGTAAACATCGAAAATGTTTACAATGACTGGAATGGAACGTTATCCCAGATAAAAGATAAGAATTCCGGTAAAGTATTATGGGAAATAAAAGATATTAATGCAAGAGGACAGGTTCTTAGTTCCAAACTTGGAGCTGCTAATATTACTAATGCCTATGATGGTAACGGATTTCTAATGAGTGTTAATCATTCATCACAGGTTAAATCCGGGATTTTGGATCTGGGCTACAGTTTTGATGGAGTGAAGAATGAGCTGAAAAGCAGAAGAACTTCAGGAGACTTTAATATTTTAGAATCATTTAATTATGATGATAATAACAGGCTTGTAAGTTGGACAGATCCTGTTACAGGTAATATTCCTCCTAATAGAAACGTTTATGATGCTAAGGGAAGAATAATGCAAAATGATCAGGTGGGAACCATAAAATATGAAAACTCATCTAAGATCTATCAGCCTACAGGTATGACCCTGAATGCTGCAGGAACTCAAAACTATAATAACGATCTTATTCAAAGCATTACTTATAATGAGAATAACGACCCTGTCTTCATTGATGGTGAAAAAGGAGATGTGGCTTTCCAGTATGGATTGACAAGCATGAGGCAGAAAGTTACCTATGGTGGAAATTTTGATGCTGATAAAGAAGGGAAATTCACAAAGTTTTATAGTGAAGATGGAAGTTTTGAAATCATAAAGGATAATACCTCTGGTAAGGAGAAACATGTTCTTTATATAGGCGGATCTCCATATGAAAGTAATATTGTGTATTTAAAGAACTATGAAGAATCTGGAGGTTCATATAAATTCTTGCACAAGGATTATTTAGGCAGTATCTTAGCCATTAGCGATGAAGCAGGAAATAAACTGGAGCAAAGGCATTTTGATGCTTGGGGTAACTTTACTCATCTTCAGATTGGCAGTGGGCAAATTATTACAGATAAAAGTAGTATTAACAGTACTGCGCTATTAGTAGAAAGAGGATATACCAGTCATGAACATTTTGCAGAAGTAGGAATTATTCATATGAATGGAAGATTATATGATCCATTACTAAGAAGATTCTTAAATGCAGATGAAAATATTCAGGATCCTACAAATACTCAGAATTATAATAAATATGGGTATGTGATGAATAATCCGCTAATGTTTAGTGATCCAACGGGAGAAGAGCTAGTCACATTATTTTCAATTTCTATGGCTGCTATTGTTAAAGCTATTATTATTGGTGCTGCTGTAGGATTGGCTGCTTATACATTAAGCCTCGCAGTAACAGGTAATTTTGATCAGTGGAACTTATTGGGAGCCTTTAAAGCAACCTTTACAGGTGCTGTTTCAGGAGCTGTAACTTTTGGGATAGGAAGTTTGTTTACCGGTGCAGGAGGATGTATAACTACTGTATCACAGGTTCTTAAAGAATCTATTGGAAATGTAGGACTTGCCATGGTACAGGCAGGAACTCATGCTATTGCGCAAGGTATATTAAGCTCTGTACAAGGAGAATCATTCTTAAGCTCTGCAGCATCAGGTTTTTTTGGGAGCTTAGGTGCTTCTGCTTTTGGGATGGTTGCTAAAAGTGCTGTAGGAACTGTAATTTTTGGTTCGATTTCCGGAGGTGTTGGGGCAGAACTCACTGGAGGTAATTTTTGGCAAGGAGCTGTGATTGGAGGGGTTGTTGCAGGATTAAATCATGTAGCACATGCTTCATATGGTCCCGGTGATGGTCCTAATTCTAAGACTACTGTGAAAAAAATGACACAAGCTGAATTTAATGAATATGTGAAATCACAACAAGAAGAAATAGGGAAATATGCTGAATATATAAAACAGACAGGGGCGGTCATTGGTAGTGCACCAACAGATTTTGCCGGGCTAAAAGATTATGTTGTAGATATTTTTAAAGGAGATTTTTCAAAACTTGCAAAGCTTTTTTCTGTTAAAACATTTATAGGAACTCATATTTATTTGACAGGTGATGACTTATCAAAATATCTGGAGATGTTAGGAAATGTAAAATATAATTATGATAAATTACATGGAAATTCAGTAGGTAAAGGAGTCAATGAAGTCTCAACTCGAGTGAGTATACCTGTTCATGGTGGTTCGGGCATTACTATATATAAATTCTTTGATATTAAAACAAAAAAATATTTAGGAGGTGGTAGTTTTTAAAAAAATAATAGCAATAGTATATTTACTCACTTATGTAACGATGTTCATTTTGAAACTTTTTTTCAAAGATGATAATATGAGGATATATTTTAATAATCAATTTAATAATGTGCTTAAATTAAATATTGATTATCATGGATTTTATGTTATTTACATGTTTTTTAATCCTTTATTCGCAAGTTTATCTTTTTGGTTAAGTAAGAAATATGGAATATATATTATAATATTTATAAATATTTTGCTTTTAATTTTACAGTTTAATTATTATGTAAAAAACATATAAAAATTAGATAATCTGCTCAAAATAATTTTGAGCAGATTTTATTTACTAAATTTAATGATATTTATAAATTTGTTACATGTGAAAATCTATCTCAAAAAGAGATAGATTTTTTTTAAATATAATTTTCTTATAATACTTATTGCTTAAATACAAACAATAAGATCATGAATAATAAAGTTGAAGATGGAATTTCTATGCGATCTTTCCGATGGATTGATATGAAAAGATTATTGAAAACTAAATTGTGGAAAGAATATTTTAAAATAAAATTATTTTGGTTTCGTCTCCAACTTTTGCGCTTGATCCATAATAATTCTTACTATAAAATTTACTATGTAGAATAAAAACAAAAACCACCCTTAAAAAAGAGTGGTTTGTAGACTCACAGGGATTCGAACCCCAGATGACTGAACCAAAATCAGTAGTGTTACCGCTACACCATGAGTCTGTGTTTGTTTTAGTGGTGCAAATTTACAGCTTTTTTCTTTATATACAAGAGGTTTTTGAATTTTTTTTTAAATTTACTGTAGAATTTATTTACAGAAAACATGCTGATAGACTTCAATAATCTCAATATTAATCAATTATCATTCGGTACCGAATTTGAAAAAAAAGTGAAAACCTTTCTGGAGGAATGGTTTTCAGAAAATGCAGTAGTAAAGGTCCAGACTTCAGGCTCTACCGGAGTTCCGAAAATTTTTGAGATCGAAAAAAAGAAAATGGTTAACTCCGCAGTGATGACCTGTAATTTTTTAGGATTAAAACAAGGCGATACCGCATTACTCTGCCTGCCTGTAGAATACATTTCCGGGAAAATGATGGTTGTACGTTCCATAGAAAGAAAACTGAAGTTAAAAATTACTGATCCTTCTTTAAAGCCTCTTGAAAATCTGAATGAAGAAATAGATTTTTGTGCGATGACACCCCTTCAGGTGGAAAACTCTCTGGAAAAGCTTCATCTGATTAAAAACCTGATCATTGGTGGTGCTGCCGTCTCAGAAAGTCTGAAAAGTAAAATCCTGCAAATGAATCTTAGTCCTTCAAATCGTATTTTTGAAACCTATGGATTGTCTGAAACCCTTTCCCATATTGGCTTAAAGCAATTGATGCCGGAACAGGAAGAGTATTTCACCGTTTTTGAAAATGTAAAAATCTCTTTAGATGACAGAGGCTGTCTGAAGATTTTTGCTCCCAATGTAAATGCTGAAGAGTTGCAAACTAATGATTTAGTTGAAATCAGAAATGATAAACAGTTTAAATTCCTTGGCAGGATTGATAATGTAATTAACTCCGGAGGCGCAAAAATTTTTCCGGAAACCCTGGAAGCTCTGGTAAAAAAAGAACTCCCGAACGAAGCTGTATTTATGGGGTTGCCTGACGAAAGTTTAGGTCAGAAATTGATATTGATTATAGAAGGAGATGAATCTGATGAGGTGAAAAAGAAAGTTTCAGAAATATCATTTGAGAAAAATTTTCATAGACCTAAAGAAATTATTTTTGTGAGTGAAATCCCAAGAACTCCCAATGGAAAAATAAATAGATTAGAATTGTATAAAAATATAAACTCAAACCAATAGTCTCAGCTTTTGATTCTATTATTTTAAAATCTTAAAAACCATGAAAGACTTTTCAAAAGAACTCAGTTTCAAAACTTCCCGCAGCAGCGGTGCAGGAGGACAAAATGTCAATAAAGTGGAGACTGCAGTCACCGTACTTTGGAAAGTAGATGCATCAGAGTTTTTTAATGAAGACGAAAAAGTATTGATTCAGCTTAAACTGAAAAACAGGATCAATGCAGACGGTTTTTTATTCCTAACGGTTTCTGAAAGCAGAACCCAGCTCATGAATAAAAATAAAGCCATTGAAAAAATACTTGAAATGGTAAACAAAGCCCTCATTGTTCCCAAAAAAAGAACAGCAACCAAGCCTTCAAAAGGGCAGAAACAAAAAAGGCTGGATAACAAGAAAAAGCTTTCAGACAAAAAAGAAAACAGACGTTTCAGATTTTAATTAGTTTTTCCATAAAAAACTTTATTTTTGTCGGAAACTTTAAAACCATGATAAAAAAATTAATTGTAGTTGGAGTGTTCTCAATCTCCACTTTATCTTTCGCTCAGAAATTTTCTATCAGGCCTTCCGTAGGATATGCATGGAGAACAGCAAAAACAATTTCCGGCCTTAGCAGGGAAGAAGAACAATATGTAAAAGGTCTTAAAAACGGACTGAACTTTGATATTGCGGCCCATTATGAAGTGAAAAACGGTCTTGCGTTTGGACTGAAGTATTCTAATTATAGTGCGTCCAGTGACGGATTTTTACTTGGAAATGTCAACGGAATGCCTGTCTCTGTTCCTGTAACAACAAAAGATAATATTACATTTTTCGGGGTCTCCGGACTTATTTCAAATAACCATCTGTCTACCAGACATAAGGTATTTGCAGATATCGCACTGGGAGTACTATCTTATACTACAAAAACAGGATCTGTAAAAGGTACCGGAAGTACGTTCGGGGCAGAAGTTGATTTTGGATATCAATATCAGGTAAGCAAGAATTTTATGATAGGGCCAAAAGTAGGTTTAAGCGGCGGTACTCTGAATAAAATGAAGATTAACGGAGTAACCTATAAATTTGATAATGACCAAAAAGAAGGTTTGCACAGAGTTTCTTTAAGTGCAGCCGCTACATTTCGTTTTTAAGCCGTATCTTTGTTAGAATTAATAATAATTGATAATGACAGCAACCATCTTTTTATCCGCAGAACACCGCCGGTCAGGATTGCTGCTGTCTTTACTTTATCTTCACACAGATTCTTTTCTGAAAAGTTCTAAGGACTTCATTATTTAAGCCCTGTCAGGATCCAAGACAGGGAATCATCACGAATTTTATTTATCGCTTTTTGCAGTTTTCCAGAGAAGAAGGCTGTTATATGCCTGGATTCTACTTTGGATCATCAGGGAATAACTGCATTTAATTTTTTTAAAATGAAGAAAATGTCTAATCATATTATTGTAACCACCGGAATTTATGATGCTATAAAAGATACACTTAGAAGAAAAAAAGTGAGCATCGGAGAAGAAAAGAGATTAACTGAAGAGCTTAGAAAGGCAAAGCAAGTGTTGAGAAGAGATCTTCCTGCCGATATTGTAACGGTAGAAAGAAAAGTGACATTAAAAGACCATACCTTAGATTTTGAACACGAGTATATTTTTGTGGCATCTAACAAAGAAAAACTAAAAAAGAATAAGCATTCCATACTGTCGGATATTGCGCTTGCAGTAGTAGGGTATAAAGTAGGAGATATTATAAACTGGCCTTTCAAAGATGGAGAAAGGAAAATCGAGATCCTGAAAGTGGAAGCCTGGGAAGGATAAGTCTCTGTGAATATTATTAAGTTGAATTACAATGAAAGCGCGGCTTATTTGGGCTGCGCTTTTTTATTAATATAATTCATCTTAAAAAATAAATGGCACAATTTTTTTATATGTTAAAAGCTTTAAGGCACAATGTTTGGAAACTCTTTGCGTATCTGGCAAAACGGCTTTAGAATTTAACAAATGATAAAAAATACTCTTCTACCACACTTTCTTCAGGTGCTTTAGCTTCATTCCGTTTTTAAGTTTTATCTTTGCAAAAATTAAAAAAATGAGCAAACCGATAACTGAATTCATAGAAAAGTATTACCTGCACTTCAACGCAGCTGCATTGGTAGATGCTTCTAAAGGATATGTTGCACATCTTAAAGATGGCGGAAAAATGATGATTACTTTGGCAGGAGCAATGTCTACTGCTGAATTAGGGAAGATTCTTGCTGAAATGATCCGTCAGGGAAAAGTAGATTTTATCTCTTGTACAGGGGCTAACCTTGAAGAAGATTTAATGAACCTTGTAGCACACTCTCACTATGAAAGAGTTCCTCATTATAGAGATTTAACAGCTCAGGATGAGTGGGATCTTTTGGAAAGAGGCCTGAACAGAGTTACAGATACTTGTATCCCTGAAGAAGAAGCTTTCAGAAGATTACAAAAACATATCGTGGAGATCTGGAAAGATGCAGAAGCTAAAGGCGAAAGATACTTCCCTCACGAATTTATGTACAAAATGATCCTTTCAGGAGTATTGGAGCAGTATTATGAAATTCCTAGAGAAAACTCATGGATGATTGCCGCTGCAGAAGCCAACCTACCAATCGTAGTACCAGGATGGGAAGATTCTACAATGGGGAACATCTTCGCTTCTTACTGTATCAAAGGAGAGCTTAAAGCGACTACTATGAAATCAGGAATCGAATACATGACTTACCTTGCTGACTGGTATACTAAAAACTCAGGAGGAAAAGGAGTTGGATTCTTCCAGATTGGTGGAGGTATCGCAGGAGATTTCCCTATTTGTGTAGTTCCAATGCTATATCAGGATATGGAAATGCATGACATTCCTTTCTGGTCTTATTTCTGCCAGATTTCTGATTCTACAACATCTTACGGTTCATATTCAGGAGCGGTTCCAAATGAAAAAATCACCTGGGGTAAACTGGATATCACTACACCGAAGTTTATCGTTGAAAGTGATGCAACCATCTGTGCACCATTGATGTTCTCTTATATCTTGGAAAACGCTTAAGAATAAAAGTCTCACCAGAGATTACAATATCAGCGCTTCAATTCATTTGGAGCGCTTTTTATTTTAGGATTTGGAAATAGATTTGTTTTGAAAACCGAAACTATTTAAACCATTAAGAAAAATGAAGATGATAAGAATAATTAAGTTCCATCTTTGATGTAAAATAAAGGACAACGCTAAAAATAGCTTTAGTTATTCTCTAAATCTCTTAAAAACTAAAATGAACTTAACGGTTCAAATAAATAATGATCTACAATTGTGTTTTCATAATGTTCTGCACAAACATCTGTGAAAATCTGCGTTATCTGTGGGAAAATAAAAATTAATCCAATGAATTCACCAGCACAAAATAACGATACGCCAGAATTCCCTTTTCCATCTTAGTAAGATGATTGGGATCTTTACCACTCAATTTCGGGAGAGCTTTTTTATTAAGCGCATTCAGCCGTTTGAAAAATGATTTTTTCATATCTTTATCTTTTAATGAAACATCACCGAGCTTAATAGAGTTCAAAAATGATGCAAAAAAAAGATAATAGGCAGATATGGACGAGATTTTCAAACAACAGGTATATGAAGTGGTAAGACTTATTCCCAAAGGAAGAGTATCTACATATGGTGCCATAGCAAAGGCAGTAGGATATCCAAACCATTCCCGTCATGTAGGAAAAGCGATGGGAGGATGTCCCAAAGATGTTCCTGCGCACCGCGTGATTTCAAGCTCAGGAGTATTATCTGTCCCCGAATTTCAGCCAAAGCTGGAAGCAGAAGGAATCACGGTGGAAAATCTTAGAATAAAAAATTTCAAAAAATTGTTCTGGAATCCGTTGGAAGAATTATAAATTTCAAAGAATCTTTTTAACGCAAAGTTTTCTCTGAATATCGTCATATTTTTAAGGGAGCAAAATTGGAATCCATTTCATTGATTCTTTCTAAGCGAACGTATTACTCAAAGCTTCATCAGCGACAATGTCGCAGCTCTTTGCCTCCTGAAATAAAAAACATTCGAATTACTATGCCTTTTGCGTCAAAAAACTCTTGCATCAATATTACACATCACAAAAAAATGTCACTCCATAATTGAATAGGAGTGACACCAATATTTTTAAAGTTTCAAACTTTCTTATTTTCTTCCTCTCGGTAGACCTTTCAATTCTTCTTTCAGCCTTTCATTTTCTTCTTTTAATAGGGCAATATAGCTTTGTAGGTTTTCAATAATAGCACCCGGAATATTATCATAATTATTTTGATTCGTAATGACTCCCGCAGAAGAAGATCTGTCATTAAATACAGGATGATCATTATTGATAATTACTGCAGGTTCATCCTCTTCATAAATGTCCTCAAACGGTACATCCAGAAAACGGGCAAGTTTGTCCCATTCATCTTTTACAATTCTTACATCACCGCTTTCTTTTCTGCTGTAATTAGATACATCCGTTGCAATAAAGTCAGCTACCTGCTGTTGGGTATAGCCTTTTTGCTTTCTGATGAGACGTAATTTTTCTTTTTGCATGACCGACATTTTATACAAAAATGGCAAAAAAGTAGAAGCTATACAATAAAAAGTAGAAAAAATATGCGATAAAGAATAAGATTAAAGATAAAATAAAACTAAACTTAAAAACAGAAGTGTTATCTGATTTAATTGTTGAAAATTTTCTTTGCACTAGTCGTTTATTTCATAATAACTTCTGATTAATCAAAGATAATGTCGTAAGGTTTGAATTAGCTATATATACTTTTTTAAACAAAAAAAGACTGCTTCAAAATGAAACAGTCTCTTGTCAATTATTTTTCAAGCTGCTTATAGCTTCTCTGTATAAAATCTGTCAGGTCTTTTCCTTTCAGTAAGTTTTGTGAAAGTTTGGCCAGATCCAGCGCATATTTGATTAGGTTTTCTTTCTCTTCAGCATTCTCAGTTTTTAAGATCTGATTAGAAAGCTCACTGTTCGAGTTTACCACAAGATTATACATTTCCGGAAATCCTCCCATTCCAAACATGCCGCCTCCGCCTGTAGCCTGCATTTCTTTCATTCTTCTCATGAATTCAGGCTGCGTAATCGTGAACGGAGCATCATTGCTGTCAAGGTCTTCCAGTTGCACTGTAAATTTTGAATCCTGAATTGCATCTTCTACATTCTTCTTCAAAGACTCTTTTTCAGTGTCATTCAGTTTTGAAATAACAGGTTCGTCTTTTTTGATAAGGTTATTAACATGATCAGCATCCACTCTCGCAAATGAAATATTTTCTTTTGAAGTTTCCAGTTTCTGAATCACGTGTGAAATGATAGGAGAATCCAATAGCAGAACTTCGTATCCTTTATCTTTTGCAGATTGGATGTAGCTGTGCTGCTCATCAGCATTGGTGGCATACAATACAACCAGCTTGTTGTCTTTATCTGTCTGCATTGGCTTGATTTTCTCTACCAATTCATCCCAAAGGAAATATTTGCCGTCTGTTGTAGGATATAAAGTGAATTTGTCTGCCTTTTCAGCAAATTTCTCTTCAGTAACAATTCCATATTCAATAACAACCTTGATGTCGTTCCATTTTTGTTCATAATCTTCACGGTTTTCATTGATTAAAGAAGCCATTTTGTCGGCAACTTTTTTCGTGATATAAGATGAAATTTTCTTTACGGCACCATCTGCCTGAAGATAAGAACGGGAAACGTTCAACGGAATATCCGGAGAATCAATTACACCTCTCAGAAGCATCAGGAAATCCGGAACGATTCCTTTTACTTCATCCGTTACGAATACCTGGTTTTGGTATAATTGAATTTTATCTTTGTCGATATTTAAATTGTTGCTCAGTTTCGGGAAGAATAAAATTCCGGTAAGGTTGAAAGGATAGTCAACGTTCAGGTGGATGTTGAATAATGGTTCTTCAAACTGCATTGGGTACAGTTCATGATAGAACTTCATATAATCCTCGTTGGTCAGTTCGCTTGGAGCAATCGTCCATGCCGGAACCGGATTGTTGATAATATTGTCCACCTCTTCCGTTTCAGCTACAGCATCTTCCGGCGCATCTTCCGGTAAAGGAAGTGTATGTGTTTTAGTCCCGAATTTAATCGGAACAGGCATAAATTTGTTATATTTTAATAACAGTTCACGAATTTTTGCTTCTTCTAAAAATTCCACAGAATCTTCAGCAATATGAAGGATAATTTCCGTTCCTCTGTCTGTTTTGTCAGTAGTTTCTTCAAGTGTGAATTCCGGGCTACCGTCACAGATCCAACGTACTGCCGGCTCATCTTTATAAGATTTTGTAAGAATTTCTACCTTTTCTGCCACCATGAATGCAGAGTAGAATCCAAGACCGAAGTGTCCGATAATTCCTGAGTCTTTTGCAGAGTCTTTATATTTTTCCAAAAATTCTTCAGCTCCTGAGAAGGCAACCTGGTTGATATATTTTTCAACTTCTTCACCAGTCATCCCGATACCTTGGTCAATAATTCGTAAAGTTTTCTGGTCTTTATCAATTTTAACTTCAAGTTTCGGATTTCCGTATTCCACTTTTGCTTCACCAATGCTTGTCAGGTGTTTTAATTTTAAAGTAGCATCAGTTGCGTTAGAGACTAATTCTCTTAAGAATATTTCGTGGTCACTGTAAAGAAATTTTTTGATAAGCGGGAAAATGTTTTCCACAGATACATTAATATTTCCTTTAGTCATCATATTTTATATTTTAATTATTCAAAATACTTCTCAAAAAAAATACCATGAAGAAGAAAGTGACAGAATGACATTTTTTCAGGCAGAAACAGTCTTGTTATACAGATTTGTCAAAGAAATATCTTACTTTTAATTCTTAAAATATTTTAAAAATGAAGTTGAAATGTACAGTTTTTATGCTGCTCATCATGACCTTCTGGGTATATGGGCAGAAGAAGCCTTTAGACCATTCTGTTTACGACAGCTGGCAAAATATCGGATCAAGAAAAATTTCAAATGACGGAAAATGGATTGCCTATTCGGTAGATGTTCAGGAAGGCAATTCTACCCTTTCTTTATATTCTGTTAAAAATAAAACAACAAAGAAGTTTGCAAGAGCTGCCAAAGTGGATTTTACCCATGATTCCAGGTTTGCTGTTTTTCAAATCCGCCCGCAGTATAAAGATATAAAAGCGGTAAAGGATAAAAAACTGAAGAAGAATAAATTAACGAAAGACAGCCTTGCCATTGTTGATTTCTTCAATGATAAAACAGAGAAAATTCCGAATGTAAAATCATTTAAAATTCCTGAAAAGGCTGGCTCCTACGTTGCTTATCTTCTGGAAAATATAAAAGATAAATCTTCTGACGATGCTTCTGATAAAGAGGATGGAGATGAAAATAAAGATGAAGACAAAAATGTAAAACCATTACAGCTGGTAGTGCGAAATCTATTGGATGGAAAAAGTACAACCTATGATAATGTAGTACGTTATGAGTTCAGTAAAAACGGGAAGCAGCTTGTTTTTGTAACCAAGAAGCCGGACGAAAAGAAAGATAAAAAAGAAGGAAAGGATTCAACAGATGAAAAATCTTCGGATAAAAAAGATACAGACAAGTCAAAACCTAAGAAATATGCATTGCAAACCGTGCAGGTAGTTGATCTGCAAAAAGGAACCGTCAATAAAATTTCTGAAATGGAAGGAGATTTTTCACAGTTGTCTTTTGACGAAGAAGGAAACCAGTTGGCTTATGTAGGAACTTCTTCCGCACAGAATGACCTGGTGAAATTGTATCAGTTGTATTACTTTAATTTTAAAGGAAACAAAAAAGAAATTGTTACCAATGAGAATGCTCAGATGAAAAAGAATTGGGTAATTTCTGAAAACCGATTACCTATTTTCAGTAAAAACGGAAAACAGCTGTACTTTGGTGTTGCTCCCAAACCTATCGCAAAAGATACAGCAATGATTGCGAATGACCATGCGGTAGTAGATATCTGGAATTACAAAGATGATTATCTGCAAACGGTACAGCTAAAAGAATTGAAGAATGATCTGAAAAAATCCTATGCTGCAGTAATGCAGACAGAAAAACCTGATTTCTTCAAAAATATTGATGGAGAAGACCTGGATACTTTACGACTGATAAACGAAGGAAATGCAGAATTTGCATTGGGAATTACGAGTATCAATAACAGAATTTCTTCACAATGGGAAGGTGCAACCAAGAAAACCTATTTTCTGATCGACAATAAAACCGGAGACAGAACTGAAATTATTAAAAATCTGAATGGTGCAGCAGCTGTATCTCCGCTTGGTAAATTTGTTGTCATCTTTGACAGAGAAAAAGGGAAGTGGCTGAGCTATAATGTGAAGACCAAACAAACTCTTCCACTGAATACAGGCTTACCTGTTTCCTTCGTTGATGAAGAATTTGATATGCCGGATTTTCCAAATTCTTATGGTATTGCATCCTGGACAGATAATGATGAATCTGTGATTATCAGAGATCGCTACGATCTTTGGGAGTTTTTCCTGAATGGTTCAAAAAAACCGAGAAATATGACCAATGGATTCGGACGTAAGAATAAAATAACATTTGAGACTTATGATTTGGATAAAGATATTAAAAGCATAAACAGAAAAGCGACAATTTACTTATCAGCATTTGATAATACAACTAAAGCGAACGGTATTTTTAAAACATCTATTCAGTCAAACGCTGACCCTGTAAAAATTCAGATGGAAAATGTCTGGGGATACAGAACTCTTCAAAAAGCAAAAAATGCTGAAGCATATATTCTGATAAAAGAATCATACACAGATTCTCCCAATATTTTTGCAACATCAGATTTTTCAGAACAACAAAAACTGAGCAATACCAATCCACAGCAAAATCAATACAATTGGGGAACAGATGAATTGGTAAACTGGACAACACCCAAAGGAAATACTTCTACAGGAATTTTATACAAACCGGAAGATTTCAATCCGAATAAAAAATATCCTATGATCGTTTATTTCTATGAAAAGCTTTCAGATAATTTAAACCGTTATGTAGCACCGGCTCCCACACCTTCAAGATTAAATATTTCTTATTTTGTGAGTAACGGATATCTGGTTTTTACTCCTGACATTTCTTACACAGATGGTTTCCCGGGAGAATCTGCCATGGAATATATTAATTCCGGAGTTGAGAAGTTAAAGCAAAATTCGTGGGTAGATGGTACTAAAATAGGAATTCAGGGACAAAGCTGGGGAGGTTATCAGGTAGCTTATCTTATTGCCCATACTAATATGTATGCCGCTGCATGGAGTGGTGCTCCTGTTGTCAACATGACTTCCGCATATGGAGGAATCCGGTGGACTTCAGGGATGAACAGACAATTCCAGTATGAAAAATCACAAAGCAGATTGGGCAAAAACTTGTGGGAAGCACCGGATCTTTATATTAAAAATTCACCGCTTTTTACCATTGATAAAGTACAGACTCCGGTAGTTATTATGAGTAATGATAAAGATGGAGCAGTACCCTGGTATCAGGGAATTGAAATGTTTACCGCATTACGCCGTCTCGGAAAACCAGTATGGCTTCTGAACTATAATGGGGATGACCATAACCTTGTAAAGCGTCAGAACAGAAAAGATATTCAAATCCGCGAACAGCAGTTTTTTGATTATTATCTTAAAGGCGCTAAAGCTCCGGTCTGGATGACAAAAGGTATCCCGGCAACCCAAAAAGGAAAAGATTGGGGATTTGAGCTGACAGATGATAAACCTAATTAAAAAAATTCCGGCGAAGCCAAAGGCTTCGCCGGAATTTTTTATTATAAAAGCAATGAAGAAGAAACTGACACAATGGCATTTTTTTATGATGGGTCTGTTGAGCACTTTTATTATATTTACCGCCAATTATAAATAACAGTATGGGAATCTTTGATTTTTTTAAGAAAAAGAATAACAGTCAGGAAAATGTAAGTACTCCGGTTCAGAAAATGGAAATGCAGGAGGAAAAAGTAGTAGAGCAAGTGGTGGAAGAAGTTGTAGAAACAACACAGGAAATCCCTTCACAACCGGTAGAAGAGCCAAAAGTACATGAAGAATATGAAAAAATCAGGATTTATAATGATTATATCGTCTATTCTATAGCCCTTCAGCTAAGAGGTGAATATACGCCCCTTTCTGCTTTTGAAAAAGAAAATGGCGAGGTAGAAGGTTTTGCCTATATGGTAACTGAAGATGCCTATGCGCTTTCTCCACAACAGGCGATTGCTCAAATGGAAGAAAAGTTCGAAGGTGAGCTTCAGGAAGGTAAAATCAAATCTTATATGATTCTTTATCATTCTCAGTTTGATCATAACGGTAATCACACTCCGGCAATTCAGGAAGGAGAATTCAAGGGAATTTCACTTGCTTATCATTTTGCCGGTGATGAAAAGAAGAAAACAGGGTTGCCTTATATTTTCGAAAACCAAAATATCACCTATAAAGGTTTTGCAGAGTTCTCTCATGAAGAAAATAATGAGATCATGAATCATCAACTGATTGATGGTAAAAATTATTTTCCAAATACAGAAGGAATTGCGGCTCCTGAAACCACTAATGAAGCTGGGATTATCATCAGAAAATCGAATGTTCATAATCTTGTGAATACATGGAGTGGAGTTTTTGGACATCAGAATTTCCAGACTAAAGATTACGGACAGTACCTTAGCACAGTTTTAATGCAGTCTACCGTTTCTGATCCTGCTGGAGAAGCCAAAAATAAAACCGAATTTAAAGATGTAAGGTTTAAAACCATTGTTACAGATGAATTGAGTACTATCATTCCTGAAGTGAAAACGAATTATACTCTGGATTTTGAAACCAGATCGATCAGAGAATGGGAAAATGCACTGAATTTGCAGGCGATTGTAGCAGGACCTGCCAGAGATACTTTTGGCGTTTGGTTCTTTGCCACAGATTATGCTGAAAATAGAAATACCTACATGACGCAGCCTCATCTGAAAGTAAATGTCAGCGGAATTGTTTTCATTCTTGATGTTCACACAAATACTGATTTACCGGACGGGACTAAAATGAGTGAAGATTTTACTACCTACGCGCCAAGCCAGGATCTTCCTAATTATGCATGTTTTGACTTTATTGGGCATATTGTAGACTTTAAAGAAACAGAATTGCTTGAAGACGGAAGTGTTAAAGGGTATATTCTGAAACTGAAATTGATCACGAATGAAGAGAATGAAGATTTCTTCACTATTGATGCTTTTGTGAACAAAGAGAACATGAGAATGGAAACACTTACAAAAGGGATGAAAGTAACCGGAGCGCTTCAGCTGCAAGGTAAAATTGCTGAATAATTTTTAAAAAATATAAAAGCTTGAAGAGGTTGACCAAAAGGTCGGCCTCTTTTTCATTTGAGTGTTATCTTAAAAGCAAATGAATACAAGATTCGAAAGTGATCTTAAAAAGGTAAAGAGTTGCGACTTTGTTGCTGATGAAGTACTAAGTAATGCATTCGCTCAAAAGAATTAATGAAATTGATTCTGTCTTTTACTCTCTTTAAATTGTACAACTTGCAAATAAAAATTTTGCGTTAAAAAAAGCATGTGTGTTTAAAAACAAAAAAGACAGTCTGATGACTGCCTTTTCTATATTTTTCTGAAAACTATTTGTTTTTCATTTCTTCCTTGATCTTGTTTTCCAATTCTTCGGAAAGATCAGGATTGTCTTTTAAAACATCTTTTACAGCATCACGTCCCTGGCCCAATTTAGTCTCTTCGTAGCTGAACCATGATCCGCTTTTCTTCACAATTCCCATATCCACAGCAGTATCAAGAATTTCTCCTACTTTAGAAACTCCTTCACCATACATGATGTCGAATTCCGCCTGCTTGAAAGGAGGGGCTACTTTGTTTTTCACAATCTTCACTTTCACACGGCTACCGATAGCTTCGTCCCCTTGTTTGATAGGTGCACTGGCTTTTCTGATATCAATTCTTACAGAAGCATAGAACTTAAGAGCGTTACCTCCGGTAGTTGTTTCAGGGTTTCCGAACATCACACCAATCTTTTCTCTCAACTGGTTAATGAAAATCACGGTACATTTTGTTCTGGAAATAGTCGCAGTCAATTTTCTTAATGCCTGAGACATCAATCTTGCGTGAAGACCCATTTTAGAATCTCCCATTTCTCCTTCGATTTCTGCTTTTGGAGTAAGAGCAGCTACGGAGTCAATGACAACGATGTCAATAGCTCCAGAACGGATCAGGTTATCAGCAATTTCTAAAGCCTGTTCACCGTTGTCTGGCTGAGAAATAATCAGATTTTCAAGATCGATTCCCAGTTTCGCAGCATAAGTTCTGTCGAAAGCGTGCTCTGCATCAATGAATGCTGCAATACCACCTGCTTTTTGAGCCTCAGCAATAGCATGAAGGGTTAATGTTGTTTTACCTGAAGATTCCGGACCATATATTTCAATGATTCTTCCTTTGGGATATCCGCCTATACCTAAAGCAATATCTAAACCTAAAGAACCGGAAGGAATGACTTCAATAGTATTGTCTATAGATTCATCACCTAAAGTCATTACTGTTCCCTTTCCATATGTTTTATCTAGCTTGTCAAGCACTAAAGCGAGTGCTTTTTTCTTATCATCAATGTTACTCATCTCTATTAAAATAATTTCTCAAAAATACATAATTTATAGATCAAAAGCTAATATTATTTGTCTCTGAAAGCTGTTTTAAGAGTTAAAAAATGATAAAATTTTACTACTGATCTCATTCATAACGAAGCACATGCAGAATGTGGTATTAGTGCATTAAAAAAATAATAACTATTAATAAGAAAGGATGCTGGAAGCCGGCAGAAGGGAGTTGTTGAAGCTTGTAAAATGTATTGAACTTAATTTATTACTTTTACTAAGTGATATGTTTCGTCCAATAGAAACTTCCAGTCTCCATCTTCGAGCTTCCTAACTTATCCTAATGAAAATTTGAATTTTTAGTGATGGCGAGATAATCTCCGAGTACTTTCATCTGATCCTTATTTCCTCTTTGTATTCTGTATTTTCGACTGACAAGTTGATCATAAATTTTGTTGAAAAGTATTTTCGATTTTGGAAACAGCTTTCTATAAGGAACTTCCGGAATCTGCAATCTTTTACAAACTTCATCATCCAGAAGAAACCAGGTACAGCAGACATGTAGATATTTCAGATTTTTTCTCTGAAATTCAAATTTTAGAATAGGATTTTCCAGTGATTCATCTAAAAGAGAGTGCGCAAGAAGAACAGAATCTTTATCTGAAGGTGGCTGAACGGAAGTCCATAAATAAAAATATTCCGTTGCCTGTTTCTTATCATCAGGGAGGAGCTGCTCCGGAATTCCCAAAAGATAGCCCACATATTTCCAAAGATGAAAAATTCCCTGTTCCTCTTCCATAGAAAAGCGATTTCCCAGTTTCTGAAGGCTATGAAGAAATACCAGACTGAACCCAATATACGTTGCCATCATATCCCATGAATTGATAGGATCTCCCCAGCTTTCTGTATCCCAGTTTTTATAATGTTTTTTAATAGAAAGTCTTGCGTAGGAATGAATCAGACGGGTTTTTATAGCAAATTCATACCCTTTTGCATGAATTTCCAGCGCATTATAGCGGGTAGCATTCACCCAGAAATCCAATGTTTCCGAAAGACGTTTCACTGCACCTTTTTTCAGTGCTTCTGTCACAATAAGTGGTTTGTTGAGGTAAGCATAATCATAACCGCCAATCAGGCAATAATCTCTCAGGGAAATCAAAGAATCAAGGTTGCTTCTCATACAGAGTTCAGCACCGCTTTTAAGTAAATTATAATCCAGCCATTCAGGAACTTTTTGAGTCTGGCCGAACAATTTTTTTACACTTTCAGGAACTGAATCTGTTTCAGAAACACCATTTCTGATGTAATGTTCAATCTCCCTGGAAGCTTCATGGAATTTTTTAGTCAAATAAACATCTTTTACCACCTCATCACCAACCTCATCCGTATGATGGAAATAGGGAGCAAATTTTTCAAAGTTTTTAAAACTCACTTCAGCTCCGGAAAATTCAATAAGCTGCTTTCCGTTGCCATGTTCCCAAAAGTTCCTGAAATGGGGAGCATCTTTAAAACGAGGTTGTATCATGTTCATTCCTTTATCTATAAAAGTACAAGTTTTATGCTGAACTTCTTCGGTGAGATTTATCAGCATTACCATTGACTTCTACAGATATCCCCATTCAAATGTTTTTTTGATCAGCTCAGAGCTGTTTTTGCAGTCGGATTTCCTTAAAATATTTTTTCTGTGGGTACGTACTGTTTCTTCCGAAATATTCAGCAGATCCGAAATTTCACATGTTGCATATCCTTTTGCAATGCAGTTAATGATCTCAACTTCTCTTTTGGTGAAAATGACGAAAGGAGATTCATTAGATTTATTGCTTCCCATCCATTGCATCTGGTGAAAATCCTCCCGTCCGTTAATGCCGGAGACGAGTACAGTATAAGAATTTTGGTGCGTGATGTGTTCAATATGGGTATGGATGTTAACTGCCTGCAAAAGCCTGCCGTCTTCATCTTTATATGTGTGTAAAGCCTGATGATGAAACAGTTCATAATTGCCTTTTGAGGTTCTCATTCTGAAGCAGTAGCTGGTTTTCAGTTCCTGCTGATAATCAAAACCGTCAATTTCTTTTATTTTTTCGATGGACATTCTTTCTGCTTCCATCACAAATTCTATGTCGTCCGGGTGAATGAGGTCTATAATTTCTTTCAGATGGACAGGATGTTTATGGAGACCATGTATTGCTAAAATATCTTCATCGTGATTACAGATGATAGTACTGTCTGTGAAATTAATGACATAATAATAAAATTTTCCCGGAGCAAAAATTTCTCCGATTATATTTTCAATGGTGGGAACGGGTAATATTCTGCTGTCGTTCTGCAAAATTTCAGGATAGTCATTCCAAACCTTAATGAGGGGATGAGGTTTTTTTGCATGAGTCAGGTGTTTTTTCTTCATTGGTTAATGTTTTCTTAAAAATAATAAAATTATGTTAAATAAAATCACCCTTTTGTGGTATTTCTTGTGGCAGGTAAGTGTTGTAGCTTTAAATAAAAACTAATGACCATGGAAACTTAATTTCTGAAACATCTCTTTTATGGTGATAATTCAACCAATGACAATTCAAAAAACTTTAATCTGAAAAATAAATAACCATGAAAACAAAAATTGTATTGCTGTTTCTGCTTGGATGGGTAGGAATAGTTTTGGGACAGGAGAAAATTAGTCTCGACAAAATAAAGGTAAACTCACAATTTATTTTTGATGGGTTTACAAATGGGATTGAATGTACTATAGATGGTAATGTGATTTCAGGTAGTGGACCTATACAGATGCCTGGGAATGCAATATTTACTATAATAGGCCCGAAAGGTTCTGATAAATATATTATAAAATTTTTAAGATGGAAACTAAACAAAAGTAATATAGAGAATAACTTAAAATATTACTATAGACCATTAAATGAAGCAAGAGCACTAAGTAATATTGGGATAGAGAAGCAATTTAATCTGAATACCGGGATGATTCAAAGGAATAGAAATAATGGCATTCAAATAGAGAAAGATGGTAATGCAGAGAATGTTATAGAAGTAACTAGCAGATATTTCTTAATAGAAAAAAATGATTTGCTTGTAAATGGTTCTGTATATCATATGATTCCAAAATTTGAATTTGTTTTTGGAACTATTACTTATTTAGCAAGAATAAGACCTTCAGTAAAAGGTATTCCGAGTAATTGGTCCACAGATTTAAACTTAGGAATTGCTTATGGAGCCAGAAGAAATTTTAATAAAAATTGGGGGCTTGCAGCTTTAGTGGGAGTTTCTATCAGTAAGATCAAAATTGATTCATTATCTACATCTCCATCGATTAACAGGAGCATTGAAAAAGTTTCATTATCACCAACATTAAATATTTTAGGGAATTATAAAAAATTTTTTGTAGGCTTTGGAGTAGGGTTTGATTGGGTAAATTTAGATACAGAAGAATCTAAAAAATGGGTGTATAATAAAAAACTGTTTTATGCAATAGGCATAGGGATAAACTTATTTTCTGCAGGTAATAATGATACACCAGAAGTTACCAATACACAATAAGTAATGGTTTTGCCATTATGAAACTAAAGGTTTCCATTGTTTACAATGATCGTTAAAAAGAAATAACAAAAAAACCTTCCCATCGGGAAGGTTTTATATTACTTATTGCTTATCGCTCATTACTTATTATAAAGAAGCAGCGTGTACAAGCATATCCACTAACTTGTTAGAGTAACCCATTTCGTTGTCATACCAGGAAACAAGTTTCACGAAGTTAGGAGAAAGCATGATACCAGCATCTTTGTCGAAAATAGAAGTTCTCTTATCTCCTACGAAATCCTGAGATACTACAGCTTCTTCAGTATATCCTAGGATACCTTTCAATTCACCTTCAGAAGCAGCTTTGATTACTGAACAGATTTCTTCATAAGAAGCAGCCTTTTCAATTCTCACTGTTAAATCTACTACAGAAACGTCAACCGTTGGTACTCTGAAAGACATACCTGTTAATTTTCCGTTTAGTGAAGGGATTACTTTTCCTACCGCTTTTGCAGCACCTGTAGAAGAAGGGATGATATTGTTCAGAGCAGCTCTACCCCCTCTCCAGTCTTTCATTGAAGGACCATCAACAGTTTTCTGAGTAGCTGTTGTAGCGTGTACAGTAGTCATTAAACCTTCTACGATTCCGAAGTTATCGTGAATTACTTTAGCTAAAGGAGCTAAACAGTTTGTAGTACAAGAAGCGTTTGATAAGATTTTGATATCATCAGTAAGTTCCTTGTGGTTTACACCCATTACGAACATTGGAGTATCATCTTTAGAAGGAGCAGAAAGGATTACTTTCTTAGCACCTGCCGTGATATGTTTTGCAGCGCTTTCTTTATCAAGGAATAAACCAGTAGATTCTACTACGTAATCTGCACCAATTTCATTCCACTTTAGGTTGCTTGGATCTTTCTCAGCAGTTACTCTGATTCTTTTCCCGTTTACTACAAGATCATTTCCTTCTACAGAAACTTCACCTGGGAAAATACCGTGTACAGAGTCATATTTTAACATGTAAGCCATGTATTCTGCATTGATTAGGTCATTGATTCCTACAACTTCAATGTTGTCTCTTTCAGTCATTGCTCTGAAAACAAGACGTCCAATTCTACCAAAACCGTTGATACCTACTTTAATTGTTGACATAATAGTTTGTTTTTATTAGATTATAAAAATAATTAGATTGCTAAAATTTCTGAAATCAGTAAAAGATCTTTATTGATTTCGTTATGTTTTTTAATGGCTTCTTCTATTGGCGTATACGTCAGATCGTTGGAACGCATTCCTGCCATTACATTGTTTTGTCCTTCCATGAGTCCTGTTACAGCACCATATCCTAGTCTGCTTGCCAAAACCCTGTCTGCACAGCTTGGAGAACCTCCTCTCTGCATATGTCCTAAAACTGCTACACGGATATCGTAATCAGGGAATGTCTGTTTTGTTTTTTCTGCAAGTTCGTAAACGTTGGCTAATTTTTCGCCTTCCGCTACCACTACAATACTGGATGATTTTCCTGTTTTTTCCGCATCTCTGAATTTCACGAAAAGCTCATCAATACTATCTTTTTTCTCAGGAATTAAAATGTCCAGAGCTCCTGTTGCCAATCCACTGTTTAAAGCAATAAAACCAGCATCACGACCCATCACTTCCACAAAGAAAACTCTGTTGTGAGAAGTAGCTGTATCACGGATTTTATCAATGGCTTCCATAGCAGTATTCAGTGCAGTATCATACCCGATAGTATTATCTGTACCGAAAATATCATTGTCGATTGTTCCGGGAATACCGATTACCCTGATCCCGAATTCTTCATTAAAGATTTTGGCACCGGTAAAAGTACCGTCTCCTCCAATACAAACCAATCCGTCAATTCCCAGCTTTACACAGTTGTCATAAGCTTTCTGACGGCCTTCTTTTGTTCTGAACTCAGCGGATCTGGCAGATTTTAGAATCGTTCCGCCCTGGTTGATTATATTTTTTACGGAACGGGCTCCCATTTTCAGGAAATCATTGTTGATAAGGCCGTTGTAGCCTTCTCTCACTCCGTAGCATTCGATATTATAGTAATTGGCGGTTCTTACTACCGCTCTTAATGCCGCATTCATACCCGGAGAGTCACCCCCTGAAGTAAGAACTGCAATCTTTTTTACAGCACTCTCTTTCATCAAGTAAAAAATTTCGAACACAAATTTACAAAAACAAGTTCAGATTATCGTAGTAAGTTTCCAATAGTTTTGAATATAAATTATTAAAAGCTTCTGAAGTTTGTAGGTTTAAAAAAATATCGTGCAGTTTTTGTTTCTTCAGCCTGGATGTCAAGATCGTACCATGGCGTAAAATAGGGGTTAAACGGATTTGAAAGCACATGCACGGACTGAGCCGGGGTGAATCCTTCACTCAATAAAAACAATCTTTCCCCTTTTTGATTTTTGCAGACCCCGGAAATAAAAACGATATGTCCAGGGCTTCCCGGTGTGATCAGAATATCTCCTGTTTTCAGATCAGAATTCCTCATTACCGGCTTTGTTTCTTTGTTTAATGAAATGGTTCCTGCATAATTAAAAATCAGATCCAGATAATTTCTGAAACTGTTATAAGAATCATCAAAGGCTGCAGTTTTTCTGAAGCTAACTGAATTTCCATTCACAAAAGCTCTCGTTCCGTTTTTATAGTCATTCCAGCTGAAAAGATCACCGCTTGTAAAATGAAATTTAATTTCGTTAAATTTTTTAGCCTTATAAAGATATTCAGCTCTCATGCGGATAGCGGCATCAGCACATTGCTGAAGATCCTTATTTCCGGTATCAATATCAAAAACAGCTTCATGAAGGTGCTGGGTAGAAATAGGAACTCCGTCATATTTTAAAATCTGACTTCCATAGGGTTTCAGCTTAAAATTTTCAATAAAATATCCGAAAGAACCAGGTTTTTCGTCAATCCATTCATAGCCTTTCGGAGGAGAAAATCTTTCCCGGATGGTATTTTTATCTTTATTGATTTTTAAAGCATTTTCTGAAATTACATGCTCGTTCTTATCCGGTTCAGGTAGCAAGCGGTCTGATAGTTTTTCTTTTGTACAGCCAATGAAAATGAGAATAGCTGTGATTCCTGTGATAATTTTTTTCATGCGGTTTTAGTGAACACAAATATCATTTTTTTTCACAGATCTGTCACTATATAATCTGAAAATCTGCTAGTTTAATGACTCTTCGTTCTCCGGAATCAATAATTTTCCCCAATCATTCAATTGCCAGAGGATTTCCACAAGTTTTTCACCAAGCGCCGTCAAAGTATACTCAACTCTAGGAGGAAGTTCATTAAAAGACTGTTTGGTTAAAATACCATCTTCCACCATTTCAGTCAGCTGCTGATTGAGAACTCTGCGGTCTACTTTTGCAATACCGCGTAAAAACTCGCTGGGACGTTTTTTCCCTTCATTAATCTGCCACACAATAGGAATTTTCCATTTTCCACTGATGCTATTAACAGCAACTTCCAACGGACATATTTTATTTTCTTCAGCTTTTCCCTTTGTTTCCATAAAATTGACTTTTTTATCCCTATGAGGGAAAAATATGCGGTATTGTTTTTGTCCGCATACTTTCAGACTTTTGTAAAGATAATCATTAAAATAGTATGGCAGAAAAACGAAAAGGAGCCCGCTCCATTAAAGATATTCCACCGGATATTCTGGAACAGCTGAACAGAGGAGAAATTGAAACCGCCAATCTTACAGAATGGCTGGCAGTAGATCAAATAATGCTGTTGGAAAATCTTCTTCAGCAGAACAACCGTACAGAATATTTGAAACCGATTTTAGATAATGTGAATCTGCTGAAGAAACAAACTGTTAATTCTATTAATGAAACAATAGGACTTGGATTACTTCAACTGACTGTTAAAAATAATGATAATGAATTTCTTCTGAAACTGTCAGCCCATCCTGCAGATCTTGTACGTTGCTGGGCAGCTTATACCATTGGAAGAAACAATGATTTACAACTTAAGGAAAAATTAGACAGAATTCAGCCATTCGCTTCTGACTCTCATTTTGGAGTAAGGGAGATCTGCTGGATGACGGTACGTCCGGATATCTCCAAAAATCTTGAGGAAAGCTTATCTCTTTTATCAGAATGGACAATGCATGACGATGAAAATGTAAGACGTTTTGCCAGCGAATCTACAAGACCAAGAGGCGTTTGGTGCGAACATATAGATGCTTTAAAACAAAATCCCGGACTTGGACTGAAAATCCTGGAACCGTTACGCTCCGATGCTTCCAAATACGTGCAGGACAGTGTTGGCAACTGGCTGAATGATGCCAGCAAATCACAACCCGAATTTGTAGTGGAAATCTGTGATGAATGGCTTCGGGAAAGTTCGACAAAAGAAACGCAGTATATCGTAAAGAAAGCGTTACGGACCGTCAGAAAGTGAGAGTTATCCACAAAGTGGAAATGTTAATTTAGTTTTTGAACTTATAGATCGCAGATTTACATGGGTTTATAATATATTTTTATATTCCTTTACTTCCCGGAATTGGCTTTATTTGCTCCATTTTTACAAGAAGATTGATGTTGAAATATTTTCAATGTTAACGGTATGTTAACTGAGAAAAGTTATCCACAATATGAGTTTTACATGAATGTGAATTATATCTGTTATAAAATGAGAGTGTTAAGTAATTTACTTCAGAAAACAACTTAAAATGATCTGTTTTTTAGCCGAAATAAAAAGTTATCCACAATATGAGATTTTGAATCAAAATTTAGATTCATAAATCAGCTTAATCAACGGAAATATTATAAATTTTTGAGAATTCGGCTACCATTTTTCCGTCAGATATTTCCAGTATCTTTTTGGTACATGTTGAATATGGAGCTTCATATTTTTTCGTTCTACAATGTTGGTTTTTGTAAAATATCGCTGCCAAAGCACCTGATAACTTTTTTCTTCATCATGAAAATTCTGCTTATAATGATGGAGGTCAATTTTTTCATCAGGGTAGAAAAAATCACAGGTGTCCAGATCATAAAGAAGTCCGTAGTTTCTTCGCAGATCATAGATCATCCATTTCTGATCCTGATACCGGTTTTTAAAATGTTTTCTGATCAAAGGAAGAACATTGAAGTCGGGGTCTGTTTTGGAGAAAAAAACACCATCCTGCATTTTTTCAAAGCGCACAAAAGCTGTCATTCTGTGTCTTTCCCTATCCACGGATTTGCAGATTTTTGAAATTTTTAAAACATCAGAATCGGCAAAGTTTTCCAGAATATTGTTTTGCGGATGTTTTACAGACTGCCTTACCGCAGATATGATGAGGTTTTCCAGATTTGGATCTTCGGATAAAAAAACTTTCAAAAGTTGATAAATGCCCTGCTTTCCAATATTCTGTTCCAGTTTATTCAGAACCCTTTCAGATTTATCCGGTTGGGTAATGACTTCATGTATCTCTGCGAAAATATTTTCCTGATGAAACCTGTCTCTATTGGCAATCTCCACATCCTTATAACGGTATTCGAAAACTTCAAATATCGCAGTAAAAAGGCCTTCAAAGCTGCCATCGTAGAGTAGAGTTGTCATGTTTTTAATTAAAATTTAATTGGTTTGTCATTCTGTACACAGGTTGTGTACCAGTGAGCATTGAAGAGATTCTTCCTTCGTCAGAATGACAAATGTGCTGTTAAGTCGAAGTAATAAATTAGTGGCCATTCGTGAACATATTTGTGTTATTTGTGTTTAATATCAGAATCAAAATAAAGTCAGTTGTTGTGAAAACTGATTATGAAACTTTGACGAACTTCCACCTATCAGCAGCTTTCTGAAGTTTTTATCCGTTAAATATTTCAGATAAGCATTTCCTGCATTGAAATCAATGAAATATTTTGCCCGGTTAACAGCCGCTCCCAGTTTTTTCAAATGATCCATGGTCAAAATTTGAAAACGTCTGGCACTGACAATCTTTTGGGCTGTTTTTACTCCAATCCCGGGAATTCTTAAAATCAACTGATATTCGGCGGTCTGAAGGTTAATCGGAAACTGATGAAGATTTCGCAATGCCCAGCTTAATTTCGGATCTACTTCCAGGTCAAGGAAAGGAACATTCGGATCTAAAATCTCTTCCGCTTTAAAACCATAAAATCTCATCAGCCAATCCGACTGATACAGACGGTTTTCCCTTAACATTGGAACTTCCGTAGTTAAAGAAGGCAGTCTCTGGTCTTCCAAAACCGGAACATACCCGGAATAATAGACTCTTTTCAGATTAAAGTTTTTATAAAAATGATCCGCAACTTTAATGATCTGTAAGTCATTTTCATTGGTTGCTCCCACGATCATCTGGGTAGACTGTCCTGCCGGAGCAAACTTGGGAACTTTTTTCAGAATTTTCTTTTCATCCTTATATTGAATAATTCCTTTTTGAATATACCGCATAGGGCTGATCATATCCTGTCTGTTTTTTTCAGGAGCCAGCAATTTCAATCCGCTTTCCGTAGGAATTTCAATATTGACGGATAAGCGGTCTGCATATAAAGCCGCTTCCTGCATCAGATCATCACTTGCTCCCGGAATAGATTTCAAATGAATATACCCATTAAAGTTCTCTTCCAGACGCAGCTTTTTAGCAACCCTTACCAATCTTTCCATTGTAGTGTCTGCATTTTTGAAAATTCCTGAACTCAGAAATAAACCTTCAATATAGTTTCTGCGGTAAAAATTGATGGTAAGATCTACCACTTCTTCTACCGTAAAGGCGGCTCTTTTGATATCATTAGAACTTCTGGAAACACAGTAGGCACAATCGTAGATACAATGATTGGTCAACAGAATTTTAAGCAGGGAAACACATCTTCCGTCTTCTGTATAGGTATGACAAATCCCGCTTGCAGAACTGTCTCCTAACGCTCCTTTTTTATTCTTTCTCGTGCCTCCGCTTGATGAACAGGAAACATCATATTTTGCTGCATCAGCAAGGATTTCGAGCTTTTCTTTAAGACGGTCAAAATTCATATTTAAAATAATTTGATATGTTTTGTATCTGATCTGTAATTTAATTTTGTTCAAATTTAGTTCCAAAATTGATAAATGTCAACCTTTTTTCATAGAAGTTATCAACAAAAAAGAGTCTCAAAATCATTATATTTACGGCTCATTAAAGTTTATATCATGAATCATAAACCAATAGAAGGTTTTTCCAAGCTTCCAAAGCAAGGGAAAATCGAATGGCTCGTAAACGAATATCTGGAAGGAAACCAGGAATATCAAAATATATTAAAACAATATTGGAACGATGATGCAGACCTTCAGAAGCTTCATGAAGAGTTTTCTGAAAATACCATCTCCAATTTTTATATGCCGTACGGAATTGCTCCGAACTTTTTAATCGATGGAAAACTGCTGGCACTGCCAATGGCTGTTGAAGAAAGTTCAGTGGTAGCTGCTGCTTCCAAAGCTGCAAAATTCTGGATTGATAAAGGAGGTTTCAAAACAACCATTATCAATACTGAAAAACTGGGGCACACCCACTTTATTTTTAATGTAGAACCTCACAAATTATTACATTTCTTTAATTTCAGCCTAAAGAAAAAATTATTCGAAACAACAGAAGATATCACAGCCAACATGAGAAAACGTGGAGGTGGGATCTTAAATATCAGCCTGGTGGATAAAACCGCAGAAATGCCGAATTATTATCAACTGAAAGCAAGCTTCGATACAGTAGATTCAATGGGAGCTAATTTTATCAACTCATGTCTTGAGCAGTTCGGAAAAACGCTGAGACAGGAAGTTGCTACCAGTGAAGATTTTACCCAGGAAGAAAAGAATTCACTACAGATTGTGATGAATATTCTTTCCAACTTTACACCAGACTGTATCGTAAGGGCTGAGGTTTCCTGTAAAATGGAAGACTTAAAAGACGATAGCGGAATTTCTCCTGAAGAATTTGCTTCCAAATTCAAACAGGCAGTCACCATTGCAGAAATTGAACCTTACCGTGCAACCACTCACAATAAAGGAGTAATGAACGGTGTAGATGCCGTTGTAATTGCTACCGGAAATGATTTCAGAGCTACAGAAGCCTGTGCTCATGCATATGCCGCAAGAGACGGACAGTACAGATCTTTGACCCACTGTACTACAGATAACGGTGTTTTCAGATTCTGGATAGATCTTCCAATTTCCGTAGGAGTAGTAGGTGGACTTACCAACCTTCACCCTTTGGTAAAATTCTCCTTAGCGCTGCTTGGAAAACCTTCTGCGCAGGAATTAATGAGTATTCTTGCTGTTTCAGGTCTTGCGCAAAACTTTGGTGCTTTACGTTCTCTGGTAACCACAGGAATCCAGAAAGGGCATATGAAAATGCACTTATTGAATATCTTGAACCAACTGGGCGCTACTGAAGAAGAAAAACTGCATTTTGTGACTTATTTTAAAGATAAGACGGTAAGCCATCACGAGGTGATTAATGAATTTAACAGAATGAGAGGAAGCTAATGTTACAGATCATTTTGCCCATAGTATTTCTCCTTTTTGGGTTTTTTCTGAAGAAAACAGACAATGAAGGTTTCAGAAGCTCCAAGAAGTTCGCCAATATGTTTATCATACTGGGAATTTCTACATTGGTTGCCAAGTTCATTTTAATGTACTTAAAATCAAAATAGTGAAAAGGAGTATTGTATTTTTCTTACTGATTTCCGGGTTAAGTTTTTCACAACAGCAAAAAGTGAAAATAAGTAATCTGCAGCCTAAAACTGAAGATACCGTTTTTCCGGTTGTTTCTTATTCTGAAAATCCTCGGGTAGAAAATAAAATCAATACATTCCTGCAGGTAGATCAGCTGGAATATGTTCCCGGATCTGGTGGGAATCCTTTTAAACTGGCTTCTACAGCCACAAACTCCTATTCCAACTATCTTTATTTCTATAGTTGGAATAAGATTGAAACGCCTAAGAATATTCTTAGTATTGCCATAGATGGTGAAGCTTCAGGTGCTTATCCGGAAGGTTTTCTGATCTGGAAGAATTTTGATCTGAGAACAGGAAACTTTATCAATGCCAAAGATTTATTTCAACCCGGTTCAGTAAAAACTGTTGAGGGAATTATTCAGAAAAGAGTAAAAAAAAGAATTTCTGATTTTCTTGTTACACTGAAAGCAGAGAAAAATCCTGAAGAGGAAATTCAAGATCAGATCGCTATGTATGAAGACTGTTTTACGGAACATACTTTAGCCGGTATCAGATATTTCTTTGGAAAGGATAAGTTGACTTTTGTAGCAGGTAGATGTTCCAATCATGCCATGCGGGCATTGGACGATTTGGGAAGTCACGAACTGGAATTTACCTATAAAGAACTTGAGAAATACCTGAGTATTTATGGTAAGAACCTGATATCAGGTTCTGAAAAGATTGGGCAGACAGGTCCAGGAAATAAATTATATAAAGGAAAAATTGACGGAAAATATCCTATTACGGTTTTGTTTAGCGAAATCAATGAGGATGATTCCTTTTCAGCCACTTATTGGTATGACAAGAACAAAAAACCAATCAACTGGAGAGGAGAATTTGTTCATGACCATTTTTCCATCACAGAAGATGATTATCACAGTGAGGAACTTAAGGAATGGATACCCAGGGCCTTAATAGAAGCGGATCTGAAAGGAAGCAAAATTATTGGGGCGTGGCAGGATTATAAAACAAAAAAATATTTAACCCTAGAATTAGAAGAGTTATAAAATGAAAACAATCACATTAGTTTTTGGAGCGGTTTACGGAATGGTGTCTGTAATCCTGGGTGCATTCGGAGCTCACGCTTTAAAGAAAATATTAGCTGTGGAAAGACTGGAAAGTTTTGAAACAGGAGTAAGGTATCAGATGTATGCAGCTTTTTTCCTGCTGATCATTGGATATATCTTAAAGTTTGAAACTTCTGCTGAAAAATGGACTTCCATTTTAATGATTACAGGAACACTTTTATTTTCTGTAAGCATTTACTTCCTGAGCATGCAGGATTATCTGGGAGTGAACCTTAAATTTTTAGGCCCAATCACTCCGCTTGGAGGTCTGATGATGATCCTGAGCTGGGGAATGCTGATCTTTTATTTTGCTAAAAACAGAATGTAAGAATGAAAATTCACAGAAGAAGACGGTTAATACGAACATTCAATCTCTTCAATCTGAGAAATTAGCGGAAGAATAGGGGGAAATAGATAGATATGTTAAAAATCAAGTCAGTCAGACTTTAATTTTTAAGTCAATAAACTTGAACTTCCGTGTCTTTTTAGTAAATTTGTCAACCTTTAAATATTAAAATAAAATAATAAAAATAATATGAATCTTCACGAGTATCAATCAAAAGAGATTTTATCAAAGTATGGAGTAGCTATCCAACGTGGTTTCGTAGCAAACAACGTAGATGAAGCTGTAGCAGCTGCTGAAAAATTGACTGCTGAAACCGGAGCACAGGCTTGGGTTGTAAAAGCACAGATTCACGCGGGTGGTCGTGGTAAAGGTGGGGGTGTTAAGTTTTCTCCAAATATGGATAAACTTAAAGAAAACGCTCAGAATATCATCGGAATGCAGTTGGTAACTCCACAAACTTCTGCTGAAGGTAAAAAAGTACACTCTGTTTTGATTGCAGAAGATGTTTATTATCCTGGAGAATCTGAAACTAAAGAATTTTATGTTTCTATTCTTTTAGACAGAGCTGAAGGGAAGAATACAATCGTATATTCTACTGAAGGAGGTATGGATATTGAGCACGTTGCAGAAGTAACTCCTCATTTGATCCACAATGAATTGATCGATCCGGCTATCGGTCTTCAGGGATTCCAGGCTAGAAAAATTGCTTTCAACCTAGGTCTTGAAGGAAATGCATTCAAAGAATTTGTGAAATTTATTTCATCTCTTTACAATGCTTATACAGGAATTGATGCTTCTCTTTTCGAAATCAACCCGGTATTAAAAACTTCTGATAACAAGATTATCGCTGTAGATGCTAAAGTAACTTTAGATGACAACTCATTGTTCCGTCACAAAGACTTAGCTGAGCTTAGAGATACAAGAGAAGAAGATCCAATGGATGTAGAAGCTGGTGAAGCGGGTCTTAACTTCGTAAAACTAGACGGTAACGTTGCTTGTATGGTAAACGGAGCAGGTCTTGCAATGGCAACTATGGATATCATCAAATTATCAGGTGGTAACCCTGCAAACTTCCTTGATGTGGGCGGTACTGCAGATGCTCAGAGAGTACAGACTGCTTTCGGAATTATCTTAAGAGATCCAAACGTAAAAGCGATCCTGATTAACATCTTCGGAGGTATTGTAAGATGTGACAGAGTTGCTCAGGGTGTTGTGGATGCTTACAAAGCTATGGGTAGCCTTCCGGTTCCATTGATCGTAAGATTACAGGGAACTAACGCTGTAGAAGCTAAAAAATTAATTGACGAGTCTGGTCTTCCGGTACACTCTGCAATTACTTTAGAAGAAGCTGCCAATAAAGTAAAAGAAGTTTTAGCTTAATCTAAAATTTTTAAATAAAATTAGAAACCGTTCCATTTTTTGGAGCGGTTTTTTTGTGGCTATTTGTTTTTTTAAAATGATAACTTTTTGAAAATAAAATGTAAAAAAGTGGAGCTGAATACCGTTTTGCGGATAAAATTGAAGATTTTGGAGAATCTATAATCCATTTTAAATTCATAAAAATGTGATGCTATTATAAAATTAGAAATATAATTTGTTAATTATGCTGTATAATTAAATTAATTTATCAATAAAGATGTTTTTTATTCTTAATTGGTTGTATTTATTTGTGAATGTCGTATTTATAAGGAATTTTAAGCCCTGCAAAGAGCTATTTATTTTGTATTTAAATTCTTTATGCAGACCATAAAAATTGTTTAACACAAATAATTGAAAATCTATGAAAAACAAAACATTTATTTTTTTCAGCATGCTGGCTGCTGTATTATGTTTCGGGCAGCAGAATTACTGGAAAGTAGCCGAAAGAGAGGAAGGAAAAGAACTCGCCCCCAGAAACGTTATGCCTAAAGTCTTTTCTCTATATCATCTGGATCTTGAAAAGATAAAGGAAGATCTGAAAAAAGCTCCCGCACGATTTTCTGAGAATTACAGTTTGGTTCTGAAATTTCCGGATGCTGGCGGAGAGTTTCATGATTATATTGTACAGGAAGCTTCTGTAATGGAGCCTGAACTTCAGGAAAGATTTTCAGACATCCGTTCGTATACAGGTTGGCAGAAAAGTAATCCGCAAAATACGATCAGATTCAGTATCAGTCAGGAAACAGGGATTAGTGTAATGTATTTTAACGGATGGGATGTAAGTTATCTTGATGCTTTTACCAAAGATAATAATTCTTTTATTTGTTATAGGAGAGAAGATCTTCCGGAAAGTTCAATCCCTTTTCAATGCGGTATAGAGGAAGATGCCGATAAGCTTTTGGATACTGACCCGCCTTTGAGCAGTACATTGGCCGGAAGACCTATGGTTTCAGACGGGGTATTCAGAACATATAAACTGGCATTAGCTGCTACTGGAGAATATACCAAATATCACGGAGGTACAATACATGGAGCAATGGCGGCAATGGCTACTACGATGACAAGAGTAAACGGAGTGTATGAAAAGACGATTGCCGTTACAATGGTCATGGTTGCCAATAATCATCTTCTTATTTACAGAAATCCGGCAACTGATCCCTACACCAATGGAGATGAGGATAAGATGCTTAATGAGAATGTAAAGAATATCAATAATGTGATAGGATTTGCACATTATAATATAGGTCATGTTTTTGGAGTCAACAGTGGCGGTGTTGCAGGGCTGCGGGTTATATGTTCCAAATTGAAAGCACAGGGAGTTACAGGATCCAGTACTCCTATTAATGATCCTTTTAATATCGACTATGTGGCTCATGAAATGGGACATCAGTTTGGAGCCAATCATACCTTCAGAGCTAATACCGTAGCTTGTAAAGGAAATGTAAATAACAGAACGGCGTATGAGCCAGGAAGCGGCAGTACCATTATGGGATATGCTGGAATATGTGGGGGAAACAGCATCCAACCGCATAGTGATCCTTACTTTCATGCCGCCAGTGTAAGAGAAATGTATTATTCAATTTCAAGAGATACAGATTGTTCTGTAAAAAGACGAATGACTAACAGGGTTCCAACAGCCAATGCTGGTCTGGATTATTCTATTCCCAAAGGAACTGCATTTGTACTGACAGGGCAGGGAACAGATCCTGACAATGATCCGCTTACCTATTTATGGGAGCAATATGATAGCCGGAACAATACGCAGCCGCCTCTGGCTTCCAATGTTGCAGGCCCTGTATACCGGTCGAGATTGCCAAAAACAGAGAACATGAGATATTTTCCTCATCTGTCAGCCGTTCTATCTAATAATTTAACTCCGATATGGGAAGTTACCCCTCATGTTGCAAGAACATTGAACTTCTCCCTGCTTGTTAATGATAACAGAGCAACTGGAAATCAAACTGCCCGTGATGCCATGGTAGTAACTGTAACGAATGCCGGCCCGTTTAAAGTAACATCACATATGGGAAGTTCATACACTGCAGGTCCTAATACCGTAAAATGGGATGTAGCAGGTACGAATACCGGAGCTGTAAATACAAGTTATGTTACCATTCTTCTTTCTAAAGACGGAGGCTATCACTTTGATACTGTTCTTGCTGACAGTGTTCCTAACAATGGCTCTGCTGTAGTGAACTTCCCCAATGAAAATATAGGTGTCGCAAGAATCATGGTAAAAGCTGTTGGAAATATATATTATGCTGTAAATACAACTAATTTTTCCATAACTAAAAGTGCTTTGCCTGTAAAAAAAGAATTAAAGGCTAGTCGTTTTGCTGTTTATCCTAATCCATCTCATGAGGAAGTGAATATCAGGCTTGATGATGAAGCTGATACGGCTCAGTACAGCCTGATGGACAGCTCAGGGAGGGTATTAAAAACAGGATATCTGAAAGGTTTCGTAAAAATTCAGGTACTTGATATTCCTGCCGGAACCTATCTGATAAGTGTCAATGTTCAGAATGGAAAGAAATATATAGAGAAACTTATTATTAGTAAATAAAATAAAAACCGCTTTTAAAAAGCGGTTTTTATTTGTCAAGATTTTCTGATACGGTATTTTCTCCTGTTGTAATGCTGATGCTTGTAGGGGTCACCAGCTGAATTTTATCTGCATCAAAACGCTCTTTAATGTTCAGATAAGCCTTACTTTTTATCTGAGCCAGGTTAGCTCCTACTTTTATCCAGAACTTTACCTGAAGATTAAATGATCCCTGTTTCAAATCTGTAAAAATTACTTCTACAGTGTCTAACTTATCCACATTATCAAGATTTTTAACCACATCAAGAATTCCTTTCTGTGCTTTGCTGATATCTTCATCAGCAGGAATTTCAAAATTTAAAATAACCCTGCGTTGTGGCGAAGCGGTAATATTGTAAAATGGAGCATTGAAAACAACCTGATTGGGGATGTAGGCTTTCTTTCCGTCATCAGTAAGAATTTTCGTGGTTAAAAAACCAATTTCCTGTACTGTTCCCGAGTGGGCTCCGATGGTAATATAATCTCCTACCTTAAATGCTTTATCGATTCCGATCAGCATTCCCGAGAAAATACTAGAAACAAGATCTTTCAGGGCAACCCCTGCAATAACCCCTGCAACTCCTAAACTTCCGATAAACTTCCAAAGAAAACCGCTGAAACCCATTATTTCAAGAGAAATAAAAGTTCCCATCAGCATGATCAGAAATCTGAATATGCTGATTAAGGTTACTAATGAACTCTCTTTTTGACTTTTCGGGAAAAATTTGTGAAATAATTTTACAGCACCTTTACTTAAATATTTACTGCTGATTAGGAAGAATGTAAACACTAAAATCCCAACAATCAGCTTTGGGGTAAGTTCAGCGAATGTGATGTACCAATTTTCCAATACCTTATAAACAACATCTAGATACCTTAATCCGGTTTTCTCCATGAATAAAATTTTAGTTAAATATATAAATTTTCAACAAAAAATTTGCCAGTTTCAAAAAGTCTACTAATTTTGTGGACTATAAAGAAAGAATATTATGTCAATCAAACTAGGAGATAAAGCACCCAACTTCCAGGCAGAGTCGTCAGTAGGTGATATTAATTTTTATAATTATCTGGGAGATTCCTGGGGGATTTTGTTTTCGCACCCTGCAGATTATACGCCGGTATGTACTACAGAATTGGGGTATACCGCAAAATTGCAGTCTGAGTTTGAAGCCAGAGATACCAAAGTGATTGCTCTGAGTGTAGATGGGGTAGAAGACCATCAGAACTGGGTGAAAGATATTAATGAAACTCAGAATACCACTGTGAAGTTTCCTATTATTGCTGATAAAGACAGAAAAGTTTCGGAACTGTATGATTTTATTCATCCCAATGCATCAGCTACAGCTACGGTACGTTCTCTTTTGATTATTGATCCTTCAAAAAAAGTAAGACTGATTATTACCTATCCGGCCTCTACAGGAAGGAATTTTAACGAAATCCTTAGAGTGCTGGATTCTTTACAGTTGGTGGATAAGTATCGCGTGGCCACACCTGTTAATTGGGAAAATGGGGATGATGTTATTATTCCGCCTACCATTTCTACAGAAGATGCACTAGAAATGTTCCCAAAAGGTGTAACGGAAATAAAACCATATTTGAGATACACGCCCCAGCCTAATCCATGATTTATTTGATTTTTTATAGTTTAGTTTTAATTTGTACGAAAAGCGCCCCGGAAATAAATTCCGGGGCGCTTTCATTTTTTTATAAGTATTTCAGTGATTACTTAACGTCGTTGATGATTTGTTTTGCTTTAGACGTTGGAAGATAAATCTGGAATCCTAAACCAAAAGTAATTTTGTTAGTGTATCCACCGCTTCCAAACCCAGCGTTTGCATCATATTTCACTAAACCTTCCAATCCGATGTTTGGAGTGATGAAGTAAGAATATCCAGGTCCGAATCCGAAGTTAAGACCGTTAGAAGAAGAACCTCCTTTAGAGATTGACATTCCTCCAACACCTACGTTACCTTCGAAGAACCATCTTCCGTGGTGTAGTAAGTTGTTTACTCCTTGCTCTCCTGGGTTAAGATAGTAACGTCCTAATGCTCCTACATTATATGTAAAAGTAGTGGGTGCATCTTTAGCTCCTTTGAAACCTAAATCTACGTATCCCCCAACTGCGATATTATCTTCAATGAAATATGCTCCTTTTGGCTGAATTGCAAAGTTGTATCCTGCTCCTTCATTTAATCCAAAATTTGCCCCTACAAGGTTACCCCCTACCATCCAATTACCTTTTTGAATCTGAGCGTTGGCAGTTGCTGTTAAGCCTGCTACGGCTAATATTCCTGTTAAAATAAGTTTTTTCATAATTTATTATTTTAATAATTAAATGTTATTATTCACGAATTATAGAAAAAACAATAAATGTGCCAGACTCTTAATTTTAGGTAATTTTTCTAAACAAACGTTAAGGTTTTCAGTTAGATATAGTTTATTTTTTTAACTTATTGACTTCATATATTGCCATGATAATGAAAATAAAATGAATGATTTAAGAATAAAATGATAAAATCAGGTGTATATCATTAATTATATAAAATATTTATTTTGCGTCGATTTTTTAAATAAATAAAAGAATCACGGAAATGATAAGTCCGGCAATGGTAAACTTGATTCCTCGTTTGAATGCTTTTGTCTTGGGATTAAACATCCAGAAACTTGATATTACAAAAAAGAAAAGGGAAACTCCAAAGAATACGCTTAAGGGAGATATAGCATCTTTAGATTGTGATTTGTGAAGAGAAACCATTTTATCCAATACGAAAGGCAGTTCCTTTTTAGTGTACTTGGCTTTTCCGGTTGCGCTGTCATAAGTTCCCTGTTTAAAATAAAGAACACTTCCTTCTGTTTTTTCAACTTCCAACCCCTTCATCTTAAGTTCTTTTTTCAGTTCTTTTTCAGAAAGATTGGGCGCTATGTTTTTTTCATATTTCTTTTCGCTTTTCAGAAAATCAGTGTCTCTGTACACCAGAAGAATTCCACTTAACGAATATACAGCCATAATCCCGGCAAGGAAATATCCCAGGTAACGGTGTGTAATTCTCATGAAGCTTCTTGTGTCTTTAATCTTATCCATATCTTATTGTTTTGTTTTTGTTTAAAATTTCAAAAGTGGAAACTGCAAAAAATGCAATCTCCACTTTTAATGAAAGAGTTACTATATAAAGAATTCTAGAGTCTGTATGTTAATGTGAAATAATAATTTCTAGGCGTGATAGGATTCACTGAATAATTCTCGTGAACATTATAGTTTACGACATCAAACAGGTTGCCCACTCTCCCTTGGATTGAGAATTTTTTCCACTCGTAGCCTACTGATACGGAAACAGTTGTGTAATCTTTCAGATCAAACATTCTGCTTACATTATTTCTACTGGTATTGGTAGATTTTGTATCATTCCATCCGGCAATTCTGTCCCCGATGTAATAAATTCCAGCTCCAATTTTTAAACCTTTTACGTAGTTTGTAAATTTATAGAAAACAGAAGCATTTGCTGTTGTAGCTGGTGTTCTTACCAGTCTTTGGTTTTCAATATATCCTTTTTCAGGAGTGTCAGTATAAACGGAATTGTTATAAGAAAAACCTCCAATTATAGATAAGTTTTCTGTGGGATTTCCTGTAATGTCCAGTTCCACACCACGGCTTCTCATATTTCCTGCAAATTCTTTAAGATTGGTGTCTGTGGAATTTACCGGTGCTCCATTGGAAGCAGAAGCAAACCAATACGTTTGATAGTAATTATTGTACATAATCTGGTAAGCCGTTAAGTTAACAGCTAAAGCATTGTTCCAGAAATTCTTTTTAATACCAATTTCGTATTGATCAACAGTGGATGGCTTTATGCTTTGTCTTGATAAAGTGTTTAACTGAAGTTGAACATCTGTAACAGGTTGATTGGTATTTACTGTTCCAAATTGATCTGAAGTATACCCCGCATTTGCTGCAAAAGAATTCGTATAGGTTGCAAACACTGAAAGATTTTCATTAGGAGCATATACCAAGCCTACTTTTGGAGAAAACGCATTGTCAGACGTTGAAGAATTAGCGACTTCAATTTTATCATTTAATGTAAAACGAGTTGTCAGCGTAGGCATATTTTCTATATAAGACCATCTTAGCCCCGCAATTACTTTTAGTTGCTTTGTTATGCTGATAAAATCCTGTGCATAGATCCCGATTCTTCTTGTATTGATTCTGTTTCTTGTGCTAAGGGTAGAATTTGGCATATCAATACTTCCCCATGTTGAAGCGTCATCTAAATACAGGAGATTTTTTGGCGCTGTAATATTATAAGCATAAGCATCTGCCTGGCTGTAATCAGCATCTGCCCCAATTAAAACTTTATGGCTGATTTTTCCTGTATTGAATTCACCATTGATGTTTACTTGTGCTGAAGTATAATTTTGTTCGTTGTAAGTTCTGCCAAAAGGTCTTTTCCATGATAATCTGTTAGGATCTACAGTGGTATCTTTGGTGTCATAGATCCATTGCACTCTTTCAGAAGAAAAATAATCTTTAGTATAGTTTTGATATGAAGCAGTTGCGTTCAGAGACCATTTTTCATTAAATTGATGATTAAAAGTTACATTCGTAGAAGCTTGCTGTACATTTTGATATTGCCAGTCAGTTCCGAAGAAAGTGTTTCTGGAAACGGTATCATTCAATCTGTAGCTTTGGTCTTTTTCCGTAATAGATCCAAGCCCGAAATCGGGTGTAAAATTTGTTTTAAGATAATCTGCCTCAACAATTAACTGAGATTTATCACTTAAATTAAATAAGAATGAAGGGTTGAAATAATATTTTTCTGATTCTACAACATCTCTGAAACTTTCAGCATGCTCATAGGCTCCGTTTATTCTGAATGCAGCATTTTTGGATAATGGACCATAGATATCAACGGTCGGTTTATAAGAATTCCAGCTTCCGCCATTTAAACCTATGCTTCCGCCAAAATTGAACCTGGGTTTTTTTGTAATCATATTGATAACACCCCCTGCTGCTGTATTCCCAAAAAGCATCGCATTGGCTCCCTTTAAAACTTCCACTCTTTCCAGACCACTTACTTCAGGGAAAACACCGCTGTTTACTCTTGAGCCATTCTTAAAAATATTATCATTTCCTAAAATGAAACCACGCCCACCAAAGCTGTCCTGAGAATTTCCTCTGGATGAAGTGATGTACAATCCATTTACATTCTGAAGAACATCACTTAGCTGCTTTGCCTGTTGCTGCTCAATAATTTCGTGGGTAACAATAGCAATGGGCTGAGGGTTTTCCATTATCGTCAGGCTTGATTTTGTCGATAAGGGTCTTGCCTGGTTAGGATTTCCTGTTTTATGAAGGTTGATATCTTCAATAGTCTGAGTTCTGATTGTATCTGCTTCAGCATTTTTCAGCTGTGAACTTGCCGAAGCTGCGATCAATAGAAGGCCTAAAGAAAGTAATTGTCTTTTCATTTTATTTTTATATAGAACAGTTTTAAATAAGGCGCAAATGTAAGTATTTGTTTAGAATAGATAAAAATAATTTTATGATTTAAATCATATTTTTATGAGTCGACGAGATGGATTATTTCTATACCTCCTTTAGACTGGGGAATAGAGAAGTTTTTATGAATATATTTGTTAAAAATTATAATATGCAATTGGTAAAAGCAGGGCTTTGTGCCTTTGGAATGAGTGGGAAAGTATTCCATGCTCCTTTTTTGAAGGAACATCCGGGATTTTTTATGTCTGCTGTGGTGGAAAGAAGTAAGGAGGAATCAAAGGAGAAATATCCCGAATCAACTATCTACCGTTCCGTGGAAGAAATGCTTCAGCATGCTGATGTGGAATTGGTAATCATCAATACTCCGGTTCAGACCCATTATGAGTATGCGAAAAAGGCATTGGAAGCAGGAAAGAATATTATTGTGGAAAAACCCTTTACCGTAAATGTTTCTGAAGCGGAAGAGCTGGTACAATTGGCAGAAGAAAAAGGATTGTTTTTAAGTGTATATCAAAACAGAAGATTCGACAGGGATTTATTACAGGTTCAAAAAATTCTGAATGATAAGAAACTAGGGAATATTAAAGAAGTTGAAATCCGTTTTGACAGATTCCGTACCACTGCCAGTGGAAAACAGCATAAAGAAAGTCCTGATCAGGCAGGATCAGGATCTCTTCACGATCTGGGAGCACATCTTGTAGATCAGGCTGTACAATTTTTTGGATACCCTGAAAAACTTTTTGCAGATGTATTTTCTATGAAAGGAGCTGACTTCGCTAACGATTATTTTGAAATTCTCTTATTCTATAAAGATGATCTGAGAGTAAGATTGAAATCGTCTGTTTTCAGTAAAGAAGGGCATTATGCCTACACAATTCATGGGGACAGAGGAACTTTCTTACAGGAAAGAACCGATAATCAGGAAAATGAGCTGGTGGCTGGTGCTGTTCCTGAATATGGTAAAGAATGGACGCAGCCGCTAAAAGAACCGGACGGAATTTTAAACTTCCTGAATGATGATTCTGAAACAGAAAGAATTCTTACCTCTAGTGAACCCGGAAATTATATGGATTATTACCAGCAGATTTATGAACATATTGTTTTTGGATATGCTTTACCATCTCCCGGAAAAGAAGTTATTCAGAATATGAAAATCATTGATGCTTCTCTTGAAAGTGCAAAAGAAGGAAGAATCATTCAATTATAAATGAGTTATGAATTATGAATGAATTCAAAGTTTAAGGTTCAAGGTTTAAGGTTGATCGTAGTTGTGATTATAAATTTTCAACTCATTTACCCTCAAACCCTCAAACTCTCCAACTCTTTGAATTCATTCATAATTCATCATTATTAAAGAAGTTCCTGAAGTTCCAGCCATCTCATTTCGTGGTTCTCCAGTTTTTCTGAAACCGTTTCCAGCTCAGACGAAAGAGTGGCTATCTTTTCGTAATCAGCTTCATTGTTGAGCTTATCCAGAATTTTAGCACGCTGTTCTTCCAGTTCAGGCATTTCTTTTTCAATGGTTTCCAGTTCTCTTTGTTCTTTAAAAGTGAGCTTTCTTTTAGAATTCGAAGACTGGATATTCTCTGTTGAAGAAATTACTTCTTTTACAGGCTCAGGTTTTACCGCTGCATTTTTTTCTAATGCTTCTTCACGGCTTCTGGCTTCTCTGTATTCTGAGAAATTCCCTACAAAATCCCTGATTTTTCCATTGCCCTCAAAAGCCAGTACATGATCTACAATTCTGTCCATGAAATACCTGTCATGGGAAACGATAATCAAAGATCCCTGAAATTGCTGAAGGAAGTTTTCAAGAACTGTTAACGTTGGAAGGTCAAGATCATTCGTAGGCTCATCAAAAATCAGGAAGTTAGGATTCTGATACAAAATATACATCAGGTGAAGCCTTCTCTTTTCACCACCCGAAAGTTTAGAAATAGGAGAGTACTGAGTCTGATCGTCAAATAAAAACAATCTTAAGAACTGTGACGCAGATAAACTTCTTCCATTCGCTAAAGGATAAAATTCTGCAATCTCCTTGATGAAATCAATTACACGTTCATCTTCTTTATAGGTAAGGCCTTTCTGAGCGAAATAACCGAAAGAAATCGTTTCTCCTGTTTCAATTTCTCCTTTATCCGCTTTTTCAAGCCCTTGAATGATATTGAGAAGAGTAGATTTTCCTGCTCCGTTTTTTCCAATGATTCCCACTTTTTCTCCACGCTGAAACTGGTAGCTGAAATTCTTTAAAAGAACTTTCGGTCCAAAGCTCTTGTCAATATTTTTGAGTTCAAGAATTTTATTTCCCAGACGCTTCATTTCAAAATCCAGTTCCAGTCCGTCTTTTCTGGTATCGGTTTTGGCAACTTTTTCCGTTTCGTAGAAAGCGTCAATTCTGCTTTTTGATTTTGTGGTTCTTGCTTTTGGCTGTCTTCGCATCCATTCCAGCTCCTTTCTGTAAAGGTTGTTGGCTTTGTCAATTGTAGCATTAAGATTCTCCTCACGAATCATCTTGTTCTCCAGATAAGTGGCATACGAACCGTTGTGAACGTAAAGATTCTGATCCTCCATTTCCCAGATAATATCACAAACACTGTCAAGGAAATATCGGTCGTGGGTGACAAGAAGTAAAGTGATTTTTGCTTTGTTCAGATAATTTTCAAGCCATTCTACCATATCCACATCCAGGTGGTTGGTAGGTTCGTCCATGATAAGAAGGGTATGTCTGTGTTCAGCTCTTGTTTCTGTTAAAAGTTTAGCCAATGCTACACGTTTAATCTGCCCTCCGGAAAGAGTTCCCATTTTGGCATCCAGATCAATGATCTTAAGCTGGGAAAGAATCTGTTTCATTTCATTTTCCAGGTCCCAGGCTTTATGTGCTTCCATATCAGCTAATGCTTTCTCAATAAAATCATTATCTGTAGAATGAAGGGATCGATGATAGTTTTTAAGGGCGAGGATAGGCTCAGAATCAAGGGTCATCATGAATTCCTCAATGCTGAGCTTAGGATCATAATCAATTTCCTGGTCAAATAATACCACCTGGATATCTTTGTTAATGATCGCAGTTCCGCTGTCTGCAATTTCTTTACCCATTAATATTTTCAGAAGCGTAGATTTTCCACTTCCGTTTTTGGCAACAATCGCTATTTTATCTCCTTCATTGATGTGGAAAGAAATATTTTTAAACAAAACTTTGATGCCGTAAGATTTGGTAAGATTTTCTGCAGAAACGTAATTCATTGGGAATTAATAGTTTGATTTTAATTTTTAACTAAGCCGCAAAAATACGAAAAATGTAGCCATAAAACTTTCCGGAACGCCTCTTATAAAAATGAATATTTATGATTTTTTAATAGACTGTGTCCCTTGCCTGAAAAAACTAATCAGTAAATTTGATCAACCACAATGAAATACACATTTTAAAATAGTAATAAATAATACAAAAATCTGATTGAAACAATGAAAAAAGTTATTGTCGACATGGACGGGGTAATGGCAGATGTATATCATCAGCTGGTACAATTTGAAAAAAGAGATACCGGAAGAGAAATTGAAATCAGTGATTTGGCGGGCAAGCCTGAAATAGAGTCTTTTCCCAATGGAAAAAAGCACGTGAATGAGGTAGGATTTTTCAGAACCTTACCTGTAATGAAAGGAAGCCGTGAGGCAATGGAATATCTGAACAATAAATATGAACTCTATATCGTATCTGCCGGAATGGAGTTTCCCAACAGCTTAAGAGAAAAATATGACTGGCTGGCAGAGCATTTTCCTTTTATTACATGGGAACAGATTGTTCTTTGTGGAAGTAAAAGAGTAGTGTCCGGAGATGTCATGATTGATGATTATCCTAAAAATCTGGACCATTTTTCAGGACAAAGACTGATTTTTACCCAACCTCATAATGAACTGATAGAAAATGATACCTATGAAAGAGTTCATTCATGGGAAGAGGTTATGAATATCCTATAATTCTGAGTTTAAATTCTTGATAGAGCTATGAAAGAATTCCGGAAATTTTTTAAATAATTTTAACTAAATGGAGAATAAATTTAATAAAATGTTGGGAGGCCGGCATATTGAAATTAGATATGTTTGCATCAAACTTTTAACATGAAAATATATTCTACTTTATTCTTCTTTGTGGCAGCCTCAGCCTTCCATGCGCAGGTTATTTCCGGAACTATTGTTTCTAAAAACGAACATCAGCCTATTCCTTATGTGAAAATCGGGATTGAGAAAAAATCGACAGGCACGATTTCAGATGAAAAAGGAAAATTTTCAATTGATCTTTCCAATACTGAACCGCAGCAGAAAATAAAAATTGAAGTGCCTGGATACAATCTTTATCAGGAAACAATACAGGATTTTAAAAAGTATGACCAGCAAAAAATATTTTTAACGGAGAAAACTAAAAATATTAAAGAGATTACAATTAAGCCTAAAAAGCTGGTAGATAAAAACTGGGGGGTCAATACCAAAACAAAAAGTGTTATTTATTCTGTTAACCCGGAATTTGACAAAAATAGTTTTCTTGGAGAAACAGCTTTAGAATTCAACGCTAAGAAAAGATCAAAGCTTAAAAATATCAATCTGAATATAGCCAGCTATGTTTCTACCGAGCCGGTTTTAATGAGATATAGCATTTACAGTGAAAAAAATGGTTTCCCGGATAAAAATATCCTGGAAGAGGAGATTACCGTAAAGCTCACTGAAGATATGATCAAAGACGGAACGTATACACTGGATGTCAGCGACCGTAATATCTGGTTGCAGGGAAAATTTTTTATCGGCATACAGTTTTTAAAAGATTTTGACGGCAGGATTAAAATCAGCGCTGCTTTGTTCAGAACAGGATTTATAAGGGAGTTTTATGGTGACTGGCAGAAAATGACCATTGCCGCACCAGCCATTAATATTGATGTGAAAATGGATAAAAACGGAAGCAATAATATGAATGAAGATGATTAATACATATGTAGTTTGATCAGCTGGACAATTAATTAACTGTTCCATACATTCCCTTCTTTCTAATCCAGTGTCAGCCTTTTTAACGACCACGAATTACCATTGTAGACATCAAGATCCACTTTTGTATTGATGCCGTGAACAATACCGTTTTCTGTGAACTGCCAGAAATCCCACTCGTCATCGGGAGAAGGTGAGGGAACATCGTTGTAATTGGCAAGCCATAAAGGATAGCCTTCAAACTCGCCTTTCAGAAAATCTTTATAGTAATGGTAGTACGTGTAGATGATAGGTTTTTCACCATAGGCTTCTTCTACAATTTTACACCATACTTTCAGGTCTTCAACCAGTTTTTTGTTGGTTTTACGCTTTGGGATTTTTTCAATATCAAGAATCGGAGGAAGATCTCCGCTTTCAAGTTTCACATTCTCTAAAAAATTATTGGCCTGGATTACAGGATCTTCATCAGCTCTGTAAAAATGATAGGCACCCCGGATAAGCTCATGTTTTTTGGCGCTTTCCCAGAATTCATCAAAATGCTTATCGGCACTCCGGTTTCCCATCGTTGCACGCATCACAACAAATTCCAGCGGAATCGTTTTATTTCCGATGCTGAGGCTATCCCATTTGATATCTTCCCGGTTCTGATAATGCGAAACATCAAAGCCATAGGTTTTGTCAAGGTTGCTGGCTAATATCCTTTGAATTCTTGCAGCCTCTTTTTCACTGTTATGAAGCTTTTTATGCTTAAATTTATTAAAGTACAAGGCATAGTAATAACTGACGGACTGCTTTAAGTAAAGCCCTGTTCCCACTAATGCTACCATTAAAATCGCCAATATGACCCATCTTCGGAAAAAATACTTCTTCCGTCGAGATTTATGGACTTGTTTGGCAGTTTTTTTGGTATACTTTTTTGGTGTCATAAAGTTTTGCAAAACTAACTTTTTTCACTGCCAAATGCTAAAATAAAATCAGTAAATTTGTGTATTATGGAAACACGCGAAAAAATCATCATTATTGGAGGAGGATTTGCGGGGCTGCAGCTTGCAAAAACATTGAATAACAAGAACAAAAAGGTCATTGTTCTCGACCGGATGAACCACCATATGTTTCAGCCGCTTTTTTATCAGGTAGCCTCAGGAAGGATAGAACCTTCCAACATTTCTTTTCCCTTCAGAAAGATTTTTCAGCAATCCAGAAACACACAGTTCCGTATGACAGAGGTGAAGGAAATAGACCCTGCCAACAATAAAGTCATTACCGACGAAGCAGAATTTACTTACGATAAACTCATCATTGCAACGGGCTGTAAAACTAATTTTTTCGGAAACAAAGATCTGGAAGGAAAAGCTTTCGGAATGAAAAATACCCAGGAAGCCATCAGTATCAGAAATCATGTTCTGATGACCTTTGAAAAACTGATTATTGAAAAAAGCCGCAGCGATGACGGAAACTGGAATATTGTGATCGTTGGAAGCGGTCCTACCGGAGTAGAACTGGCTGGAGCTTTTGCTGAAATGAAAAAAGACATTCTTCCAAGAGATTATCCTTACATGAACTTTGATCATCTGAAGATTATTCTGGTAAGTTCCACAGAAAAACCCCTTGCTGTAATGAGCAGCGAGGCACAGAATAAATCTGAGAAATACCTGAAAGATCTAGGAGTTACTTTTTTGAGCGGGGAAGTGGTAACAGATTATGATGGTGACAAAGTGCATCTCAGAAGCGGAAAAGAAATACCATCCAACAATGTGATCTGGGCAGCCGGCGTTACCGGAAATGTAGTAGGAGGTTTTCCGGAAGAAAAATTAGTAAGAAACAGATATATTGTAGATCGATATAATAAAATACAAGGTTACGATAATATTTATGCCATAGGAGATATTGCCTATATGGAAACACCAAAATATCCACAGGGACATCCTCAGGTAGCTAACGTAGCCATTAATCAGGGAAAAAATTTAGGTAAAAATATTTTAAAGAAAAGCCGGGAAGAATGGAAAGAATACGAGTATGATGATAAAGGCTCATTAGCGACTATTGGGAAGCACAGAGCTGTTGTCGATCTGCCGTTTATAAAATTTCAGGGATTTCTGGCATGGTATTTCTGGATGTTTCTCCATTTAATGCTAATTTTGAGCGTTCGAAATAAGCTGGCCATATTCTTCAACTGGATGTGGAGTTATATCAACAAAGATTCTTCTTTAAGATTAATTATTATACCTACTAAGAAAAACGGAACATTACAATGAGAATTGACATAATAAGCGTACTTCCGGAATTGATGGAAAGTCCGTTCAAAACTTCTATTTTGAAAAGAGCGATGGATAAAGGGCTGGTAGAAGTACATTTTCACCATTTGAGAGACTGGGCAATCAATAAGCACAGACAAATTGATGATGAACCTTACGGGGGCGGAGCAGGAATGGTAATGATGGTAGAACCGCTGGATAAATGTATTTCAGAGCTTAAATCTCAACGGAATTATGATGAAGTCATTTATCTGACACCGGATGGCGTTACTTTGAATCAGAAAATTGCCAATTCACTTTCCATCAAAGAAAATCTCATCTTTCTTTGCGGCCACTACAAAGGAATAGATCAAAGAGTAAGAGATCTTCATATTACAAAAGAAATTTCAATCGGAGATTATGTTCTTACCGGGGGAGAACTGGCAGCCTGTGTTTTGGCAGACTCAATTATCAGATTGCTTCCGGGAGTTTTGAATGATGAACAGAGCGCTTTAACAGATAGTTTTCAGGACGATCTTCTTTCACCGCCCATTTATACGAGACCTGAAAGTTATAAAGGTCTGGATGTTCCCAAAATCCTGTTAAGCGGGAACTTCGGAAAAATTGAAGAGTGGCGTCATGATGAAGCTGTAAGAATTACAAAAGAAAAACGTCCCGATTTACTGTAAACGAAAAATTGTCACAATTTAGTTAATTATTACTTAGACATTTAATTCCATTAGTTTTTGTTGAATGGAATAATATTTGTTGTGGATTCAATAATGATGAAAAATATTAATATTTCTAATTTTAAATTGATAATTTATTTCTATTATTCCTGTTTTTGTATATTGTCTCAATTTTAGTTAATACAGTGAACCTCTTGGATAATTGAAAAATTAATTTATTATAGCTGATTTCATTAGTATTTTTTACTATATTTGAATTGTTTTTTTAAGGGAATTGATTTTTCCTTTTAGAAATAAATCAAGGAAATTTGAAAAAAAAGAATAAATTTACATCTTAAAGTAAAAAGAACATAATAAATTAAAAGTATAGAAATTAGTGTAGATGGAGCTATTCTCTTTTTATAATGTTGAAAATTTATTTTTACCCGATCCGAAACCTGTCCACAAATTAGATCCTACCCGGTCAGGATTAAGGAATTGGGATGAAAAGAGATACAGAAATAAGCTCTTCAAGATCTCACATGTATTTCAGTTGATGAAGGAGGATAATGGTGTACTGCCATTTGTAATAGGATTATCTGAAGTTTCCGGAAGGAAAGTTTTGGAAGATCTTGTGGAGATGGAGCCCTTTAATTCGGAATACGGAATTGTACATTACAATTCCATGGACGAAAGAAAAGTGGATGTAGCCATGTTATATGATAAAAATAAAGTAGAGGTAATAGATTCGGAAACCATTACTTTCTTTTTTGAAATAGTAAATAAAAACACAGAAAATTACGACACAACCAGAGACGTACTTTTTTCAAAAATAAAATATAAAGGGGAAATTATTAATGTCTTTATCGCCCATCTTCCCTCTAAGCGCGAAAAAGATATCAATAAACCTAAAAGAACCTTTATATTGAATGAAGTACGGCAACGGATTATAAAAATTGTAAATGCTGATAAAGAGCATGTTATATTGTGTGGTGATTTTAACGAAAACCCGGATGATGAAAATTTAGTACAAATTCTCTATGACAATGACGATGAGAAGGCTTTAATGAACCCTTTTCAGCAATTGTTTTCCACAAGAAATTATTCTACTTTTCATTATAAATCTGGATTGCTGTATGATCAGATCATTATATCAAGATCTTTGCTTGATAATAAGACGCTGGTTTTTCAGGATGCTCATATATTCAATTCTGAAAAAATTAGCAGCAGAACCAGAAATTTTGAAGGACGGCCATTCCGAACTTATGCTGGTACACGGTATTTAGGCGGATATAGCGACCACTTTCCGGTTTTTGTAAAATTTAAAAATTTACAGTAAAAAAACATAAATAATAAAAAAAGTAGAAAATGAAAAATTCGAGCAACACAAGCTACCATTTAGATTCTATTGACAAAGAAATCATCTACATGTTGATGGATAATGCTAAAACTTCTTTAGCCCACATTTCAAAAAATGTTGGAATTTCCACCACTGCAGTGCATCAAAGAATCAAAAAACTCGAACATGCAGGAGTTATTGAAAATTCAATATCATTTCTTAATCCTAAGAAAATTGGATACAAAGTGATTTCCTACATTGGTGTATTTTTAGACCAGCCAAGCCATTATCCGGAAGTGGTAAAGTCTTTGCATGATATCAATGAAGTAGTGGAGGCCCACTATACTACAGGAAATTATACTATTTTCCTGAAAGTGCTTTGTAAAGACAATGATCACTTAATGCAGATTCTTAGCAAGCTTCAAAAGCTGAAGGGAGTAACAAGAACAGAAACTTTTATATCTTTAGAACAAGGTATTTACAGACAATTGAAAGTATAATAATATGAACATAGCCCAATATTTGGATTCAACTTACCTGAAAACTCCAGAGCAATCAGGTATTTCCCACGAAGAAACACTTCAAAAAGATAAAGAACTTACGCAGGAAGCAATAGACAATGGTATTTTTGCCGTGATGATTCGACCGGATTACGTATCTGAGATCAGGAAATATATTCAGGAAAGAAATTCAAATGTTGTAGTAGGAACTGTGATAGGTTTCCACGAAGGAACGTATTCTGTTGATGAGAAACTTGCAGAAGCTTCAAAAGCAATAGAAGACGGAGCAGATGAATTAGATTTTGTTATTAATTATATGGCTTACTTACAAGGGAATATAGAACTGGTAAGAGAAGAATTTGTAAAATGTAGCCAATTATCTCTTAAGCATCAAAAAGTTGCAAAATGGATTATTGAAATTGCTGCATTAACTGATGAACAGATTGCAGATCTTACTAAAAAGATTTCTACCTGGGCAGAAGAAAATTTTTCTGAAAATGAGTTGTCGAAAATTTTCGTCAAGTCATCTACAGGATTTTATCAGACTGCTGAAGGGAAGCCTAACGGAGCAACATTTGAAGGAATAGCAATTATGCTCAGCAATGCTGGCAAACTTCCTGTAAAAGCAGCCGGAGGAGTAAGAACTCCAGAAGATGCTGAGAAAATGATCAAAATGGGAGTTAAAAGAATTGGAACTTCTTCAGCGCTGGGATTAATTAAAAGCGAATCTTCATCAGAAGGATATTAATATCAGATTCTAAATAATAAAAACCATCAGTTTTGCTGATGGTTTTATTTTTATAGCTGTGCCTGATATTCTTCGTAGAACTGTTGGGTTTCTTTAATTAAGCTGTCCATTTCTTCCATAGTGAAAACTTCCAGGAATTTTTTTCTGAATTCCTTGAAATGAGGAATTCCACGGAAATAGTTGCTGTAATGTTGTCTCATTTCTACCAACCCTAATCTTTCTCCTTTCCATTCAGCACTCCATTCTGCATGTTGACGAACAGCCAGTAACCGATCTGAAATTGTTGGTTCAGGTAAATGTTCTCCTGTTTTAAAGAAGTGTTTGATTTCATTGAATATCCATGGATATCCAATAGCAGCACGCCCGATCATAATACCGTCACATGCATACTTTTGCTTGTATTCTAATGCTTTTTCAGCAGAATCTATATCACCATTCCCAAAAATAGGAATCTCAATATTAGGATTTTGTTTAATTCTTGAAATATGTTCCCAGTCTGCTTCACCCTTATACATTTGAGCACGGGTTCTTGCATGGATGGTAAGAGCTTTAATTCCTGTTTCCTGCAGGCGTTCTGCTACTTCATCAATATTAATGCTAGTGCTGTCCCATCCCAGACGGGTTTTTACCGTGACAGGAAGGTGAGTAGAGCTTACAACAGCTTTTGTAAGACGTACCATAAGGTCGATATCTTTCAGAACACCAGCTCCTGCTCCTTTGCAGACAACTTTTTTTACAGGACATCCAAAATTAATATCTACCAGATCCGGATTTACGGTTTCAACAATTCTTGCAGACATGGCCATAGCTTCTTCGTCTCCACCAAAAATCTGTATCCCAACGGGTCTTTCATAATCGAAAATATCCAGCTTTTTACGACTTTTGATAGCGTCACGAATCAACCCTTCGGAAGAAATAAATTCCGAATACATTAAATCTGCACCATGCATTTTACACAAACGTCTGAACGGAGGATCACTTACGTCTTCCATTGGAGCCAGCAAAAGTGGAAATTCCGGCAGTTCTATGTTGCCTATTTTTATCATGGTGCAAATTTACGAAATTCTGAACATTCAGAAATATGATATTATCTATCGGTATAAATGAATGTTTTGTTTAGAAATTTGAGCATAGAAAAAGAATTCAAATAATGTAAGGCCTAATGGTCTACTCACTTCAGTTTTTCATTGTTAGAAGCTCGCCTTTACCTGCATACTTCCGATGTGAATGGTCCGGTCACCGGAGTTTCTTCCTTCGTAATTAAGATTCAGCTGGATAAACGAGTTGATTGCCTGTTGGATAAACACACTCCATACCTGGTTTTTTCCGGGTTTAAGCCCATCCAGCATCTGGTTTCCTACGATACTGAAATTGTTTCCTGTAAAATCGTTATTGATAAATGAGAAATTTCCACGGATAGACGTTTTTCTTCGCTCCCACTGGATGGTTCCTGTAATATCAAAAGCTTTAAGAAGTTCTTCGCCATCCAATCTTTGTTTCTGACGGAAAGCAGAAGATAATTCAGCCTGAATGGCATCTGTAAATTTATACGTTGCTTTAGGCTTGGTTTCAAAATTATTGAGACGATAATCCCTTGTTTTAAATAATTGTGAGGAGTTTTGGATATCATGAACCGAGTTTTCCCAATCCACTCTGAATTCTTTATTGAACCAATATCCTATATTCAGGAAATGAGAAGTCTGTTCACGTTCTTCATTACTGAAATTGGCATTAATAAGATTGTCATTGGTGATGAATCTGTAATTTCCGTTCCATCCTGATTTTTCAGTTGGATTAAACTGTACGGAAGCCAGAATATTCTGATTTTTAAGGATCTGGTCACTGTTTTTTTCAAAAGGATTCAGAACAAGCACTTTTTCCTTTTTATAGAATGAGTTTTGAGAATTTAATGAAATATTGAAATTCCAACGTTTTAAAAATTTATTCTCAGAATTGAAAACAATGGCCGGATTGACAAATAAAGCCAGCTGCAATTTATTTTTATTGGAAGGAATGTATCTTACAGAATTAGTATACACACGGATATATTGGGCAAGATCAGAATACTCAGCGATTTCAAATTCGTCCAGCTGCTGGATGCCATCGCCATTATAATCGGTCCATTTATAAACACCTTGTCCGTCTGTTACTTTAATGTACTGAAATTCCCTCTGTGCTTCCTGCCCGTTTCCAAGCTCATAGAAAGCCTGAAGACGCATTCCGTTTCTGAAAAGCTGCTGATTGTATAAGATGTTTCCGACAACAAAATCATTATTACGGGTTACTTCACCTTCTGCACCTGCGTAGAAGAATTTTCGGTAGTGAATTAAGGCATTTAAGGTGGTTCTTTCTGTTTTGATAATCTGACTTTCAGCCATGATCCCCAAAATATTGTTCATATTCTGAAGTCTGTTATCACGCACCGAGTCGTTATCTCTCATATATACTTTTGCCAATAATTTGGTTCTTGTACTGTCACCGATTTTCTTTTGCAAAAAGATTTCTTTCCAGCTGAAACTTGTGACATCCATAAGTTGGGTATCATTATATTTCTTCTCGTTATGCTCCATGCTTCCACCAATGGCCCAGCTTCCTTTTTTACCGGTAAATTCCGTTGAAACTCCACCACGGATGAACTTCGTATCCTGAAGAGTAGCATTGGTACTCAGATAAGACAGATTACCTTTTGTAAAGAATTTTCCTGTCAGCCAGCCGAAATCAAGGTCATTTTTAATCCCTTTGTAAGAATCCTGTTCATTCAGATAATTGATGCGGTAATTCAGCGTAGACTTATTATTCCATTTATTAAGGAAGCTGAATATAAATCTGTTCTGGGTCTTTTTATTGAATTCCTGGGTAAGGTTGAAGTCTCTGGAGAATTCTACATCATTGATACGGTCAAGGATATGAAATTGCCTGTCTATATATTGATATTCAAAGCTTGGAGTTCCTTTCCATGCGTTTTTTGTGAAGCTTTTATTTCCAAAAATACGCCACGCATACCCCATATTCTGATCAGAATCTTTTGATGAAAATAAATTGACATCATAATTGCTCAGGGAGATATCAGCACCTATTTTTCCTTCATTCAGCAGATATTCAGAATTTAGAGAGTATACCTGCGATTTCTGAGGTGAAGGCAGTTTTCTTACTGCTCTGTAATCTCCGCCATTAAGGCCTGCATATTCAAAAACACGTCCGTTGTTGGTAGTCTGTGCAATTTTATAATCTCCCTGATTGGCTCCGAAATAGGTAAAAGAAACCTGATACAGTGTTAAACTTGAATCCGTAGAATATTCATAGAAATTTCCGGCAGGACTTAATTTGTATAAAATCTTATTGACATCATATTCGGTTACTACTCCTGAAGGGGCATACATCAGGTCTGGATTATTTCCGGCTTCTGCAAGAATCTGCTCATCTTCCTTAGAAAGGTTTAAAGACAGAGGAGCATTCTTGTTGTCATTTTCCATAAACCAGTTGAACCCCACTTTGAATTTTTCTCTCTGATGCTCAAGCTTTCCAGTAAACAAATACCTTGAATAATTTCTGTTGGCATAGTTATAAGAAATGGTGATGAAATTCTGCTGGAAAATAGGGCGGAAACTGGTAAAAGTAACCTCACCGGTATTGTAATTGATGATATAATCCTGGTTCTCACCACGCTTCATTAAAATTCCATCAATAAAAACCTGTTCAGATCCGGAAATCAGTGTGATAAATTGTTCACCGTTCTTCCCTGTCAGGCGGTAAGGTCCCTGGTTACCTTCAACCCCCTGAAAACGGATTCTGTGGAATTCACTTCGTGCAACACCTGCAGAGATATCTACAAATGTCTTGTTCTCCTTCCCGAATTCTGTCTGGAACTGAAGTCCCATACTTCTTCTCTGGTATTTGGCAAAATAATTCTTAGCTTCTACCAGGTCAAGATGCCCCGCTCTGAGAATAGACTTGTCCTTAATATTAAGCTGCATATAGATTTTGTCAAACTCCTCCAAAGTCTGGGTATAACCATCAGCCTGAATCGGCAGGTTATGATCTGAGATACTTGCTAAAATGGTAACATCTTTAGATAAACGGCCTGATATCTGAAGATCCATAGAACTTTGTACAGATTGCCCCTGATTATTACCAAAAGTAATCCCCCGGATAATGGAGCCTTTTGAATTAAGTTCTCCTAAAAATCTCTTTTTATCATTTTTTGCCAGTACAGCTTCATCAATAATGATCTTATTGTGAGTTCTTATGAAATCCAGAGTGTCCTTGGCAAAGATATCCTGCTCCAGCTTTGCAGCCAGAATACTATCCCTTTTAATACTGTCTTCAGGAACATTGGGATTTTTCCACGAAAAAACCTGAGCATTTCCTGAAAATATGCCTAAGAAGAATAAAACGAATAGAATGACAAGATTCCGCAACTTTTAAAAATAATTCGTAAAAATAATTAAAAAATGTTAACATTAAGAGGTCAACTATAATTAACAAAAACTTAACCTCTTTATTGCCCCAGAAAAAAAATTAGATGTAGTTTTGTTTTGGAAAGAAAATTATTAACAACAAAAAAAATTAAATCATGAAAAAACTTTATTCTCTTTTTGCAACAGTTGTAATGAGTGCAGTTGCTTTTGCACAAACAACTTACCTTTGGGATGGTAGTTCTGTAAATCCCATTTCTGGTACCAATGCTAATATTTCAAGTGTAGCATTTGCAGCAACTCAGGGAAATAATAATGGTACAACCACTTTAATTACCACTTCATCCGTATCTTCAGGATATACCGGAGCAAGTGGATCCAGTAATTTTGGTGCTGCTGCTTTTAAAGAGGCTCTTTCAACTGCTACAAGTACTTATTTTAGTGTAACTGTTACTCCGGTTGCGGGTAATAAAGTAACTTTAAATTCTTTAAATTTAGGATCAAGAGGAACATCTACAGGACCGGGAAAGATTACAGTATATTCCAGCATTGATAATTATACAACGGCGATAGGTACAGCCAATGTTAATAATAATAGTACATGGGCATTGAGTAACATCACTTTTTCAGGTGCTAATTTAGTAGGTGCAGAATCTGCCCCGGTTACCTTAAGAATTTATGGAAGCGACAGTGCTGGTGCTGGAACTCCATCTCTTGGTACTGCCAACTGGAGAATAGATGATATTTCTTTAACGGTTACTTCGTCTACTGCCTCTTTAGCTGTTATTGATGCCAAAAACGCAAAGTCAGGAAACTTCGTAAAGAACTCTTTCGTTAAAAATAATGAGATTATTTTCGGATCTGATGTGAAAGATGTGAAGATTTTCAATATGTTCGGACAGCTTGTAAAAGAAACTGCTGTAAAGCAAAACGAAGCTGTAAGCATTGCTGAATTAGCAAAAGGAAACTATATCGTTACAGGTACCGTAAACCACCAGCCGGTTTCTCAGAAAGTTCTTAAAGACTAATTTCTTTTAAATAAAAATATAGCCAGCTGCTTCAATTGAAGCAGCTGGCTTTTTATGTGATTATTTCCTAATTTTTAGATTTGTGTATCTTATATATTTCTTAATTTGGTGGTATTATTTTTGATGTTTTTATGATCAATCCATTTCTAAAATTATTACGATGAAAAAAATCTTTACTCTTGTTGGACTTATAGTATTGACCTCGTTTTCCAATGCCCAGATTGTGATCAATGAAATCTATGGTGGGAATGCCAATTCAGGAGCTGTATTGAAAAATAATTATATAGTCCTTAAAAATATCGGAACTACTTTGGTTTCTTTAACGGGAGCAAGTATTCAATATGCTCCGGCAATAGGTGCTTTTACAGAATATCATACGCTTCCGGATTTTACGTTAGGACCGGAAGAAACTTATTTAATTCAGGAGTCAGCGATTGAAGGTGGTGTTGAAAATCTGCCAGCACCGGATTTTGTTGCAACTACAATTATAAATTTTGACGGAACTCCTAATAAATCTTCCGGATTAAAAATCTCCAACGTATCTGGAAAAGTTGCATTAGCCGGAAATATAGTGCAGGTCACCGGACCTTCTGCGTCCAATGTTCTGGATTTTGTAGGATATGGATCCAATGCAGATCAATTTAAAGGAGATGGACCCGCTCCTTCTCCCACTACAACCACAGCTATCAAAAGAAATTTAGTAGGAAGTAATGATAATATGTCTGACTTCTCTCTCGAAGGCAGCGTGAAGTCCGGTTTTGTACAGAATCCTTTTATAAAAGACAGTAAAATAGTATTCGGAACAGAGGTGAAAGATGTGAAAGTTTACGATACATACAGACAGATTGTTAAAAAATCACCTACTAAACTGGCTTCAGCTCTTGATATTGCAGAACTTCCCAAAGGAACTTATATTGTGACAGGAACGATTAACAATATTCCTATCTCACAGAAAATTATAAAAGATTAGTTTTAATAAAAAAGAACAGCTCATATTCATAAGCTGTTCTTTTATTTTAAGCGTTGAATTTAATCTGCAATAATTTTCATTATTAATACCAGCCTCTTCTTGCGGCATTAATAATGGATCCGAGATTAAGAATTAAAGTGTATCTGATACGCTTCCCATAATCTTTGAATGAAGGTTCAAAACCCAGAGAAGACTGGATCGGGAAATATACTTCCAGAAAATCAGGAATGATTCTTACTTTAACTCCTGTATCCCATATGAATTTGGCAGGAAGATCTTTATTTTTATATACTCCAGCATCCGCATACACATGGAATATTTTCCAGACACTGGAATCTACATTGGCAGAGGTGATCCATTGGTTCACCGTTCCCGGCAGGAAAGATTTAAAACCACCATCAGCTAATATAAACTGCTGGGAAAGAAGCCCGCTGCTGGCACTTTCTCCCAATAGCGTATAAGAGAATGAATAGTTGGAAACCCTGGAAATTCCATAATCAAATAGGTTATTTCTGGTGTTGTTTCTTAAGAAGTATCCGGCAAATAAACGTAAGCTTAGCTTTTGTTTAGGGGCAAATTCCCACCTGTAGAAGCCTTCAGCCGTTATTTTATTGAAATCTTCCATTCCCTGGGCGCTCAGGCTGAAGCTTTTTTCATGAATCATCTGGCTATCGCTATAACCATAGCCGATACTCCAGAGATTATATTTGCTGTAATCATTATTGGCGATCATTTGAGGACTCAGATCTCTTTCAAAATAATTATAGGAAACTCCCAGACTTCTGCTTACTGTACTTCTTGGGTTCTTTCTAAAGTTAATCGAAGATGATATTGAGGTTTTTCTGTAGGCCAGATCATAATCATAATGAAAATAAGAGCCTGAAAGACCGAATGTCAGACTTCGGATAATGCTTTCTGCAGGCAGAATAGAGTAGGAGACTGCTCCGGAACCCGTAAGTTTTCCTGTTCCGGTACTATAGGTTGGAGTCACCGAATACAGGAATTTCTGATCAAAAAAAGACTGATTCTTAAAATTGGCTCCCAAAAGAAATTTATCATACGTATTGTTGAAACGCACTCTTGGGCTGATGTAAATCTCATTGTATTCCGGGTTAGGAATATCTTTTATTAATTTAAGTTTAATTTTTTTCGTATTGGAAAACAGTCCTTTCGCATACAGGAAGTTGTCTCTGTAATTGGATTCAGGGAAAATATAGCCACTGTTTAAGGTGGTTTTGTAAATATTCTCTGATGCAGGAAGCGACAGGCTGGTGGTACGTTCATTTTCCTCCGTGTCTATCCAGTACGTTTTCTTTTCTCCTTCTCTGGTTTCTGTTTCCAGCTTTACAGGAATAGAAATGTCAGTATTTCTTACAATTTTTATTTGCAGAGAATCATTATCTTTTCTGATGTTTTTCAATTTAAAATCAACCCTGTTCTTTTGTTTGAAAAAGTTGGAGAGATAGGCTGTTGACTTATTGTTTTCAGAAAGAGATGACAGAAATTCTTCAGGATTAATTTTTTTTCCGGAATTCTGAGCAATATAATTTTTTACAATTCCATCAAATTGTTCATATCCCATTTTGTCTGCCGAGTAGTTGAAAAGGCTTCCGGTTTCAAAGCTGCTGATGGCCATATCATTGAAATTACTCAGAACAGGGAAATGTTCATCGATTTTCTGATCAAGGTTCTGCAGCATGATATATTGATAGGAAAGCCCATAACGGTCCAGAAGTTTTACTTTGGAGGCATGGAATAACTTTAATGGTTGAAGTCCAAAGATTCTGGTCTCGGGAAGTGTACCTAAAAGTTTCGTGTCAGCATAGAATTTTTTGAGATACTGAATTTCGAGATAAGATTTTAAACCATTTTTGAACCAGTGGTCTTTTTCTTTATCTGCAATAACACCTTCGTCAAGAATTTTCTTGGCAATGATCCCAAAATAATCCATATCGGTTTTTTCGGTCTCAGTAAACAGGCGGAATCTGAATTTCCAGAAGGTAATATCATTATTTCCGAAAAAGTCTTCTTTGGCTCTGAATTTATCTGAAATAAAAATATTTTTCGGAAGATACCCGATGCGCTCCTTAATAAATTTTAATTGTAAAGGAAGATAAAACTCCAGGTTTTGTTTTTCATCCGGTTTCAGATTATATCCAAATTTGATGTCGATTTCCTCTCCGTCAACATTGGTTTTGATGGATTGAAATTCTGTTGTAGAAATCAAGAATTCAGGATCTGAATCGAGATATCCCTTAAATGAATTCATCTGAACCTGTGGAAGATTTCCCTCAACAAAACTATTTACAGGGATATCAAAGTGGATGGTCCAGAAAGTATTAAAGCTTACCTGTTCCTCAATATCGTGGTAGTTTCTTCTGGAAATATTGTCCGGATCAAAATGATCCGGAACAATAAAGAAATATTTTAATACAGTATTCTGAGCGGATGTTCCGTATCCCGTAAAAGTTTTATCGGGAAGCTGCATCCTGTATTGCAACTGTAAAGTGACGCTTTCGCCAGGTTTTAATACGTTTTTCAGAGGAATAAATAGATTTTCATCTGAGAGTGTATTGACAGGAAGAACTTCATTGTCAGAATTTTTAATATTCAGTTCAAGAAGTTTTCCCAATTGATCATTTTTTGCAAAATGCAAATCATTATTCCGGTCTTCCAGTTTTCTGTAGACTAAAGAAGTTCCCCGTTTATTGTACGCGGAAACCCAATTCAGGAGTTTTATGGTTTGAAGGTCTTTTCCGGAGTGATTGTAATAAACAATTTCCTGACGGACATCAAGGTTCTTTTTGTCAGGAGACAGTTTTGTTTCAATGTATATACTGTCTGTCTGTGCAGAAACCTGTACAACTCCACATAACAAAATAAGGCAAAGGCTGATCTTTTTCAAATATTCGTGATAAAGCCCAAATATAACTTATTTTGTATATACTTTATAGCATTTTAACCTTGAATTGCTTTTTTTTCCAAAGAATTAATGTAAGCGTTCCATCCCTCTGTTTTATAAGTGATTGCTGATGCTTCCGGATTATTGGATTTGTAGATTCCTCTTCCTACAATAATAAAATCTGTGTGAAGTGTTTTGAAAACATGCTCAGGTGTGTTGTACTGCTGTCCTTTACCATCTCCCGAGTCTGCAAGATTTACCCCCGGAGTGAACAATAGCAGATCTTCAGGAATTTTATTCTGAGATACACCACCAATTACATTAGGATGAGATAAAGCTACTTTTAAAGCTTCTTCACGATAGCTTGCAGTTGTTAAAGCTCCTTTGGAAGACATTCCAACGATGGCTACCACTCCTACATTTTTGAAGCAGTCTAATGATTCAAAACCTCCGATTACCTGAGAAGTTACAAAATCTGCCCAATCTGTAATTTTGAAAACTCCGCTTGTGAACTGAAGTTCCTGTGTATTTCCGATATCAGCAAATTTTCTGTCTTCCATCAGTAAGAACTGGTGTTTTGCAGCAATAGCTTTTAAAGGAGTAATTGTTTTTTCGTATTCAAAATCAGAAATAATATCGATATGCGTTTTTAAAGCAATAATATGCGGACCTACTTTTTCAGCAAGTTCCAATAGCTCGTGAGTTGTGGTAACATCTGCTGAAGCAATAAGGTTTGATTTTTTTGTTAAAGCTGTTTCCAGTAATTTTTTTGAAACGGAATGCTGTGTTGACTGAAGTTTCTGCTCATAAGAAGATCTTGTTTCTTCTTCAAACTGAATGTGGTTCCCCTGAAGGAAGTCCTGGATTCTTTTTACTTCTTCATCTGACAATTCACCTGTTTCCTGAAGAATATGGCATACTTCCGAAATATTGAAAAGAGTATGTACTCTATATCCTTTACCTTCCAGTAATTGTTTTCCTCCCTGCTCTCTGTCAAGTACCACCACAATGTCAGAAACTTTAAGATCTTCCTGTTCTATTTCAGGAATGGTTTCCAGCAGAGATTTACCTGAAGTGATCACATCTTCTACCAAAAGACAGTTTTGTCCTTTCTGGTAAATTCCTTCAATCAGCTTCTTGGTACCGTAGCTTTTTGCTTCTTTTCTTTTAATAATTAATGGAATATAGCTTTCCAGAGACATTGCAGTAGCCATAGGAAGCGCAGCATAAGGAACTCCACAGATTAAATCAAAATTATCTAACGGAAGCATTTCCAGTAAATAATTTGCAAGATTTTTTAAAATTTTAGGATCTGAAGCCAAAGGTCTCAAGTCTACATAAAAAGGACTTTCAATACCGCTTTTCAGGGTAAACCTGCCGAATTTGATGATGCCTAGTTTGTAACACTCTAAGAAGAATTCTTTTTTACTTTCCATTATTTTTTATTAGATATTGCAAATTTAAGGAATTGAAATAAGGCTTAAAAATTTATCGCTCATTTGTCAATAAAAAACCATCCCGGTCAATCCGGGATGGTGTGAAAAATATAATAAACTATTATTTTACGATTTCAGCATCAATGATTTGGGCACCACTGTATTTTTGCTGGGCTTCCCATAATAAAAACTTGTCTACCTCTTTAATGAGCTTAGGAATGGTAAGTGACAATACTGCCAGGTCATCCATGACTCCAATTACCGGTATCACAAATTCAGGAAGGAGGTCAATAGGAGAGAGCACATATAAAATTCCAAGTAAAGGAAGAATAATGTCTATGGATTTCATTGGATAAATTCCTTTTCTCCACATTTTGACCATTCTGAAAATATCAGGGATCTTTTTGATAAAGCCCTTATGATTGATGGCTTCTTTTGCAAGATTTAATTTTGAATATTTCATTTTGTGTTTGGATTAATAAATTTTTCAATGCTATAAAATTCGCAAATCCTGTACCAACAAATTATAAAATTTAGTTAAAATATTATTTGATAATATTGTCAATGAACTGATGTACAGTCTCTGTGTTCCAGTCTTTTGTGGCATCCTCTTTAATAAGGATTCTTCCGTGTTTATCCAGCAGGAAAGTGGTAGGAAATACCTTTGGAAGAATTTTCTCAGAAATTGGACTTTGAGCAATATATACAGGAACAGTATAATTATTTTCTTTCAAAAACTTTCTTACATCCTCTTCCTTATCATTCATGGCAATCAGTACAAAATCTACATGATCTTTTCTGGTATCATACAGTTTCTGAATAGAAGGCCATTCTTTTCTGCAAGGCGGGCACCATGTTCCCCAGAAGTTCAGAAAAATACCTTTGTCCTTAAAGTTTTTAAGATTAGTGCTTGGCGTATTGATTCCTTTAAGCTCTATATCATAATCTTCTTCACTGATATGAACCGCATTTTCTATAGTAGCTACCGGAAAGAATGTATCCTTCAGAAAGTTTCTTACTCCTGGTATAAAAGCAACACCAGCGATAATCACAATAAGTACAAGATAAATGATATTTTTTTTCATATCTCTTTTTTATAGAAGATCCAAAATTTCCTGAACAGCATCTTTCCCTCTGTTTTTAGCATAATATATTTGCAGATCATTATAGAAAGAATCTTTTGAATATGCTTCAGGATCGGCTTTATATTTCATCAGAAGTTCATATCCATATTTGGGACGTGGTCCCCATGAATTTTTTACATTCAGGTCTTTATCAAGGATAAGTACTTTCGGAATGGATTCCGTACCGTTAGTTAAAAATTGGTTGATTAAACTTTTATCACTGTCTCTCAGAAAAACTCTTACTTCGTTATGTCCTTCAAAAAATCTGAAAAGAGCTGGCACTGTTGCACTTGCATCTCCACACCATGCTTCGGAAATAATCAGAATTTTTCCGTCAAAGTTTTTGGCTGCAAGTTCTTTCAGCTGATCTTCATCCGGAACGTATTTTTTTACCGTTCGGTCCATTCTCTGAAGCCCCAGCTCGTAATATTGTTTATAGTCAGCTTCCTGTTGGTTGGCAGGATTCTCTAATCTTTTTTTTGCAATCTGAAGATATTCTTCAAACGAAATTCCTTTATCCCAGTAATTTTTCATTACTAAAAATATTTATGTTAAAAATTATTGATGTTTCTTGTTTTATTGATCAAAAACAGGTCTGCCAGTACAAATGCAGCTAGACCTTCCACTACAGGAACAGCTCTTGGAACTACACAAGGGTCGTGGCGTCCTTTTCCTTCTACAATAACTGGATTTCCATCTTTGTCAATACTGTCCTGAGGTCTCAGAATAGTAGCCACAGGTTTGAAAGCTACACGGAAATAGATATCCATTCCGTTGGAAATTCCGCCCTGGATACCTCCTGAAAGGTTAGATTTTGTAGTGAAATCTGTATTGAATGCATCATTATGCTCTTTTCCTGTCATTTTAGCACCGCAGAAACCGCTTCCATATTCAAAACCTTTGCAGGCATTGATGTTCAGCATTGCTTTTGCCAGCTCAGCCTGAAGCTTTGAAAATATGGGTTCACCAATTCCTACAGGAACATTTTTAATCACACAGGTGATAGTTCCTCCAATTGTGTTTCCTTCTTTTTTGATTTCTTTGATTCTTGCAATCATCTTTTCTGCCGTTTCAGCATCGGGGCAACGAACATCATTGCTCTCTGTTTGGGAGAAATCTAAAGCCTGATAAGGCTTTTCACAGAAAATATCACCTACAGAAGATACATAAGCGTTGATCTCAATGTCCGGTAAAAGCTGCTTGGCAAGTGCCCCTGCAACTACCCAGTTCATTGTTTCTCTTGCAGAAGATTTTCCGCCGCCGCGATGATCCCTGAACCCAAATTTCTGATCATAAGTAAAATCAGCATGACTTGGACGATATGCGCCTGCAATATGATCATAATCCTTCGATTTCTGATTTTCGTTTTCGATGATAAAACCGATGGGCGTACCTGTTGTTTTTCCATCAAAGATTCCGGAAAGAAACTTTACAGTGTCACTTTCTTTTCTTTGTGTAACGATTGCCGACTGGCCGGGCTTTCTTCGGTTCAATTCGTACTGAACCTGATCGAGATCTACCGCTAAACCTGCCGGAAAATTATTGATGATACCGCCATAAGCCACTCCGTGACTTTCTCCAAATGTTGTAAGACTAAGAAGATTACCTAATGTGTTGAACATGATACAAAATTACCTTTTTTTCTTCAGATAATAAAGTTTCTGGATTTGTTCTATTTATCAATGTTTTCGATAGTATTGATAACCTTTTGGGCTTCCACTTGTTCTTCTGATGTCATTTTTTTCCAGATAAATCCTTTTTTGATGTCATTTTTATCCGAAAGTTGTGGAAAAATGCCTGCCTTCACATTATCGAAAAGATAAGCCGGAGTAATGGCCGGAAGCGGAGTGTCAAAACTATAAGGATAATGGTGGGAAACATTAAATTTAAAATTTCCTACTTTATAGGTATCAAACTTTTCATATTGGTAGGTTGAAGGCTTGTAAATCTGTTCTTTTTCAAATCCTGCCATGAATGTTCCGACTCTGAAACTTGGAAGATAACTCTGAATAAATTCAGGAAAAGATAATATAGAAATAAAGAATATACTTAAGACTGAGAAAACGAAAATTGCTTTCTTCCGGTCAAAATATTCATGGAAGATAACAAAGAATATCACAAAAAAGACATCGATAAAAAATCTGTATTGTGCGGAAAATATCAAAACCAATATACTCTTTATCAATAACGAAATACAAATCAGGGTGATGAGTTTTCTCTTTTTTACCCAGGTAAATGCTGAGAAAATAACCAAGCTCAAAACAAAGAGCATATTGATTTTAGATTTTATTCCATCCAAAGAAAACCAGTTTCTGATATAATCTGCAGTTGAAAATTTTTGAATTTCCTCATAGGTGTACTGCATATCATAGGTTTTCATGATGGCAAATTGTGAGGAAATTTTTAAAACTTCAGGATTAGGTTTCCAGAATATTCCTACATCACCTAATGCTAACGGAAAGATGGGATATCCAAATGTCCAAAGGTTTTTAATGAAGAAAAGCAGGAGAATGATCATTCCTGAAATGAGGGATCTGAAATTGGTTTTAAAAATAAAAACTGAGCTTAGGAAAGTCAATACAGGCAGCCATATCATGGTTGGTTTTATGGCAAAAACAAATATTGAAAATGCAAAAAGAAAAGTAGTATTTTTCTGTCCTGTCATAATTTCATTTAAAATAATCAATGAAAAAATAATAACAGGAAGATCAGGGCTTGGAGATTGTGAAAAAAGCAGTAATACCGGAAGAAAACAAAGATGTATCCAGTTTCTTTTTTCAACGGTATATAATGTATAGATGATTAACAATACTGTGTTGATCCTTAAAAAAGGATCCGAAAAGTTTGAAAATCCAGCCTGAAAAACATGCCAGAGAGACATTTGGCCTAATGTAAGGTCTATGTTGGAAATTCCTCTTACAAGTCCATATTCTGTAAGCCATTTCAATGTGGGAACATAATATCCAAAATGGTCCAATATATAAGGATAGAAAGAGCCTGCGAATATTACGGTAAGAGAGCTTACACTCAATACTACAAAATCCTTTTTTGAAAATTGATGAAACTCCTGGTAAAGTTTATTTTTAAAGAAAAAGAAGAATCCCAATAGAATGGAAGGCACTTCCACGCTCATATTTAAGGGAGTGAAAAAAGAAATAATTGTCCATATCAGGGTTATTCCAAGGATTCCGGATAAAATTTTTCCAGAGATTCCCTGAAATAAAATTCCCCATATATTTTCCATGATCTTTCCCCAGCCCATAAGGACAGGAATGATGAAAACGGAAGAAAACAGAATCAGTATCATAAAAAAAGATTGCTTAAAAGTAAGCAATCTTTGTATTTTATCATTAAAAATATTTATTAACGGGGTTGTACTCTTCCATCTTTTCTATCCTGTGATCTACCAATAGTATACCCGGTTGCACCTCCTACAACACCGCCAATTACAGCACCCAGTCCTCTGTTTTTCTTAGCAACTATGGCTCCGACAGCAGCTCCACCTACGGTACCAATGACGGTTCCCTTGGCAGCTTTACTCCATCCTTTTTTCTGAGTAGTTCCCTGTGAAGTACCACTTCCGTTATTGGCATAACTTCCGTTGCTGCTTCCTGAACCGGAATTTGAGTTTCTGTCTCTATACACTGTTCGTGTTTCTCTGATCACCTGTGGTTTTGAATTATTTTCAGCCGCCGCTCTGGCTTTTTTGCTTTCTGATACACTATCTGCTTTTTTTTGAGCCTCATATACCATTTTTTCCTTTTCTATTGCCAGTTTTTGTTTTTCTATTTCAAGTTGTCTGGCCTGAAATTCAAGTTTCTGTGCTTCCAGTGACTTTTCTGCAACGCTGTCATCTTTCTTGCAGGCCGTTATTAAAAAGACGGATAAAAACCCTGCTAATACTATCTTTCTCATAATTCAAATTTTAATACGATACAGTCAAAATGACTTTTAATTTTAGTTGTATTTTCAATTATGAAGCCAAATTTCAGTTAATGAATGTTAAAATTAACAGTCTGAAAAGTGAAGTAATTTTGAATAATCATGAATTTTATATTAATAATGCGGAGTTTCAGAGTATTTTGTAAATTTTATTTCATTGATAGTTTTCATTAAATTCACATAAGTTGAGTATTTTTGAATGCCAAAATACTTTATAGTATGAAAAAATCAATTTTTACAGTATCAGCACTGATTGGATTGCTTACTGTTGCAACATCGTTTTCCTCCAGGGAAATAACACAGACCTATAAAGGTTATTCAGGAACAGCGGATGAAACGCCCAAAACTCAGACTTACAAGATACGTTATGGTCTTCTTTCAAAAAACGGAATAAAAATTCTTTCAGGGAATTACGATGTAGGAAGTTTTCTTGCTGAAAATATAGCCACAGGGGAAGTATATGATACTTATTACAGTGGTGGATTTCAGTCTGTCCCGCAATATTATCATGGTCTTCCTGCAGGAACCTACACTTTTTCTGCAATGCAGGGGCAGGGTGGCTGGGTAGGTTATGGAACAGTAGTTGCTACAGTTTCTGACGCTAATGTAGATTCTGATGGATATATTACAGTGTACATTCCAATCATTTGGGAGGAATAGTCTTGTGAACCAACAAATATTTAACTAAATTTACCCATCCAGAGATGAAGATTTTTTAATTGTTAAAATAATTTACATTGTTTTTGTGGTATTTAATTGATTTTCAAGATTAAATCTGAATTGCAAAAACTTTTAATAATATAAAATTATATTTTTATTGATCTTCAGGATGCCGTTTGATTCTTAAAGAAAGTATTCATTCTTCTGTTCCGTTACTGTATAATGTTTTCTGGTTAGAAATGTAATGGTAAAATGATCATTTTGAATGATTCTACAATATTCTGTTTGGATTTTTCTAAATAGATTTTTTTCATCATTTGTGTTTTTTAGGCCTCCTTCCGGAGGCCTTTTTGATATATTATATGCCTTTACGATTATGATAATTGCGCAAAAAACGGATACTTATAGTATACATTTTCATGTTATATTTTATATTGTGTAATCCAAGGCTGCTCTCAAATAATAAGAAACCGTAGTTATCGAGATTTTTGTTATCTTCTTGTTTTGATAAATGGTTGAGCAGCTTGAAAAAGCTTCTATTTAAAAGAAATAATAATTTTATGATTATACTCATAAAATAAAAAAAAAGAGGTGTATATCTTTGGCTAAGAATTAATAGATATAATAATTTTTATCTATGATATAAAATTTTTTTCATCATTTGTGTTTTTTGAGGCCTCCATTTCTGGGGGCTTTTTATATAAAGAACTTATATGATATTTTTATGTTGACCTTCAAGAAATTTTTTTATAAATTTTTTGTGTCTTGAGATTAATATTTTTTCTGATGAATATGTCTAATGTGTCAATTTGTTATTGAAAATACTTTTTATGACAGATTAGCTATTTTAATTTTTTTTATGTACTGAATGTAAATTTTATTTTATTAAAATGTAAATTATTTTTTTTTTAATACTTTTGCCGGAGCATTATATTTATATGAAACTATTAAATATAATTATGAAGAGGTTTTTAAGGGATCAGTAAAATCTGTTTTAAATGTTAAATTGGTGAAAATGGTGTTATAACAAGAAAATGACTTTTTTTCTCTAAATCGTTATTCTTGGCACGATTTTTCAATATAGAAATGTAACTCATGTTTAATTTGAGTTTTCATGGTTATTAGTTTTTATCCTCGGAATTTCCGGGGATTTTTTTTTGCTTGTTATGACGCTGCTCATAAAAGTCTGTTGGAATCCTCTATTTTTGAAAGAGATAATTTTCCTATTGATCATTATTTTTTACATTATTTATTAATCTCTTTTTTGAGGAGGAAGAGCTTGTTTTATATTATTAATAAAGTAAAAGTTACATTATAAACAAGAAACCATAAAGGTTGAATAAAGCGTGGAAGAGTACCGTTATAATAAAACTGTAATTAGTAATGTGCTTGTAATAGTAAATATAAAGGTTGTTGAGGATAATGCCTCCAAAAAATGTCATCACAATATAGAGCCAATTATAGTAATGCATTGATGCGAAAATGATACTCATAATGATGATGCAAAATACTTTATTGTTGAGCCTTATCCATTTGCTTAAAATCAAGTAGGGGAGATACTGAAATATAAAAGTTTCAATAAAAGGAGCAATGAATATAGCAATAAAGTTTAGTTCGTTTTTTGAGATATTTTGAGACTTATTATAATTTACATCAAAGTGTAAAGGATCAGTCTCAAAAGTTGGGGGGAATGTTTAGTCATTGTATCTTTGTAATATGC
>NZ_JBMDJJ010000049.1:0-15324 GCF_057809135.1 Chryseobacterium sp. FG46 | reverse complement strand
TGATTCCTGTAGAATGTGCAGCAGATTGATACACGTTAGCTAAAGCCATTGCAGGCGATTCTGCTACTACTTTTACGTTGGATTGTGTTACTGCGTCTGTGATTTTTTCGTTAACTGGCATAATGATTATTGTTTATTGGGTTAAAATAACCGGGATTCCGGCTTTAAAAAATGGTTGTATTCTGCGGTATGCAAGAACGGGTTAAGGTTTAAGAATTTTAGCAATTGAGATGGCATCCGCTATGGTATCTTTGCTGTAGATTTGAGAGATTCCTTGCGTAGTGGCTGCTTGTGTAACGATGTTGTGCTGATTTTGGTTGGTCATCGCATTTTCAAACATGATTCCTGTAGAATGTGCAGCTGTTTGATACACATTAGCTAAAGCCATGGCTGGCGATTCTGCTACTACCTTTACGTTCGACTGCGTTACTGCATCTGTGATTTGTTCGTTAACTGGCATAATGATTATTGTTTATTAAGGTTAAAAAACGACCGGATTATCCGGCTGAGAGAATGACTTTTTTCTCAAAAAAGTTTAAAAATTACGGCTTAAGAATCTTGGCAATGGAAACCGCATCTGCTACCGTATCCAGGCTGTAGATCTGCAGAATACCCTGAGTGGTTGCTGCCTGCCCCAGAATGTTCTGCTGGTTTTGTGCATTCACTGCATTTTCAAACATAATTCCTGTAGAATGTGCAGCAGATTGATACACGTTGGCTAGAGCCATTGCAGGAGATTCTCCTACTACTTTCACGTTAGACTGCGTTACTGCGTCTGTGATTTGTTCATTAACTGGCATAATTGTAATTGTTTTTTTTGAGATCTGATCTCGGTTAATAATTATTGAGGTAAACTAGTTTTATGTTTTATCTTTTAAACTCACCACAGATCCTCCAGATGAATAGATTTCAAAGGCATTGGTTGACAGGTTATGAATAAATTAGACTTGAAGGGTGGCTCTGAATACAATGGTTGAAACTCTATCTGTAAAATCTGCGCGAGTTTAAAGCATATTTTTTTTGTAAAAGGATGCGGTTTCTATTTTTAATATCTGTCTTAAAAATAAATTCCTGCTGCAGGTATGCCGGCAATGTCGGATTCCTTTGGGCTAAATATGGATTCTGAATAATTGCTTTTGTACATTGACGGCATCTGAAAAGCGGTGCAAAATAAATGTTGACCTGATTGTATATGCTGAGGGCACCGGATTTCATCTTTGCAGAGAACTAAAACCGCATCCGTAGTTTTTAGAGACTTAGATTAAAAACGTTCTTTTTTAAATGTCTCGAATTGCCTGAGCTTTATATTTTTTGGACTCATTTTTTTTAAGCCCATGACATAATTGCTGATTCCGGTCATCGTATTCCGTTGTTGATTCAGTGCAGCATTGATCTGCATCTGTCCGGTAGAATGGGCACTTACCTGTGTAGAAATAGCTTGCGGCACAGCAGTAGACATTCCTGTAATTATTGCATCAATTTCATTCATATTAATTTTTCTTTTTATGGTTCTATGGTCGGATATTACCAAACCTGGCATTCAGCTTATTCATTCGGTCCATGATTTTGAGCTCTTTCTCCTTTACCTTTGCTGATGAGGCTTCCTGAAGTTTTTTCAGCTGCTCTTCATAGTTCATCACAGGGGTTTCAGGAGGAGCTTGTGTGGCAATCTGAGTCTGGGCAGATTCCTGCTGTTTAACGGCTTCTTCCAGCTTTTCAAGGAGAGGAGCAAGTGACTTCATGGTTTCTTTGATGGCTTTATCTTTGATATAGCTCACGATCTCATCTTCATGTCTTAACACAAAAGGCATGATTTCTTTTTCTACCATTTCAGGTTCCGTTACGGGTACCGGAGGTTTGGGAACAGGAGCTTTTTTGCGGATTCTTCTGCGCATACATATTATTTTAGAGTATTATACAACAGACTACAGCAGATAAGTAATAAATGCAGACGCAGCCTTCCAGTCACGGTTGATTTCTTTCAATACATTATACCCTGTAATTTCCAATGCTACACATGCCGCAATAGTACTGGCAGATAACATTTCTTTCAACTGGTGTGGAGGAAGTGTAAGGATATAATCATCCGGAATGATAAGAGATTTACCAGGTGGAGGCGTTTCGTTCACAACAATACTCAGGATTTCCTGGAAATAATGAGCAATCAGCTTGGAGGCCTGAAATTCCAGTTCCCTTTTTAAGGCTATTGTTTCCTCCTGAGTAGCCAGGTCAGAAATAGCAGCCACATCTACGTCATGTACTGAATATTGTGCTTCACCTGTATCAGATGGAGTGATTGTAATATCTGCTTTAAGGATGCATTTTGATTTTTCAAGATTGACTGTTAGAAGTTTTGAATCATAATCAGGAACAGCAATGTCACTTAAGGTGGTAAGGGGCATAATTCTGACATTACAATAAAATACCTTTGGATCATCCAGTTTGACCATGATCACGGCAATTCCCGTTGATTTATCTATAGGTTCCACCACAAAACACTGAAACTGATTGTATCTTTTACTATTTCTGTTGAGGCAGTTGACCAGCCTTACAGAAGGTTGTATATTAATATTGGATGTTTGAAGATTAAATACAAAACGCTCTGCATTGTTTTCTGTCCTTTTGGCATCTGCACTTTTGGTGTCAAAATAATCATTATCATGGTCTTTGACCAGGTAAAGTCGTTCATTTAAATCGTTTAAACTTTCCAGGTTTAAAATTTTGGCGGGTTTAGTTACTGAGGAATAATTCATCTCTTATTTATTTTAATTTTTTCAATGATTTGGTTGATGATTGTTTTTTTCTTTGGCTTATCTTCAGGCTCTACTGAAGGAATTACTGCTTCTTTAATCTCTGGTTTTACAAGTGGCTGTGTCAGTTTTACGGACTTTAATACTAATTTTCCCCCATGATCAGCCGTGATAAAGCTTTTTCTCATACTTTTCTTTTCTGAGGAGGTTTCTTCCTGAGCAGAATTTACTCGTTTTTTTTTTCAGGATCTTCAGTCTCAGGGATTACTTCCGTATAGGATGGGGGAGAAGGAAGAGCTTCTGAGACCGGAAGCGCGTTGACATTATAAATAGTATTGGAAATTTTAGCTTTTACTTCAGCATAATCACTTACCATTTTGAATAAGTCTTTCATCATTTCATTGCCTTTTCCTGCATCCTGACCCTGAATATTTTCAGCCATCTGAACAGAGGTTTCTTTACTGCCCGGAGCTGGCCCGAAAGGAGTTCCGTAAGTCAGTAGATTATTGGCCAGTCTGCTTAATGCAATAAGGCCTACCTGCTCGAATCCTTTTAAAAAAGACTGTAAATCCTGAACCATCATTCCTGTAGACTGTTCTATCATTACTTTCGTTACTCCGGTCATTGGAGAAGCCTTTGGGGGAGCCAGTACCTCACTGTTCACAAATACTACAGCTTTCTCCGCCGGAGTGGTAGCATTTGCCGCCTGGGATTGTTGGGTTTCACTGTTGTTTTCACTCATGATGGTAAGGTTTTAAATTATCCTTTTAAAATTTTAATGGCATCTGCAACAATCGCAGGGTTGAGCTGGTTCAAGTTCTGCTGGTTTGTCACAGAATTCTGAATGGAAATTCCACTGGCATGGGTGGCCATCTGGTAAAGCATACTCATAGCCTGTGCGGGAGACTCACCAAGTACCGTAACGTTAGTCTGCGTTACTGCATCTGTAGTCTGGGTGTTTACTGTTTCTGCCATATTCTGGTTTTAATGGGGTTACTATTTTTTTTAAATTAAATGTTGACTATGAGATTGTTGATCTCTTTTGTCTGATACAAATTTCATCAAACAAAATAAATCTTCATTAAGGGAAAAAACGGAATTTTAAAAAATAAGGGAATTCTCCTATGAGTGAATTTTTAATTAAGAGTCTTTATTGTATCTGAGAATTTAATTAATAAATACACCAATACATTAACTGGAAATAAGGGAAAACCCCTGGTTTCTGAAAATGGGTAAATCCCCTCTAAACCAGCCACCGCTTTACCTTGAAATTTGTCTGATAACCTATTCTAACATTTAAAATTATATTATGAATAATCAGAACAACGAAGAAGCAGAAGCAGTAATTCCCTTTATCATAGTGCAGCCGGGATATGCAACCGGAGATATGTTTGCCATTGCAGCAACATTGATACACAATCCACAATATCATGTATTGATCTCTACAACAATGGACAAAGACGGAAATGTGACAGATCCTTATGATAACAGCAAATCTATTATAGAATTCTACAGGAACTCCGGAATAGATGAAAGGAGGATACATACTCATAATGTTACAGAAGTGCGGAGTCCCGGGCTGGCAAGTCAGCTTAAAACCAAAGCATTCAATATCATAAAGGAGCAATATAAAAATGATCTCTCAAAAAGAGCATTTGAAAATAAATACTACAAGCCGGTAGGAGAAGGAACTCAGTACATTGCCGAAAACTTTTCCGATAATATGAGAACTGCATTAAGAAACGCATGGGAAATCAATGGAAGCCAGGATGATGCGATAAAAATATGGCTGGAAGAGCAAGGCATACCCACAAGTGGAAATAATCTATTGATTCTATGGTCCCGTTTCAGCGGAAAGGGAGGTGATATTCATATAGAACATGACACCAGTTATTGGGGAATCAAGCAGATTGTACACAGAGTGGCCGACATGTATGATGCCGTTATCATTACCGGAGATAAAGGATATGTGAAAGAAAGAGCAAAGAAATATAATGACACGGCTGATGAGATTAACAGATATTCTCAATCCAGAAAAGTATTCAATATTACAGAATTCTGGAAAGGAAACTCTCCCGCACTGAAAGCATGGGGAGGAAACACCCGTATGGGACAGTTTAAGCTCTATGAGTATTTTGATACACACTTTAAGAATGTAAAACATCTTGGCTTCAGAAGCGGTAATCTGGAAGTAATGGCCATGTTGGGATATCAGGTTCGGTATATGGAAGAAAAAGGAAGTGAAAGTGGAGACAGAATGACAAGCTGGTTTGATACGGGAAGGGGTGAAACAGCGTTAGGGGCTAGAGCAACCGGATATGAAAGACTTGTATTGGCAGAACCTCCTACAAGATCAGGCAAATTTATTCAATATCAGATTCAGGAAATAAACAGAGAAACCCAGGACAACATTAAAAGATTGAAAGAGAGTTATGAGAGTTCAGGGAATCTGGATATAAAAAAACTTGAAAAAGATATAAAAGCAATAGAGCATGTGGGTGAGGCTAAAAAGAAAAGATACGCGGGGCCCGAAATGGCTCCTTCCCGTAAAGATCAAATTCCTCCAACTCCCATACCTAAAAGAGGCAAAGAAAGTTTTTCAGAAGGCTTTAGCGAACGTGATATGGATACTATTCTCAGCTATTTACAACCTTCAGACTGGGTAGAAAGAGAAACAGGATATCAACGGATTATAGGGCAACGAAATAAAAGTTATGAAAGACTATTGGAGAGTTCCGAAAAAATAGGTTAAAATAAATCTAAGATCCTATAAAAGAAACAGCATTTTGTATCCGTACAGAATGCTGTTGTATTATATTACTATTAAAAAATGTAAATTAGCTGACGAAAATTAATCGGAAGGCATACTATGTCCAAGCTAAAAGCCATAAGAGAACAAAAAAATCTGACTCAGGAAGAACTGTCAGAAAAATCAAAAATATCTGTAAGAACCATTCAACGTATAGAAGCAGGAACAGAACCTAAAGGACATACGCTCAGAGTACTGGCACAGACTTTAGGAATAGAAGAGTTTGAATTACAGCAGGAACAGCCTCAAGTACTTTCAGAAGTAAATGAAGGGGAAATAGAAGTAAAAGAAGAAGAGAATCCAATCAACTATTCTTATATTAAAATCATTAATCTTTCCTCATTAATCTTTACCCTTTTACCTCCACTGAATATTTTTGTTCCGCTCATACTCATGCACAGTATGAAACAGAGAAACAGTCTGGCAAGGCAGATTATTTCGGTTCAGATGATCTGGACAGTAATGGCTCCCATTAGCTTCATGCTCGGAATCTTTTTAAAGTTCGGAAAACAGTTTACCCTGATCCTTATGATTCTGATTGTGCTTTCCAATGTGTTGATTATCCTTCGCAATGCAGCAGAAATCGATAAAAATAAAAAACTCTATTTCAGGTTGAAATTCAGCATGATATAAATCCTGTCAGGGCTTTGTCGGGTTTTTGTCGGGTTCATTTTTAGCAGAAAAACAAAATGAAATTGAATCTTTGTCAAAAAAAATAACAATGACAAAGTCTTCAAGGTTTATCCTTCCTTTTTTAATTCTGGTTGTGAACATCATGCAGGCACAGACAGAAAAAACGGATCCTCTTTACAAAACCATTATATCGAAAGACAGCCTGTTTTTTTCTGTGGGCTACAATACCTGCAACACGAAGCAGATGGAAAGTCTGTTGAGTGACAGCTTTGAATTTTATCACGATAAAGGCGGCTTCGAGGACAGGAAAAATTTTATCACTGACTTTAAAAACGGATTATGCAAATCTCCGGAAACCTATCAGATAAAAAGAATCCTGGTTGATAAAAGCACAGAAATTTATCCTATGTATAAAGGCGGAAAGATCTACGCAGCCATTCAGAACGGGGATCATCTGTTTTATGAAAAAATGGGGAGTCAGGCTGAGAAATTAGTCGGGGAAGCAAAATTTACCCATTTATGGATATTGGAAAATGCTGAGTGGAAGCTTAAAAATTCATTGAGTTTTAATCACCATCCGAAGCAGACTACCGACAATGAAACCATGTTTGATAACGATCAGTCGATGCAAAGCTGGCTGAAAGAAAACAATGTTCCTGCTCTGGGACTGGGAATTATCGAAGATGAGAAGCTAAAGCAGGTAAAAGTTTTTGGCGAGATAAAGAAAGGAATTTCGGCACCTTCCAATACCTTATTCAATGTAGCATCTCTCACCAAACCTGTTACAGCAATGGTTGCCTTACGATTGATAAGTCTTGGGAAATGGAAGCTTGATGAGCCTTTAGATGCATACTGGACTGATCCTGATATTGCGGCTGATCCAAGGCATACCCAATTAACCACCAGATTGATCCTGAGCCATCAGACTGGCTTTCCCAACTGGAGATGGATGAATGCAGATAAAAAGCTGAATTTTCAGTTTGATCCCGGCACAAAATACCAATACTCAGGTGAAGGTTTTGAATACCTTCGGAAGGCTCTGGAAAAGAAATTTGGAAAATCACTCGATCAGCTTGCGAAAGAACTTATTTTTCAGCCACTCAGGATGAATGATACCAATTATGTTTGGGATCAGAATACCGATGAATCAAGATTTGCCATAGGATATGATAAAGATGGTAAAGCTTACCCAACCGGGAAAAATAAAACAGCTAATGCCGCCGATGATCTCCATACCACGATAACAGATTACGGGAATTTTATGGTCAGTGTCATGAAAGGGAAGAATCTGAAACCGGAAATTTTTCAGGAAATGATCAGAAAACAGGTAAAAACAAAAGAAAATAAATACTTCGGATTGGGATTCGAAATCTATGATCTCGGAAATGGTGATTATGCCTTATCCCACAGCGGTGCCGATCTTGGCACGCAGTGTATTACCATCGTATTGCCCAATTCAGGAAAAGGAATTGTAATTTTTACCAATGTAGATGATGGTTATAAAGTGTATGAGAAGCTGGTTCTACATTATCTGGGTAAGGAAGGAAAGAAGATCGTAGAGACAGAAACCAGATAACTGTTTATACAATAAAAATATTTGTGTAATCGGGGTATCAATATGAAAATGAGTGAAATAGGTAAGTGTTTGTTTTCAGGATGAAATGGTATGAACAGAAGTAAAACGAAAGCTATGTGGCAATATTATATTATCCTTGCAGCAGGAGTCATTCAGTAATAGGAGGAGGTTATTTTATTGCAGAGCTGTTTTTGAAATAACCTCACCCTTTGTATTTCTATTTTACTTTCTCAAGGAGGTATAATTTAGCTCCGGAAAACCCTAATTTGGGCATCAGATTGCCTTCCAGAACCATTGTTTTATTGGTGACATCTATCACAGAAATATAATTGCTGGAATTGTATTCTATATAATTTTCCTTTTCTTTGGTGGAAGGATTTTTTCCAAACTCCATAGAATATTTCACCCAATCTTCATCCTGTGTGCTGCAGTGCACCGGCTTGAATTTAGACTTTTTAGCCTTGAAAACAATCTGGTCAAAACCTTCCGTACATTCCGAAGTAAATGAGCCATCAGGATTCTGATCCTTTGAAAAGTCCTCAAAAGAACCACGATAAACACCCACTACTTTCCACGTACCATCCAAACGGTCTTCATCTATTTTTCCCTTCGCCTTGCTTACTGCCCAGCTGATTCCGTTTACTGTACCTTTTACCGCTTTATAACTTAAGTTTACTGCACCTGATACTACTTTTGTAGCAGTTCTTACCACACAGGATTGGAGAACAAATACAGCCGAAGCCAGCAATAGGAATTTCTTCATTTTGTCAATTTTTTAAGGTACGAAGATAGGGCTTTTGAAAAAAATGAGGGATTTCAGAAGACTTTTCATGTTGTTGAGGAAAAACACATATAGTCTTTGTTCAATCTATCCGGGTCGTCAACAGAAATTTAGCTTCCATCAAAATAATGGGCAAGATCAGATATGCTTTTGATATGAAGTTCTTCTGCCTGCTTTCTTCGCATCATCAGAGCATAGGCATTGTTAAACCCCAACGGTTTCAGCCATTGGATCCCATATTGTTTTTGAAACTCTGAATTCACATACTGATAGGTGATGCCGGGACTTTTGGAAACATTTCTGATGGTCTCTGCTGTAGGTTTTAAAAGCACCAGAAGCCCAGTTCCCGTATATTCAGGATAAAAGTCTATGGCATCATTCATTAAGGCATCAAAACATATTTTTGTTCCCCCTAAACCCGTTTTCGTTTCCACTTTATAATCTGTATACCCTTCAATAAGCATAGTATACATTTCTGCGAGAATATATTGTTCACCAAAGATTTTTGAACCAATTCTCACAGTTCCTGCATTTCCTTTTCCTGGGCTTTTATACAGATTATTTCTGATGAGAAAATCCTTTGCAATCTTTTCAGGATTCTGATGCAGATGATCAGCTCTGTAATTCAGGTCCGTCATGATAGAATCATTGAACTTCCCGGCCAATAGATTTAAGGTTTTTTCCAATTCCGGAAATTTTTTCAGCGTTTTGGTTTTGATGATGGGAGCTGCATAATAAGGCGGAAATATTTTTTTATCATCATTCAGTACATACAGATCATAAGCTTTGATTCTGCCATCTGTAGAATATCCGCTGATAAGATCCAGCTCATTCTCATAAGCAGCCTTATACATAATCGCATCACTTACCACAAGGGGATTAACGCTAAGCCCGTATACTGAACGAAGCCCGATGTCCCCATCCTGTCTACCCATAAATTCCGGTGTAAAACCCGCCTTAATTGTCCGGTGTGATACAAAAGTCAGAAGATAGCCTGCTCCCAGAATAATAAGGATAACAGGAAGAATATATTTCAGTTTTTGAAAGAAACGGTAACCTGATTTCTGGATCATGGCAATGAACTGATCCAGAAAAACAGCCAATAATGCTGCCGGAATGGCTCCAGCCATGATCATATTCGTATTGTTGAGTGAAATGCCTCCGAAGATAAACTCTCCCAAACCACCTGCTGCCACAAAAGAAGCCAGTGTAGCCACTCCTACATTAATTACAGCAGCAGTCCTGATACCGGCAATGATAACCGGCATGGCCAAAGGAAGTTTTACCTTAAAAAGAAGCTGGCTTTTGTTCATCCCCATTGCTTTAGCAGCTTCAATCACTGCGGGATCTACACCCATAATTCCGGTATAGGTATTCCGGATAATGGGAAGAAGAGCATAGATCAATAAAGCAGCAATGGCAGGCTTCGGACCAATGCCGAAAACAGGAATCATAAATCCCAGCAATGCAATACTCGGAATGGTCTGTAAAATACCGGCAATGCCCAGCACCGGGCTGGAAAGTCTTTTTTTTCTGGAAATAAGTATTCCTAAAGGCACTCCAACAAGGATGGCCAAAAGCAAAGACAAAAACGTAAGCCCGAGATGCTGAATGATCTGGGTGGTGAGCTTTTCCTGCTGTTCAGCAATAAAATGCCAAAAACTCTGTTGCTGCGTCATACCATCTGTGATTTTCTATACTGATTAAACGCTCTGACCAGTTGCTCGTAAACCTCAGCGTTTTGGTGATCAGAACTCAATTGCTGTAAAATATCCCACACACTTGCATTGGATGTACTGTATGGCCTTAAGTATGAATTTTCCGGAGGGAGAAAAGGGCTGATATGATGTAGAGCCGTTACCTTATATTCCAGTAAAAGCCTGTTTTCAGCAAAAAAATTGCGCACAAAATGGGTTGCAGGATGGTAAAGCATTTCCCTGGGAGTACCCATCTGTACAATTTTTCCCTGATCCATCAGACATATCCGGTGGCCCAGCTCAAAGGCTTCCTGTACATCATGGGTAACCAATATGATGGTTTTGCTTTTAAGTTCTTCCAACGATTTAAATTCCGAATGAATATCAGCCCTGGTAATATTATCGAGTGCTCCGAAAGGTTCGTCCATCAGCAAAACAGGGTTGTCTGCAATCAGTGCTCTGGCAATGCCTGCCCGTTGCTGCTGTCCGCCGCTTAATTCATGAGGAAATCGTGAAAGTATCTCTTCAGAAAGGTGAAGCTTGGCCAAAAGCTCATATGTTTTTCTTTCTGTTTTCTTTTTGTCCCATTTCAATAGCTCAGGAACTACCGCAATATTCTGCTGAATGGTATAATGGGGAAATAACCCCGAATGCTGCATGACAAAACCAATTCCCATTCTCAGTTCTTCGGCTTTCTGATCACGGATGTTTTTGCCATCTATGAAAATATTTCCGGAATCTGCTTCTATGAGACGGTTGATCATCTTAAGTGTGGTCGTTTTTCCGCACCCGCTGGTTCCTAAAAGAACAAGGATCTCCTGATCAAGTGCCTGAAAAGAAATTTGATCTACTGCTTTTTTTCCGTTGAAGCTCTTTGAAATGGATTCTAATGTGATCATCGGTGAAAAATTACTGGGCAAGTCTTATTCCTGTGAACTGCCATTTTAAATTAGGCTGAAAAAAATTACGGTATGTATTTCTGCTGTGTCCCGGGGGAGTAGCTTCTGAAGCCCCTCTCAAAACCATTTGGTTGATCATGAATTTTCCGTTGTACTCACCTACAGCTCCTGCTTCTTTCTTAAAATGAGGGTAAGGCAGATAAGCAGAATTTGTCCATTCCCAGCGTGTTCCCCAGTCAAAATAATCCGAAGCCGTTTCCCATTCTTCTTCAGTGGGCAGACGCATTCCTTTCCAGGAGGCAAAAGCAGAGGCTTCATAGAAATTGATGTGGCACAATGGGGCATGAGGGTCTATTTCCTGTAAGCCGTGGAGTGTGTAATACATCCATTGGTCTTCAATATAATGCCAGTACAGTGGAGATTTTGCGGAATTCTGTTTCACCCAGTCCCATCCTTCAGCATGCCAGTATCTGAAATCTTCATATCCGCCTGCTTTCATAAATTCTAAATATTCACTATTGGTAACGAGCCGGCTGGCAATTTCAAAGTCTGTAAGATATACTTTATGCCTTCCCAGTTCATTATCAAAGCAAAATCCATCTCCTTTAAATCCAATTTCATAGATGCCTTCAGAAAACCTCACCATTTCCAGATCTCCGGAGTTCATTTGTCCGGATTTTTCTTTTGTATAGGCTGGGAAAAGCGGATTATGTCCCAAAATATATTTAATATCGGTAATTAATAACTCCTGATGCTGCTGCTCATGGTTAAGCCCCAGTTCCAAAAGCGGTTTAAGGGCTTCTGTCAGAAATGAGCTTTCAAGAAAAGCTTCCATATGCTCATCTACATATTTTCGATATTGATACACCTCTGAAACAGAAGGACGGCTGAGGTTTCCGCGGTCGGTCCGGATCACCCGCGCTCCGATAGTCTCATAGTAGCTGTTGAAAACAAAATTATACTGCGGATCAAAAACCTTGTAATCCGGAAAATGCGGGGTAAGAATGAAGGTTTCAAAAAACCAGGTGGTATGGCCAAGATGCCATTTCGGAGGGCTTACATCTACAATCGGCTGTACCACATAATCTTCTATTTCCAGTGGGACACAGATTTCTTCAGAACGTCTGCGGATGTCCATATACTTTTTAGTAATATCTTTTGTGATGATCTCTGGGGTCATGTCTTTTAGTTTTTAATGATTGAAGTTCAATGAAAGAAGTATATTTTATTTTTTCACTTTTGCAGATGCGCTGTGTGTATCATCTCTTTTTATTGTACCTGCCAGATGGTATCTACAAACCATTTTTTAGAATCATTGATCTCTCCTGTGATGGTAAAACCCGTTTTTTGGGCTAATTCCCTGATTTTTTCGGAAGAAAATTTTTGTGAAATTTCCATATCGATCAATTCGTTTTCTTCAAAAGAAATCCTGGTATTGTCAATAGTCACATCCTGTCTGATAAGGCTTATCAGAAAACTTCTGCAGGCTCCCGTAACAGGATCATAAGTCTGGTAATGCTGAAATTGGTTCAGATCAAAATTACCGCCCAGTTCATTGTTGATTCGGGTAAGAAGATTAAGGTTAAAAGAAGCGGTAATTCCTTCTTTATCATTATAGGCATTCAGGATAATATGCGGATTTTTCTTTAGGTCAAAACCTACCAGGACACGATCTTTTTGAGATAAATTTTTATTCAGATGCAGACAGAAATCTTCGGCCTCTTCCAGAGTCATATTCCCGATATTACTTCCCAGAAATAACACAACTTTTCTCCGGTCAGATAATGAAGCTGCTTTTTGAAGCATTTCAAAATAATCTCCTTCCAGACAGGTTATTTTGATGTCCGGAAACTGGCTGCTCAGTTTTTCATGAAGTATGGAAAGAATATTTCCTGAGATATCAATCGGCATATAAGTAAAGCTAACCCCTTTCCTGATCAGCTTTTCAAATAAATAGGTGGATTTCATGGCGTCTCCTGCCCCTAATTCAATCAGGTCAAAAGATTCGTTTCCGGGAATAAGGAGATCAATAAGTTCATCTGTTTTATTCTTGAAAATATCCAGTTCACAACGGGTCAGATAATAGGAAGGCATATCCATAATTTGCTGAAAAAGAAGATCACCTATCTTATCGTAAAAATATTTTGAAGATAATTTTTTAGGAGTATTTTTAAGTCCGTTCAAAATATCTGAACGGAAATGATCAGCATTCTTTTCAGTCTTAGATTGTGGGTCCAGCTGTACATTCATAAGTATTATTTTGTGTGATTTTGTAGATTATTGCAATTATCCTGCCTTTTACAGCATGGATTTTTTTGAATAGATCTAACTAAATATAAACAATTTTACTTTTAATAGAATGATAATATTGATGTTTTTAACAGATGTGGTACTTTTTTATCCATCATGAATTATTCCGGCAGAAAGATGGTGTAAGGGTTATAAAGCTTTAGCAGATAGAAAGAACCTAAGGATTTAAACATTTAACATTTTGCTATTTTAAATTTTGTTAATCCCAGCAGGAGCGACAGCCCACGCTCGTAACTGACTAAAAAGGAGGTTGTCTCAAAAGTATCATTCTGAATGAAATGCAACGTAATGAATAATCTCATTGGTTTGATTATCAATAAGATTTTTCCTGAGTCATAATGACAAAGTCAGATTATTTAACTTTTGAGGCAGCCACTTTATTATTTAAAGCTAGCTTTCAAAACCCTCTTCAACCTTTAGTTTATTCACCAGAGGATTGGCATACATGGCCAGGAAGTACTCTCTGGAAACAGGATCTGAAGGATCAATACGCATTTCAAGCCTGCGGACAAATAACTGTTTTTCCTGTTCTGTGTATTTGGAAGCGTAAGTGTTTGTTTTGTGCAGAAGATCATAAGCAATGTACTTGGTTGGCCAAAGCTTATAATTACTGATGATGGAGCGGTCAATTACCTGTGCAATGGCCTGCAGCTGTTTATTTTTGTTGTCAATGGCAGCTGCTATTTCATCCAGTTCTTTGTCCAGGACATCACCTGCATGGAGGTGGATGCGTTTCTTTTGTCCCAGAATTCCGCTGATGATATTGGTGAAATCTTCGTTTTTACCTTTAATGTATTCCTCATCCCTGTGCTGTGCCAGCAGTTGAGGCATTTTTAAGGAATCCGTAGGATCATACTCATAGGAGATGGAGACCGGAACAATCTTTAATGTTTTAAAATAATCTATAACAGATTGATCTCCGGCTGCCATGGCAAGCATTTTCAAAACACCCTGCTGGGTAGAATCGTTACCGTTTTTGGTACGGCCTTCACGCTGGGCAATCCATACAGAACGGTTTTCCTGAAGGAGCAACTCTTTAATATACTCAGACATTGTCTGTGAACTTGTCAGCTGTTCGCGAAGCGGAAGACCTCTTTGTACCAGGAAGTTCCGGTTCAGTTTAGCCAGTATGTTTAAGAATTTTTTGCGGACAAGATTATCTCCAATGGCAGAAGCTGTCATTACATAACCGCCTTCCAGCAGTACAAGATTAAGCAATGAAGTATCCAGAACAATATCCCTGTGGTTTGAGATGAAAAGGTAAGAAGTGTTTTTATCCAGCTTATCAAATCCTGAAGTCGTTAAACCGTCAGAACTTTTTGCAAGGATCTGGCGAACGGCATAGGCTACAAACTGATGCTGAAAATCACTGATGGAATGAACATTTTTAAACTGTTCCATCCAAACCTGCTCATTTGTATCAGGAAAAGTAAAATTCATAAAGGCTTTCATCATGGGATCAAGGGCGATGCTCTGTAATCTCTCATTCACTTCCTGATCATAGAAATACCGGATTTCATCAAACTTAGACATGCGGTTGGGTAAAAATTAAAACTTTTTGCAAAAGAACGAAAATTTATCGGGGGAGAGGCTATAAAGGGTGTTAAAGTATTATGAGAGGCGTAAGAGTTGGTTGAAATAGCTGTGCAATAAGTATCATGACATATTCGTTCATTCTCCCACCTTGTCATTCTAAAGAATCTAAACTGCTTATTTTATCATCATTTATCCTCAGAAAGCTTTCTGTGGCTGGATTCCTACAGAATAACAAACGTTGTGGATAGCCTACGCGGATAGTTTGTATGGTGATCCGAAGTAGATAAGTATCATTCCATGCATCATCATGCGCCCACCTTGTCATTCCGCAGG
>NZ_JBMDJJ010000048.1:0-16819 GCF_057809135.1 Chryseobacterium sp. FG46 | reverse complement strand
ACCCCCCCGAAACTTATTTTAATGCTTTACACAAAGTCAGAGATAATTAAAAACACTCACAGCCTTCTACATCAAGAAGACAACGCATTTTCTGCTCCTTTGTCAATCCGCACCATACATTACATGATGTAATTGGTTTCGCCGGACACCATACTTCTCCTCCGTTAATACTTCTCAGGCTGGCTTTTGTTAATTTTTTAAAATTTTTCATGATTGTTTAGTTTTATGTGTGGCCTACTCTCTTTGCTTTTCGGCTTCCGCAATGATTTATTTATTTGATTACGGACAAATATATCAATATTTCACAACAATGAGATATTATTTAAATTTTTTAATATTTAAAAAAGCTGAACCTTTAATGGTGTTCAGCTCTACTTTGCATCTTAAAGAATAGTACAATCTATGCCTGTACTGTCTTATTCAAAGCAATCTGTGCATGGCTGAGAAAGCATGCAGTGTGATTTCTGCCATGGAGACCATCTGCACCATTCATCACAAGACTGGAACATAGAAGGACATTCTGATGCTACACCTCCTGTTACCTCTTTTAAACTCTTTCTGGTTAATTTTCTTACATTTTTCATAGATATTTTGTTTTAATATTTGCCTACTCTTTATGCTTTTCGGCTTTCGCAATTGACTCAAAGCTGGCCAGTTGGCAAATATAAAATATTTCACGACTAAAAGAATAGTATGAAAACCGGTTGACTAGTCCTGAAAAAGGTTGACTAGTTTAATATTTCAAATATACTTAAATCAGAGTAGGAATTTTCCTATTCTGATTTTGTTTTTTGTATGTTTTTAATTTCACGTTATTTTTCATATGCACTTGGCTAGGGATGTTATAATTTAGGGAAAAATGAGGTCTTAAATTATTATTATAATAAATTGATTGGTCAAGCTGCTGTGAGAGATTCTTAAAGTTTTCAAAAGTATCAATCAATCCAAACTCATATTTCAGAATGCCGTTTACCCTCTCTGCTACAGCATTCTCATAAGGATCCGAGTTCTCGGTCATACTGATAAGAATATCACTTTTCCTTAACGTTTCAGTATATTCTTTACTACAATACTGCAATCCTCTGTCTGAATGATGAATTAAAGAATGTTTATACACCCTGTTCTTTATGGCTTGTTTTAATGCTTTCAATGTGGAGGCAGTCTGTAAATTATCACTTAGTTCATATCCTACAATTTTCTTTGAATAGGCATCGGTAATCAAATGAAGATAATAATTTTTCTCTTTAGTCTTCAGATAGGTAATATCTGCAACCCAAACTTTTTCTGAACATTTCAACTCCTTTTCTTTAATAATATTCGGGTATTTCTTCATCCAATGTCTGGAATTGGTTGTTTTAAAATAACGGTGTCTTCTGGGAATTAAAAGATAATTCGATCTTAAAAGTTGAAACAGCCGATCTCTTCCTATATGAAGATCCTCTTTTGAAAAATCATTTTTAAGTAATATATAAAGTTTTCGAGTCCCTATTTTAGGCATCTTTTTACGAATTGATAATACCAGTTCTATAATCCTTTTTTGATTATTGATAGAATCAGGCTGTTTCTTCCTTTTATAATAAGCTTGTTTACTGTATCCAAACAATCGGCAGATATCTTCCAGTGAAAGATGTGTATACGGCCTTATTTCCTGGATTGATTGGAACCAGACTTTTTTACAATTTCAATCTTCAACTCACGCTCTGCGATTTCTATAAATCTCTTAAACACTTTGAGCTCTTCTTCCTTTTTGGATAAAGCAGCTTCAAGCTCTTTAATCTTTTGTTTCTGTGGATCTTTCATAGGTCTGCCTTTACTTAATTGTTTTTCATAAGTAAAGTTACCATATTTTATTAACCAACTAGAAATGCATGAATTACCCCGAATATTGTATCGAGTTTGCAATTGGGATTTTGTATATAATCCCCGTTCATATTCAGAGACAACTTGTCGTTTGAATGCCTCACTGTATTCTTGGACAGGGGACGATGTTTTTTTTAGATTCATAAGGGTGACTAATTTTATGGTTTTTTAGTCAACCTTTTTCAGGACGAGACAGGTAAATAAAAAAACCTCAGTAAAAACTGAGGTTTTAATTTTTATAAAACGCCTAAATTATGCGTTTGGCTCTACAGATACGAAAGATCTGTTGTTTGCTTTCTTTCTGAAAACTACTTTACCATCTACTAATGCAAACAAAGTGTGATCTTTACCGATTCCCACGTTATCACCTGGGTGGTGCTGAGTACCTCTTTGTCTAACAATAATATTTCCGGCAATAGCTTCTTGTCCTCCGAAAATCTTCACACCTAATCTTTTAGAGTGAGACTCTCTACCGTTCTTGGAACTACCGACTCCTTTCTTGTGTGCCATTTTATTACTGGATTATTTATTAAGTGCTTTAAATTGATCGATATTCTTAATGATAGCAGCATCTACTTCTTCATGAGTAAGAATATTCTTTTCTAATTCCACTTTAACTGCTTTACCTAAAGTAATTAAAGTTTCTCTGTTCTCTTTAGACTGAGACAAGTTGTTTTTCTTTAAGTGATAGTTCAATTCGTGATCTTCACCAAAGTTAACAGTTGCGTTGTCTGAAAGAACTTCACTTTTCACAGTTTCTTTTTTAGCAGCAGCTTTTTTAGCTCCACCTTCAAAACCTGTAATACCAGTGATTACGATTTGAGTTAAAGATTGTCTGTGACCGTTTTTCACTTTGTAACCTTTTCTTCTTTTCTTTTTGAAAACGATTACTTTATCAGCTTTAACGTGGTCTAGGATCTCTGCTTCCACAGTGATTCCGTTTACAGCTGGGGCGCCTACAGTGATTGCACCGTTTACAGTAAGAAGAACTTTATCGAAAGAAACTTTTCCTCCTTTATCTCCTTTTAAACGGTTTACAAACAACTTCTGGTCTTGCTCAACTTTGTATTGAAGCCCTGCTATTTCTACAATTGCAAACATTGTTTATAAATTTTTAGTTATTTCGAGGTGCAAATATACATATAAATTTCTAAATAGCTTACAATCAAAGCAATGTTTTTTTTAATAAAATCCTATTCACTATGTTTTGAATAATTTTTTCCAATAATGCACTCACACTTAAGAGATAATTTCATAACTTCGTTTTACCAAATTGATATTAAATATGAAAAGAAACTTTAATCTCTGCTTACTAGCAGGTGTCATTGCTGTTACTTCGTTAACAGCATGTCGCGATGACCAAATGGACAACAATGTTCAACCCCAACAAGAGGTACTGACTGCAAAACCCGATCAGCCGGGATCTACTGAAAAAGACTGCTCTTATGTAGATAACAACTGGAGCTCCAATTCAGTTTTACTAACCGGACTTCAAAACTCCACAGACACCAATTTTATGAACGGTCAGATGACTAAAATTGCAAGCATGTGGGGAAGAAGCAATCCTACCCTACGTTTTGTGAATGATCCATCCAATTTCAATTCAACGTACAATGCCATTTCTTATTCTACAGGAAAGATCTATTACGGCTATGCTATCTATTATGATGCAAAATCAAAAGGTGGCGACATTGTAAACGCCATGATCCTTGCACATGAATACGGCCATCAGTTACAATACATCTTCAACCTTCCATCTGTATCAGAATCAACGTACAGACCGAATGAACTTGAAGCAGATGGTTTTGCAGGATATTATCTGAGAAGACCTAACGGGTACAATAAAACCAGCTTTCCGGAAATTGCAGCAGCCTATGAATTTGCTCAAAGTATCGGTGATTATCAGACAACGAATGTCAACCATCACGGAACACCTGCACAAAGAAGATCTGCAGTTCGTTTAGGATTCCTTTTAGGCCAGTATGACCTTAATGCTTCGAATTTCGATTATAACTTCTTCTATTACTATCAGGGAGTATTAAATGGCACTTACAAGATGGCTAAGAATACCGTAAATCCTGAAATTGATGCCTACATGAGCCAATATATAGATGAGCTGAGAAAAATTCAGACAGGAGAAATTTCTGCGGAAGAATTTAAACATCTTCAATAAACAAGAACATTCATTTTTAGCATATTTAAGAAAGGAGGCGGACAGTATGTTCCGCCCCTTTTTTTGTTTTCAAAGCTTTTATACTCAAACAAATCAATTTGTTTGTATTTTTGAAAAATAATAAAAAGAACTTCCAACCCATCTATAATGAACAGAGATCTATATATTGATTTCGCCAAAGGACTGGCAACACTTTCCATCATTTTTATCCATACCGCTTTCTGGTCCGGACAGTTTTACATTCCCGCAGAAGTAAGAGTCTTTTCGCTGGTTTTTGATGTGGCTCTTTTTTATGCACTAAGCGGCATCACTTCAGGAGCCAATATTGAAAAAACATTGTACCGGCTTCTGAAACTCCAGATCACCTATATGATTTTTGTGACTTTCCTGTTCTTTTCAGATTACTTCTTTAAAGTTTTCGGACTGAGTTTCTTCTCGATGGAATGGCTGCAGAATTTTTATTCCACATTTGGATCCAAATACGCCACAACCGGCATTTCAGCATATCCTCAATGGGAAAATCTTGGAAACTGGTATCTCCATCAGTATACTAACGCTGATACTTTTCCGGTGGTAATGGGAAGCTTCTGGTATCTTAAAGTATACTATGTGCTTACCGTTTTGGGAGTACTTATTTTAAGGTTCTTCCCGAAACATGTCAATTGGTTCATCGGGCTGTGTATTGCCTTAACCTTATTATTCAATATCTTCCCGGAATATTATCCGACAGGACAAGTGGGCTATGTTGCTTTCTACCTTGCTGTTTTTTTAACGGGTCATAAAATGCGGGGAAAAAAAATTCCTGCAAAAGCAATTCCTGTATTGTATGCAATTGTAGGAGCAGCCTTAGCATGGCTGTTCTGGTATTATGGGAACGACATTTTTTATAAAATCAATAAAAATAAATTCCCGCCGAAAATCCCTTATATCATCTGGGCATTATTCTCTCTTGTAACCTTATTTGCGCTTTATAACCGACTGAAAATCACAAAAGAAAACTTCATCACCTATATCGGAAAGAATGCCATCTTCTTCTATTTTGCACAGGGAATAAGTTCTTCGTTAGTTTATTTCCTGGTGGTTCCGTTAAAAGAAAATATGCCATGGTGGCTTTTAATGCTCATTATTTATGGAATTAATATCATTTTAGCATTCATCATTTCTGCAGGACTGAAAAAAATGGATACATGGGGCTGGAATATTCTGGAATTCTTAAGAAGAAAGACCGCAGCTTAAGACTTTAATGATCAAATTGAAATAAAGTCACATTTCTTACTGCAATTTGTTTAAATTTACAAAAAATTTACAACATGTTTAAGTTGAAACTACCTACCGACCCAAGGTGGGCAAATATTGCAGAAGGAAACATTGGAGAAATTTTAACAGATCATGCCTGGTGCGAACAAAAAGCCGCAACCAATGCCATAGGCCTGATCACGATGCTTCCTGAACATCCCGAAATTGTAACTGAGCTTCTTGCCATTGCACAGGAAGAACTGGATCATTTCAACCAGGTGCATGAAATCATCAAAAAAAGAGGCTTTACTTTCGGAAGAGCAAGAAAAGATGATTACGTAAATGAACTGGCAAAATTTATCGTGCAGGGAAGCAGAGAAGACCTCATCGTAGACAAAATGCTTTTTGCTGCTATGATTGAAGCCAGAAGCTGTGAAAGATTCAAGGTTCTTACCGAAAATATCAAAGACGAAGAACTGAAGGTTTTCTACAAAGAACTGATGATTTCTGAAGCCAATCATTACACTACTTTCATCGGGTTTGCAAGACAACTCGGAGACCCTGAAAAAGTAAACAAACGTTGGGACGAATGGCTGGAATATGAAGCCGGCATTATTAAGTCCTACGGAAATAAAGAAACCATCCACGGTTAAAATAAAACAGTAAAGAATATCCCTTGAAGAAGCCAAGCTTTGAAAATATCGCCAATCTGTTCCTGAAGAATTTCTTCCAGGGGTTGGTTATCATTGGCCCTATCGGGCTTACCATTTTTGTGATCTGGTATATTGTAAGTGCGATTGACAATCTTGTTCCTTCTCTTGCCAAGCAGATTCCGGGGCTTGTATTTGTATCAATCATACTGTTTACAGCTATTTTAGGATATTTAGGAAATAAATTCGTGGTCGGAAGATTCTTTTTTGACACAATGGACAGCTTACTGGAGAAAACTCCGGGAGTAAAACATATTTACACTCCTACAAAAGACGTAATGTCCTCATTCGTAGGCGACAAGAAAAAATTCAACGATCCTGTATGGGTAAAAACCAATGAAAATCCGGAAATCTGGAGAATCGGTTTTTTAACTCAAAAAGAAATGTCGGACGTTGACAAGCATAATTACGTTGCGGTATATCTTCCCCACTCGTACGCCATCTCGGGCTGGGTAATTGTTACTGAAGAAAAAAACATCAAACCTGTAGTGGGAATGACAGCAGCTTCTGCCATGAAGTTCGCAGTGAGCGGCGGTGTAGCCGGATTCCATTCTGATGAAAATATATTTAAGGCTCCGGAATAATCTCTTTTTCCGACTTATCTATACATTGATGAATTTTGAAAAATTATTTTCAAGCACATTTTCTTTACAAACAATTTAAAACATAATTTAACTCATGAATTTACCGTACGCGGAACCTTTCCGCATTAAAATGGTGGAAGAAATCTATCAGTCCACCAGAGAAGAAAGAGAGCAATGGCTTAAAGAAGCTAATTATAACCTTTTCAACCTAAGATCTTCGCATGTTTATATTGACCTGCTTACCGATTCAGGAACCGGGGCAATGTCTGATAAACAATGGTCTGCTTTGATGACCGGAGATGAAAGCTATGCAGGATCACGTTCTTTTGAACAATTACAGAAAACCGTTGAAAGCATCACAGGATTCAAATATTTATTACCAACTCACCAGGGAAGAGCTGCTGAAAACGTTCTTTTCTCAGTATTGGTAAAAGAAGGCGATGTAGTTCCCGGGAACTCGCATTTTGACACTACAAAAGGACATATCGAAATCAGAAAGGCACATGCTATCGACTGTACGATAGACGAAGCTTTTGATATTAATGATCTTCACCCTTTCAAAGGAAACATCAACCTTGAAAAACTGGAAGAAGTTTATAAAAGCCATCCTAAAGAAAACATTCCTTTCTGTTTAATTACCATTACGTGTAACTCTTCTGGAGGACAGCCTGTTTCTCTGGAAAACATGAAAGCTGTAAAAGCTCTTTCTGACCAATACGGAATCCCGGTATTCTTCGATTCAGCAAGATTTGCTGAGAATGCTTACTTCATCAAAAAAAGAGAAGCAGGACAGGAAAACAGAAGTATTAAAGAGATCTGCAAGGAAATTTTCTCTTACGGAGACGGAATGACAATGAGTTCTAAAAAAGACGGTTTAGTAAACATCGGAGGATTCATTGCATTAAACAACGAAGAGGTTTTCAGAAAAGCCTCTAACTTCACCATCATCTATGAAGGTTTCATTACCTATGGAGGAATGGCAGGAAGAGATATGGCAGCATTAGCCGTAGGACTTGATGAAGCTACTGAGTTTGCTTACCTTGAAAGCAGAATCTCTCAGGTTGAATATCTTGGAAATAAACTGATTGAATATGGAATCCCAGTTCAGAAGCCAATCGGAGGACACGCTGTATTCATCGATTCTTTGAACTTCCTTCCGAATGTATCCCGTGAAGAATATCCGGCTCAGACCTTAGGGCTGGAAATTTATAAGGAAGCAGGGATCAGAACTGTAGAAATCGGGACTTTACTGGCAGACAGAGATCCTGCTACCAGAGAGAACCGTTATCCGAAATTAGAGCTGGTAAGACTGGCTATTCCAAGAAGAACCTACACCAACAACCATATGGATTATATTGCCGCTGCCATCAGAAACGTATATGAAAGACGTGAAGAAATAGCAAAAGGATATAAGATCACCTGGGAACCGGAAATCTTAAGACACTTTACTGTTCAGCTTGAAAAGGCTTAATGATAGAACCGGAAATTTTTTCCGGTTTTTTTATACATTAACATTCGAAAACTTGTCAAACAGAAACAAACTTATAGGTTCTTACTATAATCATCACCACACCATTAACACCTTATAACCAATCAGATAACATAAATAAAAATAAATCAATCATATTAATTTATTGCAAACGATACCTAATGCTTTTCATCTATTTTTTATAAAACAAAAATAAAATTGATACATTTTTTGAAATAGTAAAGGTTTTTAATTCTAATTTTGTATTTATCTAAAGGAGATAAAAAATTACTTACAAAACCAACCTGAAAAATACTTTATTCCGAAAAATGAAGAAAATTGCTGTCGTGGGCGCTGGTATTTCCGGCTTAAGCATGGCGAATTACTTAGAAAAGCACAAAATCGACTACCACATTTACGAAAGGAGAAAAAAGAAAGATCTGGCAGGTCACGGTTTTCTCATTCCGAAGGAAGGGATGGATTATCTCTATCAAATCATTAATCCTGATCATCTTCTTCAACATGGAAATTTTCTAAAAAAATATACACAATATTCTCATACCGGGAGAATTCTGGCAGAGAAAGAACTGGACAATGTTTTCGCGATTTCAAGGCACTCATTAATCAATTTGTTAGCCCAGAATATCTCTCATGAAAAAATAACCTACGAGGAAACCATCATCCCGGATGATCAACACACCGGGAAATTAAAGCTTTCTGACGGAACTGATATTGATGCGGATATTGCTATCATCTCTGATGGCTCCAGAAGCCGCACCAGAAGGAATCTTTTTAAAGATGAAACAATGAGGGTGGCAAGGGAAAGTGAAGTAGTGAATATCATTCAAAATAAAGAAATTTCAGCTTCTATTGAAAAGGATTTTATGAAGTTTCATCATGAAGATGGCGGCCTGACTTTCGGAATCCTTAAACTTTCTGACAATACCTTTCTCTGGTACTCGCAGTTTGACAACCAGAAATACATGATCAACGAGTGTTCCACTGAGAATTTAAGGAAATATATGCTGGAAGTTTTTGAAAACTGGCATCCTATAGTCCCGGAAATCATACAGAAATCATACTATAAAAATGTACATTTATGGAATGTTTATGAACTGGAAAAGCTAAACCCTTTTTACAAAGATAACTTTGTGTTCATCGGGGATGCTGCTCATCCACTCATACCATTTACCAGCCAGGGAGTCACCTCTGCTCTGAAAGATTCTTTCTTATTAACGAGATATTTAGTTGAAGAAGAGAATATACAGACAGCTTTCAGTAAATACGAGATTGAGAGAAAACCTGAAATCGAGGTTCATATTCACAATGGAAGAGCATTACTTAATCAGTTTTTACTTCCACTCAGCCAACAGACAGAAAACATTATCCCCATATCTTATAAATAAATATGTTCACCAATAACGACATTAACTTTGAAGCTCTGAAAAGAAAGGCCTATAACGGAAGATGGGCCACCCTGGAAGACGGGATCATTCCTCTTACGGCAGCTGATCCGGATTTCAGAACAGCACCAGAAATAGAACAGGGAATCATTGAATACATAAAGGATGGCTACCTAAGTTACGGCCCGTTTTCCGGACTTCCGGAGTTTAAGAAAAGTGTTGCAGATCATTTTAATCATGAAAAACACGGGAGCTTTTCACCCGAAAACGTGTTGGCAGTGAATAGTGCCGCCCAGGGAATGTTTCTGATTGCATCTTACGTCCTTAATCCCGGTGATGAAGCCATTATTCTGGATCCTGTAGATTTTCTTTTCAAAAAATCTGTAGAAACAGCAGGTGGAAAAGTAACGCTTTGCCCCGTAGATACAACTACAGGAGAAATTGATTTTGAAAGACTGGTTTCTTTGATCAATTCCAAAACCAAACTTATCAGCATATGCAACCCGCACAATCCGCTTGGTAAAGTTTATTCCAAAGAAGTTTTAATACAGGTGGCGGAAATTGCAGCGGCTCATGATCTTTGGGTGATGAGTGATGAAATCTGGAGTGATATTGTTTATGATCATAAAGATTTTCATACTTATTCATCCGTTTCAGAGAAGGCAAAGAGAAAAAGCTTTACCGTGTATGGGTTTTCAAAATCATTCGGAATAGCAGGATTAAGAATAGGTGCCGTCCTGTGTAATGATCAGGATATTCTCGAAGACTTTACAGAGAAATCCAATTTCAATTCCACAATAGAAGGGGTCTCCACTTTATCACAGATCGCAGGAAGCGTAGCCCTTGAAAAAGCAAAACCGTGGTATAAAGAGTTTCTGGCTCATTTACAAAACAACAGAGATCTTGCTTTCAGATTATTAAGCCGTTCGGAAATTGTAACGCCTAATCTGCCTGATGCTACTTTTGTACTTTTTCCAAAGATTGAAAACGGAATGTCCGGCGATGCATTCGCTCAGCACGTTCTCACACAAGGGAAAGTAGCCATTGTTCCGGGATCAGAAAGATGGTTTGGAAAAGGAGCGGAAGGACATATCAGAATTTGCTTTTCCACATCACAGGAAATTTTAGAAGAAGGAATTAACAGAATCCTTAGAAGCTTTTAATATTAAAATTTTTAATTAAAATTAAATAATAGGTTATTATTTTTCCTAATTTACCACAAATCGTTATAAAATTAAGAAATCTATACTAAAAATTTTATTTTAATATGGATTTAAAAATAAATATTGATAATTTTGATTAAATCACTACTAAAATTATTAATATGAAGATAAAATACATCAGCATCATTTTACTTGGAGCTTCTACCTTCACCTATGCCCAGCAGATAAAAGATACTTTGAAAGAATCAAAGATCGATGAAGTAGCCATTACCGGAAGCCGTAACAAAAAGAGAACAGTAGTCAATACTCCCGTTCCTATTGATATCATTGACATTAAGCAGGTGAGCCAGTCTACAGGACAGATAGAAATCAACCAGCTTTTGCAATTTTCCGCACCTTCTTTCAACTCCAACAAACAATCAGGATCTGACGGTGCTGATGCTGTAGATCCGGCTACGTTAAGAGGTCTTGGTCCTGATCAAACCTTACTTTTACTGAATGGAAAAAGATATCATCAGTCTTCACTGATCAACCTTTTTGGAACCAAAGGAAGGGGAAATACCGGATATGATATGAATACCATTCCGATTGGAGCCATAAAAAGAGTGGAAGTCCTTCGTGACGGAGCTTCTGCCCAATATGGTTCGGATGCTATCGCAGGAGTTATTAATGTTATTCTGAATGACAGAGATAAAGGTTTTGAAGGAAATCTATTCACAGGTATGAATCTTTTCAAAAGTCCAGGTAATAATGACGTTGTATCAGATCACAAAGTAGACGGAACTACCTTTGATTTCAGTGGAAATCTGGGAACTAAAATAGGATCAAAAGGCGGTTTTGGAAATTTCACAGCAGAATTTGTTAATAAAGATTACGCCATACGAAATGCTAATCCTGATGTTTATACAGCGCCAAGACAGCGTTTCGGAGACGCCAAAGCTCAAAATATTTACTTTTTCGGAAATATCGAAGTCCCGTTATCCGATGGGTTGAAATTTTATTCCCGTCAGGGCTTTTCCCATAGAAATACCAAAGCTTATGCCTGGACCAGAACACCAGATGCAGACGGTAATATTCCCGAAGTTTACCCTACAGGATTTAACCCGGTTGAAAATACCAGCATTACGGATTTTACGTTTGACAACGGATTAAAGTTCAAAGTTGCAGACTGGGATGTAGATTTTTATAATGCTTTTGGCAACAACAGATTTACTTACCAGATAGACAATACAATTAATGCCACTTTAGGAGTCAGATCTCCTACAAGCTTTAATGCAGGAGGACATTCTCTGCTGCAGAATACGACTGGTTTTAACGCTGTGAAGCAGTTCAAAGTACTGGAAGGGCTTAACGTTGCTTTCGGGTCAGAGTTCAGATATGAAAAATTTGATATCATCAAAGGAGAAGAGGCTTCTTACGCCATGTATGATGTCAATGGTAATCTTGTAACTCCAGGCACCCCTCAAAACTTATTGGTTACGAATCCTTCAAATGGCAATGTAAGGCCAGGCGGTTCGCAGGGATTCCCGGGTTATTCTACAGATATCGGCAAAAGCAGAAATAACTTTGCTGCCTACATAGATACTGAATTGGATGTGACTAAAAACTGGATGATAAGCGTTGCCGGAAGGTTTGAAAATTATAATGATTTCGGAAGTACGCTGAATGGTAAGTTTGCTACACGATATGCATTTACACCTCAGTTTGCTTTCCGCGGATCTATTTCTACGGGATTCAGAGCGCCTTCTCTGGCTCAGAAATATTACAGCCAACAGTTTACCAACTTCCAGGGCGGACAATTGGTCACTATTCAACTAGCATCTAACGATAGCAAAATCGCAAGTAGTCTGGGAATTCCTCAGTTGAAGCAGGAAACCTCTGTGAACGGAAGTGCCGGGTTTACTTTCAACACAGGAAAATTTACAGCGACAGTGGATGGATATTATATCGAAGTAAAAGACAGGATCGTTCTTACCGGATATTTTGCACAGGGAGATTTGCCGGCAGATGTCCAGGCAGAAAATCCATTTATTGACCAGGTACAGTTCTTTTCTAATGCGATTGATACCCGCACGAAAGGGATTGATCTTATATTAAGCTATAGTGAAAATGTAGGTTCCGGAAAGCTTACCGCTACCTTAGCCGGAAACTATAATGACATGGAAATCACGAAAGTAAATACTTCAGAACAGCTGGCAGGAAAAGAAGATATTTACCTGAGCGAAAGAGAAAAGGCTTTTATCCTTGCTTCTGCTCCTAAAACAAAAGTGAATTTAAACCTCAATTATAAGCTCAGCAAATTCAATGCAAATCTGCAGTTAGTAAGGTTTGATAAGGTTACTCTGATTGGTTATGACGGTACAGAACAGGTCTATAATCCAAAAGTAACCACCGATATTTCTTTTGGCTATGAATTCTCCAAAAACCTGAATCTGACTTTAGGAAGTAAAAACCTATTCAACAGATATCCTACCCTGCAAACCACTCAGGTAAGTGATGGAAATACAGAATCCGGTGGTATTTTTGACCCTGTACAGATGGGATTTGCCGGAAGACAGGTTTTTGCCAGACTTAATTTTAAATTTTAGAAGAATAAAAAGAAACTGTATCAAAGGTTAATAATTTAACCTTTGTCATTCTGATGAAGGAAGAATCTCATTTATAAACCATAACATAAGATTCTTCACTACATTTCTGAACTATGTTCGCAAACTTTCAGTCTGTGTTCAGAATGACATTTTGATACAGTTTTTTCTACTTTTTTGAAATCTTATACAATTTGCCACTGTCGGTTACCGCATACAGATTCCCATCTATCCCGTTTAATACATCACGGAAGCGTTCTTTCTGATCTGCAAGAAGCCGCTCTTCACCTACTACTTTATTATCTTTCATTACAATTCTGTCAATATGCTCGCCGCTTAAACATCCGATAATGAGATTTCCTTTCCATTCCTCGATGTTTCCCGTATAGAAAGTAATTCCGCTCGGTGAAATCACAGGATCCCAATAATAAACCGGTTGTTCTGTTCCTTCTTTTTGAGTGATTCCCTGTCCTACTTTATCTCCTGAATATTCAATTCCATAGGTTACGTCTCCCCATCCGTAATTTTTCCCCGGCTGGATCAGATTGATTTCATCTCCTCCTCTCGGACCCATTTCCACATCCCAAAGATTACCGTTAGGATCTATAGCCATTCCTTGCGGGTTTCGAACTCCATAAGCATAAATTTCCGGTTTATATCCTGATTTTCCGATAAAAGGATTTCCCGGAGCAGGTTTACCATCCTTTGTGATCTTTAAAATTTTCCCAAGATAATTATCTGTCTTCTGGGCATATACCCGGGTAACTTTATCTGATCTTTCTCCTGTGCTGACAAATAAATGTCCGTCTTTATCAAAAGCAAGACGGCTTCCATAGTGTTTATCACCATCATAAGAAGGTTCTGCACGGAAAATAACTTTTACTTCTGAAATATTTTTAAGGTCTGCTGAAAGCTTACCCTTCGCTACCGATGTTAAATTACCTTTTCCAAATGGTTCTGAAAAGCTGAAGAAAATAATATTATTGGTTGTAAAATCAGGATCAAGAGCTACATCCAGCATTCCGCCTTGTCCTTTTGAATCTACTTTTGGAAAACCATCTATTTTAGACACCTGTTTTCCATCTGTGGAAACAATATTCATATAGCCTTTCTTATCAGTGATGAGAAATTTTCCGTCAGGTAGATTGATAATCCCCCATGGTCTTCCCAAATCTTTATTCAATATTTCAACATTATAGGCTGTTGTTGTCTTTACAGCCTTAATTCTTGTCTGCCCTTTAAATGCCGGTTTATAGTCAGAATTAGGAGTTTCTGTTTCTACACTTCCGTCATTGCCTGTCTTCTGAGCATTGGCATGATTCTCTTTGCATGAAGATAAAAAAAGAAAAAGGCTTACTACTGGAATATAAAATTGATTGATTTTCATAGTATTATGATTAGGTTTTATCAAACGAATGGAAAAATAATGCCAATAAAATCCTCTTTAAAAATAATATTCTTTATAAATAAAAAACTTGTGTTCAGAAAGAAGAATAAACCTCTTCAGCTTCCATCAATGCATTAAAATTTTATTATCAAAATATTCACCGTCAAAACATTAGACAGTCTAATAATTTCTTTCGTATTTTTGTTGTATACATTCTTTTCTATGGATTTTAAGCTTCAATCAGAATATAAACCTACCGGAGATCAGCCTCAGGCTATTGAAAAACTTACTGAAGGAATAGAGATCGGTGAGAAATATCAGACCCTTCTTGGAGTTACCGGCTCCGGAAAAACCTTTACTGTTGCGAATGTTGTTAAAAATGTTCAGCGCCCAACTCTCGTACTGGCACATAATAAAACGCTTGCCGCGCAGCTCTTCATGGAGTTTAAAGAGTTTTTCCCGGAAAATGCTGTAGAATATTTTGTCAGCTACTATGATTACTACCAGCCCGAAGCTTATATTGCTACAACGGGAACTTATATTGAAAAAGATCTGAGCATCAATGAAGAAGTTGAAAAACTGCGTCTTTCTGCAACAGCCAGTCTACTTTCAGGAAGGAGAGACGTTTTAATAGTGGCTTCTGTTTCATGTATTTATGGTATCGGGAATCCAACGGAATTTCATAAATCTTTGATTTCCATTGCCATTGGTGAGAAAGTGACAAGAACAGCACTTCTCCATTCATTAGTTAACGCACTATACGCGAGAACACTGAATGAATTCCAGAGAGGAACATTTCGTGTGAAAGGGGATGTAATTGATGTTTTCCCTGCATATGCTGATAATGCAATCAGAATTCAGTTTTTTGGAGATGAAATTGAAAAGATTCAAAGTTTTGACCCGGTAACAGGAAATGTAGAAGATAATTTTGATCAGATACAGATTTATCCTGCCAATCTTTTCGTAACATCAAAGGAAACTTTAAATGGAGCCATCAAAGATATTCAGGACGACATGGTAAAACAGGTTGATTTCTTTAGCTCCGTTGGAAAACCATTAGAAGCAAAACGACTCCAGGAAAGAACTGAACTGGATCTTGAAATGATCAAAGAGCTTGGCTATTGCTCAGGAATTGAGAACTATTCAAGATATCTGGATGGCCGTCTCCCAGGAACAAGGCCTTTCTGCCTGATTGATTATTTCCCTAAAGACTTTTTAATGGTTATCGATGAAAGCCACGTTACCGTTCCCCAAGTTCATGCCATGTACGGTGGTGACCGAAGCAGAAAAGAAGCATTAGTAGAGTATGGCTTCAGACTTCCGGCAGCAATGGACAACAGACCTTTGAAGTTTGAAGAATTTGAAGCCATTCAGAATCAGGTGATTTATGTTTCTGCAACACCTGCAGATTATGAACTGGAAAAAACAGGAGGTGCTTATATAGAACAAATCATACGTCCTACAGGACTTTTAGATCCGATCATTGAAGTAAGACCTTCATTAAATCAAATTGATGACTTAATGGAGGAAATCCAGAAAAGATCTGATGCTGATGAAAGAGTACTGGTGACTACTTTAACCAAGAAAATGGCGGAAGAACTTACGAAATACTTCACCAAATTCGGAATCAGAACGAGATACATTCACTCAGATGTAGAGACCCTGGAACGTATTCAGATCATGCAGGATCTTCGATTAGGCCTTTTTGATGTATTGATTGGGGTTAACTTATTGAGAGAAGGACTGGATTTACCCGAAGTTTCCCTGGTTGCTATTCTGGATGCTGATAAAGAAGGAATGCTGAGAAGCAGAAGATCAATGATCCAGACTGTAGGGCGTGCCGCAAGAAATGTAAACGGAAAAGCGATCATGTATGCAGACAAAATCACAAAATCCATGCAGGCAACCCTGGATGAAACCGAATACCGACGTGCCAAGCAAATGCAGTACAATGAAGATCACGGTCTGAAGCCAAAAGCATTAAATAAAAAGATATCCGAAAATCTCGTAGGAAGAAGCAAAGACTTCCCTGATGAAAAATATACTCAAAAGGAAATCCTTCAGAAAGTTGCCGAAACAAAAGCAACCTATGCCAGTGAAGATATCGAGAAAATGATTGCCCAGAAACAAAAAGAAATGGAAGCGGCAGCAAAAAATCTCGACTTCATCAAGGCTGCCAAGCTGAGAGATGAAATTTCAGCTTTGAAAGCGTAAAAGAATTGATTATAAATAGTTTCGGGGGGGGGGGGG
>NZ_JBMDJJ010000047.1:0-17807 GCF_057809135.1 Chryseobacterium sp. FG46 | reverse complement strand
CTTTGAGGATATCAAAGTGTTCAATTAAAAATTCTGGAAGTAAGAATTTAAGAAGTTCGGAATCGCTTAGCATAATACAAAGATACAATGACTAAACATTCCCCCCAACTTTTGATACTGATCCGTTTTGACTATCAAATCTAATGTTGCTTTTAATAATTGAGAATCTGTAAATAGTTGAATGTTTATATATATTTTTAGGAGCTAGTATTGGTGAAGGAAAATGAGATTGGTTGATTGCATCGGGGAAATTTTGCGTTTCTAAACAAAATGCCTCTCTTTCTTGATATATGTGATTCTCTTTTCCTTTTTCATTCTTAATCCAATTGGCTGTATATAATTGTAAGCCCGGCATAGTGGTAAATACTTCCATTTTTCTTCCCGACTGCGGCTCTATAGCGATAGCTGCCAACTCTAAATTATGTATACGGTGTTTTAAAACAAAATTATGATCATATCCTTTCCCTATTGCTAACTGCTCGTGATCTGTATCAATTCTGTCTCCAATACATGTTAAGGAAGTAAAATCAAACGGGGTATTTTTTACAGTTAAGATCTCACCTGTAGGTTCATGGCTTTTTGTAAGAGGAGTGTAAAAATCAGCTTCAATCTGCAATTGATGATTATTTATTGTTCCACTGCCTTCTCCCGCCAAATTAAAATAAGAATGATTCACCAGGTTGAGTATAGTTTCCTGATCTGTTGTCCCTGAACAATCTAATTGTAATTCATTATTTTCACTAATAGAATAGGTTACTATTACAGTTACTGTACCCGGATACCCCTCTTCTCCGTCAGGAGAAGTGTATTGAAAAGTCACTTTTGAGGCAGAGGACTCTTTAACATCCCATATTTTTTTATCAAAACCTATCAAACCACCATGCAAATGATTGCCTCCGTCGTTAATTGTTAATGAGTATTCTTTTCTGTTTAATGTGAATTTTCCTTTTTTAATACGATTAGCATATCTACCACAAATAGCTCCTTGATAGGATTCATTATTATCAATATATTCCTGTGCTGTATCATATCCCTGCACCACATCTGCCAATTTTCCCTCTTTATCCTTAACATTAATACTAACTATGATTGCACCATAATTAGTTATTTGTACAATCATCCCATTCTTATTTTTCAAAGTGAATAATTGAACTTTTTGATTGTTGTGAACTGTATTAAAAGCCACTTCATTGATGATACCCATTATTTTAAAAGTCTAATTTAACAGCTCCTTTTTCTCGAATAAATAAAGGATGACAAGAACCAGCACCAAATAAATGATTTAAAGTTGTAGTGTATCTTTCAAGCAAATCTTCAGGTACAAAGGCTTGTATTGTTCCTGCGAATCCTCCTCCATGCACACGCCAGGCTCCAGCACCTTTTAATACTGCTTCGCTATAAGCCAATCCCAATGAAACTGCTTGTTCTTTTATGTTACCTGATATATAAACATTTTGATTGTACATATACGAACTATGTCCTGAATCTATGACCAATTGTAAAAATCTTTTAAAATCATTCTTCTCTAATGCCGTTACTTCATCTACTACCCGGTCATTTTCGCATTCAAAGTGAATTGCTCTTAAAATAGCCCGATCTCCCACTTTCTGACGGATAGAAGGCGCAATATCCATTACTTTTTCCAAAGTAGTTTCTCTCAGCACACTGCATCCTAAATGGGCTGCAACCTCTTTCATCTCTTTAGGTAAAACAGCATATTCGTTATTCAAGTTGGTATGATCCCCTCGGGTATCTGTAATTACAAGAGAAAAACCAGTAGATTCAAAATCAAAATCTACTTTTTTAACAATAGGATTCGCTACATCAGCAAAATCAATGGTCACTAATCCTCCTACCGAACAAGCTACCTGATCCATTAATCCACAAGGTTTTCCAAAGAAAACATTTTCTGCATATTGTCCTATACGGGCATTTAGGATGGGATCTAATGTACCTTCATTAAATAAATGACTAACAATTACTCCAATTAATACTTCAAATGATGCTGACGAACTTAATCCAGAACCTTTAGGAACGCATCCGTCAATTACGGCATCAAACCCTCCTATTTCATATCCCAATTCATTTAATCGGGCATTAATTCCCCGGATAAGAGCATTTGGAGTTGAAAATTCATTTTCGTTGGGAATAAGATGATTTAAATCGACTTCAAATGTTTGATAACCTGAAGATTCAATCCGAATTATATCTGAATTATTTTTAGCAGCAATGGCAATATTATCCAAGTTTACTGCACCCGCTAATACGCGGCCATGATTATGGTCTGTATGATTTCCTCCAATTTCGGTCCGTCCCGGTGAACTGAAAACAGAAACCTCTTTATCCCCAAAAACTTCTTTGAAACGATTTAATGTTTTGGTATATCGGATTGTCTGCTGACGTAATAATTCTGAATTTCTTCCATATAATTCTCTAAAAAGAGGGATATTTCCCTCATTAACTAAAGAATCAATATATTTAATATTTGACATTTACTTGTATCTAAATTTATAAAACAGTCTATCTTTATTAAGAGCTATTCAAATTTTTTAAAAATTAATTCCTTTCCCTATATGAGGCAGAAACTCCATATCATTACCCTATAAAACGCTAATAATTTTTTGACTTACCCTTTTTAGTAATGAGGTTGTTTAAACTTTTATATTCATTATTTTAACCACAAAAGGCACAAAAGTTTTAAACACTTAAGTTTTTCAGAACCAAGCCTTATGCGTAATAAGTACACCTAAGTTTTGTGAAAATCTTTGCCTATTGAGCGAAGTCGAAATGTTCGTCTTATCTGAACTTTTCTGCGGTATCATATTAAACTTATTTAAGTGAACTCAAGTGTTTTAAAATGAAACCTTGTGTGACTTTTGTGGTTTTGTAAAGTTTAAACAACTTTAACAATAGCTTCGACAGGCTCAGGCTGACAACGCTCAAAAATTTCGGTTGGTATTCAACTTGTCACCCTGAGCCTGTCGAAGGGATCTCAATAAGAAAATCTTTGTTAATCATTAATCCCGAGTATTAATTATAAGGATAAGCCAATAATTTTATTTATTTTTATAATGAATTGTTGAACTTTTTTTAAGAATTTCTGCGCTTTGTTCAGGAGTAATATCTCTTTGGGCTTCCGCTAACATTTCGTATCCCACCATAAATTTCTTCACGCTGGCTGAGCGAAGCAACGGAGGGTAAAAATGCATATGAAAATGCCATTCTTCATGCGATTCTAAATCTGTAGGAGCCTGATGTATTCCGGCAGAATAAGGGAAAGAAATGGAGAAAATATTATCGTATTTTGTAGTTAAATCTTTCAACATCTGAGCAAATAAAGCTTGATCCTCATGTGAAAAATCCGATAGGCTATTTAAGGGATTTTTACTGATAATCATTGTTTCAAATGGCCAGGTTGCCCAAAATGGAACCAAAGCTACAAAAGCTTTATTTTCTAATATAATGCGCTCATTAATTTCTATTTCTCTTTGAACGTAATCATACAGAAGCGTTGTTCCGTTTTTATCATAATAGCTCTTCAAGCTTTGTTGTGTTCTGGCCACCTGAGAAGGAATAGATGACTGTGCCCAAATCTGCCCATGAGGATGAGGATTACTACAACCCATTATTGCTCCTTTATTTTCAAAAATTTGAACATGATTAATGTAATCCAGTTTTCCAAGATTCTGATATTCTTCCTTCCAGACAGACACTACTTTTGTAATTGCTTCTACAGACATTTCAGGAAGAGTCAATGAATGGTCTTGTGAAAAGCAAATTACCCGGTTAATTCCTCTTTCGGGTTTAATTTTAAATAATTCATCCCCGGCTTCATCGAAGGTTACTCCTACGCTCAATAAAGCTCCAAAATCATTATCGAATACATATACACCTTCATACCGGGGGTTCTGGACTCCGTTAGCTCTTGAATTTCCCGGGCATAAATAGCATTCGGTGTCATATTGATTTTGAACGCTTGGTAACGGTTCTTCCTGTTGTCCCTGCCATGGCCTATTGGCTCTTTGTGGTGATACTAAAACCCATTCATCCAATAAAGGATTATATCTTCTATGGGGATGATTTTTACTGTTAAATGAATTACTCATATTGAGTTTATTTTTATATCAGTTTAACCCATTTTCAGGGTTTAACTTATCCAAAATAGGTTCGGCTAATGTGTTTAATTCTTTAATTATTTTATTATTTTTCTGTTCAAAAATAATAATCTCATTATTACCCTTCTTTAAATAACATCCTGGTAAATATAATGTCTGCTGCGGCCCTACAGACCAATATCTTCCTAAATTAATTCCATTAACAAATACAATTCCTTTTCCAAAAGGCCGCATATCTAAGAAAGTATCTCCCACGTTTGATACATTAAAATTTCCTTTGTAGATGGCTGGCCTGTTCTCTTTTAGATCTGATTTTTGTTTTGCGTCAATTAAGGGAGCATTTTCAAAAGGAAGCCCATACATTTCCCAATCTCCTGTTATTTTTCGGTCATTAATAAATACAGGAGAAATAATTCCTTTTGTATTCTTATTAATATTAGCCCCATAGTTAATTCTTCCCATATTTTCTACCAGAATGTCCAATTTTCCATTGAAGGGTATATTCACTTCACATTCATATTTTTTATAGTACCGGTTAAGCTCTCCTACTTTTTTCCCATTCACATAAACAATTGCATAATCTCTTAATCCATCAAGTTTTAAAGTTCCTTTAATTGGCTGATTAAAATTTTTGCTATACCAAACATACCCATGCCCCTGATTTAATTCCTCAAAAGCTAAAGGATTGTCATTAATGACTGGTTTTATATGGTTTTTTAAATTTTCTAAATCCATTGCCTGAGACAATTTTATACCCGGAATCTGAATAACCGGAATTTTTGAAGGAATAGGAGGTGTAGAGGCATCTTTTAATAATTCTCTTAATTTCAGGTATTTTTCGGTTTCCCATCCTGCCTCAGTAATAGGAGCATCATAATCATAACTGGTCATACTTGGCTGTATATCATGTTCTTCATCATAGTTAGCTCCCGAAGTAAACCCAAAATTAGTTCCTCCATGTACCATATAAATATTAAAAGAAATATCATTATTCATGAATTTTTCAATGTGGCTTTTTACTCTTTCCGCAGCTTTACGAGGGAAAGGTTCTGCCCAATGATCTAACCACCCGGGATAGTATTCTGCCACCATAAAAGGACCTTCTCCATTATGAAATTTCTTTACTTCTTTCTTAATATTGTCTGGATTTTCGTCTCCATTTGCAGTTGGCAACGCTCCAGGCAAAGCACCTCCTTCAAATAGCCAGTCACCATCTGATGTAAAAAACTCCATTCCTTTGAAACCCACTTCTTTTAACTGATCAAATACAGATGAACTATATTTTTTATGATCTTCCAGTTTAATGTCTTCTCGTTGACTAACAAAAGACCCAAATTCATTTTCTCCCTGCACCATAACAATAGGACCTCCATTAACAATCAGATAAGGTTTTACCACTTTGTAAAGCTCTGTGAAATATGCTTTTGTAGAATTTAAAAAAGGAGTATTATATTCTCTGATTTTCATATCCTTGTCATTTTGCAAAAACCAAGGATAACCACCAAATTCCCATTCTGCACATACATAAGGTCCCGGACGAAGAATGACCATTAAGCCTTCTTCTTTTGCTATTTTCAAAAACTCAGCTAAATTTCGGTTTCCAGTTTGAAAATCCCATTTTCCAGGAGCTATTTCATGATAATTCCAGAATACATAAGTAGCTATTGTATTTAATCCCATCGCTTTAACCATTTTTAAGCGATGCCTCCAATACTCATGAGGAATTCTAGCATAATGAATCTCACCTGAATGCAATTTAACAGCCTGTCCGTTCAATTTAAATTCTCCATCTTCGATTTTGAAAGATTCATATTTAATAGGTTTCTGCTGCGCATGTATCAAATTTGCACCTACTAAAGACAGGGCTAAAATTATATTTTTAATAAGCTTCATAGTAATTTATTATAAGTCTAATTGAGTTAGTAAAATAAATTTATAGATTTACTCAATACTATCACACTAGTTCCTACCGGTTTTTTTGGCTTTACTACCAGTTTACCAATCTGGAAATATAATGAGGTTGATTAAGTACGGTTATACTCAAAATACCAACAGATTCATTCTTGTCCGATTAAATTAAAGCATCATTAACAGATCGCTCCTCTGGAGCTTTATTTTTTACGGAGACTTCATTTTTTTCTACTAACAGCAGATCCCATCTAGCTCCTATGGGAGCTGACTATTAATAGGACGTATTGTTTTTAAATTATAGCTCCGGAGGAGCGACCTGTTAATTCATACCGAAAATATTAATATTTTCAATATTTTTATACTTTTTATCGGACAGTAATGCAACAGATTATCAATTCCATTGAATAAACTCCTGCCCAACAACGGCTAAAAAATGACAAACAATATTCCATAAATATCACCATTTCTCATTTTTCTCAAATACAAAACTCAAAATTATTTCTATTACCAAAAACGAATATAAATAGCAGTTAGAAGTAATAGAATAATGACAATCAGGAATAATGTTCTATTGTCCACATTAAACATATCTTTGTCCGTGACAAAAGCTTTTGGATTTACTTTTGGCTCAAAAACACTTAATAGAACCATTACAGCTGCAGTAATAAAAAATGACCAACCCATATTGATAAGGAAAGGAATCTCCGTAATGGTTTTCACCACACCATTTTCCAATTTTTCATAAGTGAATGCTGTATAAATCCATGTTTCTTTTCCAAATAGTTTAACTGCAAAGCTGTTAAAGAAAATAGATAATAAAAAACCAAGAATAACTCCAACTATAGCAGCGGTTCCAGTAGTTCTTTTCCAAAACATCCCTAAAATAAACATAGCAAATACACCCGGACTAATAAAACCAGTATATTTTTGTATAAATGTGAAACCGCCTTCTCCACCAATTCCCAAAACATCTGTCCATGTAAATACCAAAGCAATAAGCATCGCCATTATGATTGCCCAACGTCCTGTTCTTACCATTTGCATCTCAGATGCGTTGGTTCTTAAATATTTTTTATAAATATCCAAAGTAAAAATTGTAGATATACTATTTACTTTTCCAGCAAGTGATGCTACTATTGCGGCTGTTAAGGCAGCAACTGCAAGACCTTTAAGTCCAGATGGAAGCAACCCCAGCATTGCAGAATAAGCACTATCTTTTACCCCATTAAAATTTGACAAATGACCTTTTGTATAGAGTACGTAAGCTGCTATCCCGGGAAGCACAACAATTACAGGCATAAAAAGTTTTAAAAATCCTGCAAATAAAATTCCTGTTCTTGCTGTTTTTAAGTCTGCTCCTAATGCTCTTTGCGTAATATATTGGTTACATCCCCAATAATTAAGTTGTACAATCCATTGTCCAGCAAAATACATTGCTAAACCTGGCAAAACTACATATTTCTGTGCCGCTAAGTTTTCCGGCATTGATAAAGTAGTTGTTGTCATTTGTGGTTTATTTAGAATGAGTTTGAAATGTCCCGGAGCTTCTTTCAAAAGGGTATCAAAACCTGCTAGGGCATTTCCAATAGCAGCCCCATTAATTCTTTGATCCACAACCTGCAATGCCATATAAACTGTAGCAAAGCCACCAATAATAAGAACTGCTACCTGAATAACATCCGTGTATCCAATAACTTTCATTCCTCCCAATCCAATAAACAACGCCATCAGTAAAAGTGCAATCATAATGATATGCAGATGACCTGCACCCAGCAATGAATCAATAGCCACAGCTCCTAAATAAAGAATGGAAGTAAGATTGACAATTACATACAAAAATAACCAGAAAACAGCCATAATAAGAGAAACAGACTTATTATATCGTGTTTCCAAAAACTGGGGCATCGTATAAATTTTATTTTTGAGATAAATAGGAATAAACCATACCGCTATAATTATAAGTGCAATGGCAGCCAGCCATTCGTAGGCGGCAACAGCTACTCCTATGAAAAATCCTTCTCCGCTCATCCCAATAAATTGTTCTGCCGAAATATTAGAGGCAATCAAACTCGCTCCAATTGCCCACCATGTAAGCGAGCCTTCTGCGAGGAAATAATCTTTACTTCCTGCATTTTTTGATTTTTTTCGCTTGTATATCCATAAGCCGTATAGTGTTACAACCAAAAAATAAATTAGAAATATAACAAAATCAAATGTCGATAGTTTTCCCACGCTTAAAATTTTTATAGTAAGTTTATCATAGATTTCTCTACTTTTTCAGCACTTTTATGTACTCTAAAGTATTTAATAGTTCAGCACTTCTAATAGATCATTTAAAACAAAACTGAATCTTTTGCGCCAAAACCATACAAAAGGAAACCTTATATTATCAAATGTATAAATTTGGAAAAGACTTCCATACTTGTTCCTACCAGTTTTTGTATATTTACTACTAGTTTAAAAAAATGGAAATATTATGAAGCTTATTAAAATAATTCCCGATTCGGTTGTCCCTAAATACCAACAGATTATAAATTCCATTGAAAAAGCTCTTGCCCAGCAACTTTTGAAAAAAAATGACAAACTACCTTCCATAAATAAAGTGTGCATGGAATTTGGCATTTCCAGAGACACCGTCCTGTATGCTTATGAAACACTGAAAAAGAGAGGTATAGTAAATGCCATTTTGGGTAAGGGATACTATATAAAAAGTACTGATTGGGATTTTGAAGAGCGAATTTTTCTATTATTTGATGAGCTGAATGCTTTCAAGGAAACCCTTTATAATTCATTTTTGGAAGAGCTGCAACAAAGATCTAATATCCACGTTTTTTTCCACTATTTCAATATAGATGTCTTCAAGAAGTTAATTGAAGAAAATAATGGAAACTACACAAAATACATAATAATGCCAGGCAATATGAATGATACGGCACCCATTATCAAGATGCTTCCCAAGAAGGACGTTTACCTATTAGACCAAACCAATTTACATTTAAGAGAATATTCATCAGTACACCAGAATTTCTCAAAAGACATGTATAATGGTCTATCAAAAGCGAAAACATTGCTTGAGGCCTACCAAAGATTGATTCTTATTTTCCCCGGAAAAAAAGAACCTATAGGCATGGTAGAAGGATTTACAGGTTTTTGTAAACAGTATAAAATGAAATATGAGATTATCTGTAATTTCACTGATGAGAAAATAATGAACGGAGACGTATTCATAATTCCGGATGACAGGCATTTAGTAAATGTCATTAAGCAATCTAAAAAACAGAAGCTAAAGATTAGAAAGGATTTCGGCATTATCTCCTACAACGAAACACCCCTTAAAGGTATTGTAGAAAATGGTATTACTACAATTTCTACAGATTTCTGGCAAATGGGAAAGATTTTGGCAGAAATGGTTCTTAATACCAAGCAAGGGAGAATTGAAAATGCTTCTGATTTAATTATCAGGAATTCCCTATAATTGATTTGAATTAAATTTATTAGCTGAAGTTGTTTCATAAAAATACAAGCCAAAGCTAAAAAATGAGGTAACATTCTGAACCCAATTTATGCCTGGTTTTGAAAAAAGGCTCAGATTATAAAATCCAAGCCTTGATTTTTTAACTTACTCATTTCTTGAAATCGTGTCAAGAAAATGTAAATTCTTTCTCTTGCTTTTAAACAATTTTGTTATTAAAAGTCAATATAATTCAGTGTTTTATCAACCAGCAATCCGTTAGAAGCTTTTATATTAAATGATCCGTTTCGTTTTGCTTTAAATTTAATAATGAATAAATCTGCTGTTCCTTCTAAAGGACGTTTTTGTCCTACATTAACCAGCGTAGGATATAATACCTTCTCTTTGTTGGAATGCAGTCTGTCATAAGTCAGGTTTTCCATTTGGCCGATATTTAATGGCGTTATTCCTATGTATTCCAATTCCTGCTGGTTATATGGAATAGCAAAACTCAATGCATTTACAGATTGCAGATTACTACCTTTTACTACTACTTCAACAATATCATTCTTAGCATATTGCTGTTTTGAAGCAGAGGCTGTAATGCTGCCTTGCAGTGGTTTCAATTCTTCATCGCTTACTCCTCCATCTATTTTTGTAGCGACGTTAGAAATATCAAATGCATCAATGAAGCCGTTCTTATTTATATCCCCATGGCTAATATATCCTTCAAAATCAGAATCTCCTTTTCTCAGACCTGTATAATTCATATATGAAGTAAAGTCATTCCTATCAATTTTCTGATCATTATTGATATCACCGGGAAGCAAACTTGAAGATCCGGGAACTTTGAATACATATAATTCGTTTCCACTACCAAAGTTTTTGAAAGCACTGCTGACTTCAATCTTCATAAATCGTGTGGTAGGATGGGTGGCGAAGTCTAAAGATTTACTTATGTTATCTCTATCCCATGTAAAAGAGCCAAGTTCTGTCCAGTCTTTTTTATTATCACTATACGAAATTTTACCATTCATCCATACTCCGTTATAACCGCTGTTTCTAGGGATATATTCTAATTTACTGATTGTGTTGATGGAGCCTAAGTCTAAAATTATCTCAAAAGGAACTTTGCTTTTTTCATAATCCGAATGCCAGCCCGTACTCACATCCTGATCAAAAAGATTTTCTATACCTTCTCCTTCCTGACTTGGAATTGTAACGGTAGCTTTTATGCCTTTAATGGCAAATTCGTAAGGATTTTTATTGGTTCGGGATGAGAAAGAAACCCAATCAGAAGTATTGGTTTTATTTACAGCTCTTAATTTGAAATCATATTTCGTTTCAGGAGCCAATCCTTCAAATAAGAAAGAAGTATCTTTTATATTACTGTATACCATATTGTTACATAATATTTCATAGTAATCAGCATTAGGGATTTTATTCCATGATGGCAATATAGAATATGCAGTGTTTGTATTTTCTGAAGTGATTGGTTTTAAAGCTTCTGCAAATGCTCCGGAGTTGTTTTTTAATTGGTTAGAATTGGTAAACTGGTAATCTTTAATGATAAGCTCTACTTTGTTTTTGCTTATATCGGTAATTTCTGTTTTCACCCAAAGTTGTGGATTTCGGGTAATCGAAATTTTTGAAAACTCAGAACCTTTGGTGGAAAAATTATTGAATTCCGGTTTGCTGTTGTAAAAATAGACGTTGGTGGCATTATTAAATTCATCTAAGGTATTTACTGTATTCAGATTTATATTTTTACCTCCAACAGAAAGTTTTACACCGGATGGTTTTTTAGTAACATTAATTCTAAATTCTGTCATTTTTTCTTTTTCAAAACCATTAAAGTTACCTTGAGTAGGAGAAATACTTATTGTTGCTGTATTTTTAACTACCCTACTTTCTATAAGGGTGCTTACAGATTCATTTTTCTTATAATTTTCGGTTATGCCATCGTCATCATATTCTGTAAAGCTTGATTTGTCTGAAGGATACACTTCATAAATTCTTAATTTTTTATTGATTTGATGAACGTTGTTGTTGGGATTTACCATCGGAATAATAGCGCCTGGCTTCACAAATAGAGGAAGTTTCCAAATTGGGGCATCGAAATGATTTAAAATAATCCCTCCCTCATAAGTTTGTCCTGTAAAGTAATCAATCCAATTGCCTTTAGGAAGGTAAATATTATTTCTGATATCATTTCCTTCTTTATCTATTTTTGTGGCCTGATATACTGGAGCTACCAGGAAATAGGGTCCATACTGGTACTGATACTGAGTAGATTTCCCTAAAGTATATTCATTAGCCTCATCTAAAAACATTGCTCTGATGATTGGCAATCCATCTACGGCTTCCTTAGCTATACTATAGGTATAAGGCATCAGGGTGGATTTCAATTTTAAATAGTTCCTGTTAATAGAAGCAGCGGATTCACCCAAAGCATGGGGATACTTTTCGTTTGTTCCCCAGCCATCCATGTTGAGCTGCATAGGGGTAAAGGTTTTCCATTGGAAATCCCTTGTATTGATAATCGGGTTTTTCCCGCCAAAAATACCATCCATATCCGAAGTAATGTTAGGCTGGCCAGACAAACCAGAACCTATATAGGTAGGAATATGGAATCTGATATATTCCCACTCTCCACCCGTTTGGTCTCCTGTCCAGATACCGGCATATCGTTGTGAACCAGCCCAGCCGTCCAGCGAAATGATAAAAGGACGGCTCCCGTTACCATAGCGTGGTATTATCTGAGCCACATCTGAAATGCCGTTAAGCCCGAATGAGTATCCAGGGCCTACCCAGGCAACATCCGTTTTTAGGACTCTTACGCCTGCGTCACCCACTTCTTTTATGATATCTCTCTGCAAAAGAGCACTTATTCCTTCTTTTGGATGCAAATCAGACTGTGTCCACAATCCTATTTCTACGCCGTTTTTTCTGGCATAATTTCCGAGAGATTTTAAGTTAGCTATATTGCCATCCAAGGTTTCTGTCTGTCCGTATCCTGCACTGTAACCATCATTTGGCAATATCCATCCTAAAGGCATATCTGCATTTTTATAACGGTCTATAACGGCTCTGGCAGAAAACTGATAGTTGTTTTTTTCTCCATTTAAAGATTCTTTAACTCCTCCATTATCTTTTTGGCTCTCTTTATATCTTTTTCCGTCTTCAAATAGGATTCCTTTATCATCTTCTTTCCAATAATCTCTATTGTAGGCATTAAGATGACCTTCATAAAAACCAAACTTAGGTAAAAGTACGGGGTTTCCTGTGAGCTGGTAAAAATCATTCAACAAAGATTTAGGATGATCATCTACCATAAAGAAAACATCCAGGTAATCAGTCTCATGAGCCAGTTTCACTTCATTTTTATTTTGTTTACCAAAATCATAATATCCTTTTTTGAAAGTATGCCACATAAAACCATATCCATTTGTAGACCAGTAATAAGGATTTGGAGAGGCTACGCCACCATCAGTCCAGTTATTTTGATTAACAATTAAAATCGTATTTCCTTTATGAGAAAACCGGCCGTTTTGTACACCGCCTCCATAGAAATATTCATCTTTTCCCTGAGATAAAGTAAGCACTGCTTCTTTGGAATTAAATTCAATGGGAGCCATAAAAGAAAAAGCCTCTTTATTAAGTTTCAGGTTAAATACTTTAAATAAAGAAGTTGTTTTGTCAATTTCTATTTTCACTTTACGAGTAGAGATAGAAATAGTCTGTGGTAAATTGTTGACTGCAATTTCTTGTACTTTTTTTCTGGGCTGATCTACCAAAATCTGAGCAGGAGGTATTGCCTCAAGATTTCTTACTTCTCCACCTTTGGGATCGAAAAATAATCTAAAAATATTTTCTCCATAAAAATCTATCCGTATTTTTTTGTTGCCAGAAAGCAAAACTTCTACTGAAGTTTCTCCTTTCTTAGCAACATTTTCAATTTTTTGAGCCTGAGTTTTTCCAATGAAGAAAAGAAAAGAGCTCAGGAGTAAAATCTTTTGAATTTTTGAATTTAAAACTACATTCATTTACCTTGATTTATTTATTAATTTACATTTTACACTACTCTAAGAAATTAAGATTAAAATCAACTTTTAAGATAAAAACCAATTGTAACCAAATGCTATTCAAACACTTTCAAAAGTAGTTTTTTTTATTAAAAGAGTAGCTCTCTTTTTAAAAAACATGGATAACTTATTGAACGATTTCGTTTAAAAAGCTACCCATATTTATTTTAATAACAGACATGATAAAACCTGTGTGCTCGTATAATCACTGTTTAATTTTTAATCAATCTGGTTTTATAAATCTGACCTTTTTCATCTTTTACAGAAACAAGGTATATCCCAGAATTGAATGTGCCAAGACTTTTATTGATATTATCATTGAGGGTTTTAATATCTCCTTCAGACTGCAATACTAAAGATCCCGATAACGAATATACAGACATTGTATATTTCCCTTTTGAATCAGTCAGTTCCAGTTTCACGGCATCTGATGATTTCGCAGGATTAGGGTAAATTCTCAGTTTACTTACTTTATTTACCTCAGGAGCTGCTGAATTTTTTGCTTTAGAGGCTGCTGAAATTTTTGGATATACCAATATTTTGCTCCCGTTATAGCCCACAGCATACACTTTAGCTGATCCTGTGGGATATTCTATTATCGTAGTGTGGTTTGTGGTATCTCCAATACCTGCCAATGATATTCTAGCCAAAGCACCATGAGTATCATAAACTTCATATGCTACAACATTTTTCCATACATTAACCTGGTCTACTTTAAGCTGAGGACCTGTAGCAGTGTTTAATAAAGTAACTCCATTTCCGGTGGTTCCTGATAAAGGGAGCTTATCCCTGAATACTTTTACGTTATGTGCATTAATATAATTCATTACCGGAGAGACGGGCTTAGGGTACTTTTTTGCTTTAATTGCTGCAATGGTAGCATCAATCATATTTTGCGTAACGGTAATATTTTGTACTCCATAATCGTTTATGTTTATATTGACAGGTCTTAGGAAACCTGCATCGGTAAAAAAGTCTGTGAGATCTTCTTGTACAGCATCACAGGTATTTTTAACAAATTCCATAGAGAGCTGTCCGTTGGTTAAGTTGGCAGCGTCTGTGTTTCTTGATTTTTCTGCTACATCACCATACCAATGTGCATAGTCTACCGCAGATGCAGGTGACGGATGTTCTTCATCTGTAAGAGCAAGCCCTCCTCTGGCTGCACCAGCCACCTGGTAATACAATTCTAACTGCCAGAATGGACGGAAAATAAGAAAGTTATAGTCCTCAATATTTTCAGCAATAGTCCTCAGCACGTTTTTCTTACCTATAAGAGTATAATTTACACTTTTATTTGCTTTCCCCCCTTCTAGTTCTGCTCCGGAGTCAGTTGTTTTAAATGGTTCTCTTTCTAATCTTGGTACCCCTTTACTCATTGTATATTCATTCCAAGCAGAGTAAATATTATTAGTTACTTCACTTAACCCTATCCAACTAAGATTGGGTCTAATTTGATTTACGTGTCCTAGTTCGTGCCCCACGCCCCAGTAATCCATATTACTGACAGAGGTACAGTTAGCAGGTCCCCAAGTTAAATCAAAGTGAGCTCCAGGATTATATTGAAACCAGCCTCCTTTGGATTCAGTATATGCAAATTGGCGATTTTTTGGTGATTTACCATATTTAAACAATCCCATTAGTATTCTTTGTTGTCTTATGATATTATCATAAGCGTTGATAAATTCAGCAGGATTATCCGGAACATATGTTCTTAAAGCACTTTTATCAAATACAAGGTGAATATATTGGCCTCTGATATCTAATTTATGGGAAGCATTATTTAGCAATAATGTTTTCCATTCCGCCGCAGTAATAGCAGTAGCAGAATCAAAATAACCATTTAAGGTGCCTGTAACAATATTAATTTTAACTGGAGGCAAAGCACTGTTATCATTGTAATAACTGATATATCCTAATCCTCCTGTTTCACTTTCAATAATATTTAATCCTGCTTTAAGAGGATATGATTTTTCCGTAAATTTTCCTTCGTTGGCAAAATTGTGTACTTTTAAAAATACAGGACCTGGGGCACTGTCCATAAATAAAACAATTTTAGTCTTTGCCTTAAATACAATTCCTGTCATATTCTCAAATGAATCATAAGCATCTGTTTTTAATGCATTCCGGGTAGTCTTTAAGGTAGGATATACTTCATATGATTTTACTCTGTATTTTTTATTATAGGTTTTATTAAAGAGACATTGAGCCAATGCTTTATAAAAAGGGTTGGTAATTCCGTCTATAATTTCCTGGGTAACGCCCGGCTTCAGTTCAGAATAAATGTTATCTGCAAAAATATCTCCATAAGGAAGTGCTTTCTTAGGATAAAACGCCATTTCTGCACAGCTCGCAAAATTATTCAAGCCATTTTGAACAACAATTTTAATATTGGCTGGAGTAATAGTAGATGGAAAATGAACATCTGTAATTGCGCCAGTCATACCAAAATCATAATTCATAAGTGGTATGTAAGTGGTATTGCTTTTTGTATTATATAAAATTGATACTTTTCCGAAAAAACCATTATTCTGCCCGTCCTGTCTTGGGATATAGCGCAAATAGCCTATAGGCTTTGTCCCATTAAAGTGATAGTTTAACGTAATAGGAAATACATTGGATGTTGGCTCCCACTCAGAGTGATAAAATGTGGAAGTATCTCCATCAAAGCTCATTTTTAAACTATTATTTCCTTTTTTAGTTTCTTTACTGGAAGCAAAAGATCCTGCTGCTATAACGGGTACTTTTACGTTATTGGTTACAGTAGACAGACCACCAATTGGCGGTTTACAATCATCTATGCTATAAACAGGCGGTTGTTGAGATGAATAAAATTTCATTTCAGCACAACTAGAAAAATTACCTCCTCCTTCTGTTATGTAAAGCCTAATAATGTAAGGTTTAAGTATGGGTGATGAAGATAGATCTATCGTTTTCTTTTTATTGTTTTCCGCCCACACAACCTGACTTTTCTTTTGAATGAAAGTAGTAGGATTGTCCTGAGTGGAATAATAGACATCTACTTTTGTCCAGATACCATTAGTTTCTGTAGCTCTTGGTATATATTCAAGCTTGTTTATACTTTGTACATCTACAAAGTAAAAATCCAGTTGATCCGGAATACCGTTGGCATTCCATAAGGAGTGGTAGGTTGTTGCGTCATTATCATCAATGCAATTTTCTACTTCTGAACCAGGTTCAGAAGGCTGTAATGATGTTACTTTATAGGCAGTTATTTGGTATTGTGCTTTCGATAAAGAAAACAACATACATAACATAATTAATATGTAAATTTTTGTTTTCATTTTTTATTTTATGAAGTGTTAGTAAAAATAACAGACATATTTATTATATCTGCTAACATATTTATTGCTTAATTTTTAATCAATCCAATGTTAGAGGAATAAAATCTTATTTCTGTACAGTTAGAAAAATTCCCTCCTCCTTCTGTTATATAAAACCTAAAGACTGCGTCATCCAGTTTACAACAGCATCAGAAATTGTAGGGCGATAGTAACTTCCAGCTCTCTCTTCCAGCTTCCAGCCCATTACCCTTAACTCTCTCATCACAACCAGGAAAATCTTTTAAAAAAAGCTCCATCATAAATTATATGATGGGCCTTTTCAACTAGTTACACCAACATTATTTCACAAGAAGTTTTGTATTAAAAGTATCATTTTGATTGACAATTTTTAAATAGTAAACCCCGGTAGATATATTAAGTAACATCTCGTTTACGCCTTCCTTTAATGTAGCATTTACCATTAATTTCCCTAGACTATCGAATATAAACAATGTCGAATTTTTCCATCCTGCCGGCACGTCTATTTTTAGTGGTGTATTGCTTTTTAAAGGATTTGGATATACGACCAGTTTCTCAATAGTATTGCTTTGGTCTGATGGGGTAAAAGAACCAGCCATCTTTCCGGCAGAAGCTGCCAAATTAACAATCTTCCATTGCTGATTATTTCCTCCTCCATAAGTAGACTGTATTATATTTGTACCATTTGTTGTACTGGATCCGGAGTTATCTAATGCTTTGCCACTTGAAACATTTATGATTTTATAATATCCTGTTCCTAAATCCACTAACTGCCATTGCTGGTTTTCACCTCCGGTATCACTATATTGGGTCATTATTGTACCGTCAGAAGTGGAACTGGAAGGATTGTCAATCAGTTTGTTACTGTTCTTATTAATTATTTTATAATTTCCTCCTGTTTGAGACAATTTCCATTTCTGGC
>NZ_JBMDJJ010000046.1:0-18290 GCF_057809135.1 Chryseobacterium sp. FG46 | reverse complement strand
AATTTATTTACTTTTTAACAAGAAAAACCGCCTCAGTTGTGAGACGGCTTCTTTTCTTTTTATGGAATTATTATTTATTGTACCGCTTTCAGAACATTGATATTTCCGTAGCCGTAACTTGAATTCACATTAGGATAATAGGTTGCAGACTGTCTCATTTTGGTAAGAACCTGATCTCTTGTCCATGATGGATTTTTAGCCCAAACCAGCGCTGCAATTCCCGCCGTAGCTGCAGTAGCTACCGAAGAACCTCCCACATAATCTGCCTGGCCGTTGTAATAGCTCAGAACCGGAACAGTATTTCCTGAAGCTCTTTCCATCTGGAAAGTAAAATCAATCTGGCTTCCTGAGTGGCACACATCACATTTCTGATTGGAAGTATTCTCTTTTACACCGGTTATCGCCTGAGTTTCCGGCATTGATGCAGGAAAAATTACTCCAACAAAGCTGGTAAAACTGGTTGAAGTACCTCCGGCGCAGAAAATCAGTTTCCCTTTAGAATAAGCATATTTGACACCGTCCTCAATTTTTCCAACGGAGAAGATGTGCCCCATTGACATTGAGATGATCTTCACATTGGTATTGTTACCCAGTTCCGTGAAAGCTGTTTTTACAGCAGTCTGCTCACTGGATGTTTCAAGAACAACATTTTCTGCAGCTCTGTAGGCGATCAGATTAGCATTATAAGCTACTCCTACAGGTAATCCTGCGTTATTTCTTGGAGCTGCCATTACCGAAGCCATTTTCGTTCCGTGCCCGCACTGATCTCCTGATCCGTCTGAATTATACACTCCGTATTTACTGATTGTTCTTCCCGAAGAAGCTCCATTATTAAAACTTCCTCCCAATAAAGTCTGTTCAGGAGAAACTCCGGTATCAATAAGTCCGATGGTCACACCAGCTCCGGTACTGTAGCTCCAGGCCTCAGGAATGCTGTGTCTGGTGAAAGCCCAAGGTATTTTTGCACCTGGCGTTGTTGAAGTATAGTCTGCAGTACTTAATGTAGATGATGAAAATCCGCATCCTGACGAACCACTTCCTGAAGATTTTGCAGCTGCATTATATTGAGCTTCAAATTCAAAATAATGATAATCTGCCGGTTCTATATATCGGATGTTTTTCATTTGTCGAAGAGCGGAAACCGTTTCTTCATTTTCTATCACAACATCCATCTGATTAAGATACTGATCTGAAAGGAGAAGGAAATTTCTCTCTTCTTTTCCTTCATATTTTTTGATTACGGAAAGAACTTCTTTTTCAATATCATTGCTGTTTGGAGATTTACTTCTGTCGAAATCATCTTTAGAAGTTCCAAAACCGATAGATACCATTTTATTTCCGCGGAAAATAGCACTCCATACGAAATGATCAGATTCATTCTTCCAGTTAAAAGTACCGTCCGTTTTAATTGCCTGATTGATCCTTTCGTTGATCTGTTTTGCTGTCAGCGGATCTTTCTGAGACATTTCAGTTCTTACATTTTCGTTCTGAAGTTCTTCTCTGGAACACGAGTTTAGGGCAAAAAATATTGCCAGTAGGAATACAGTTTTTTTCATATGTTATAATTTTGGTTGGAACCACAATATAACACTTTACTGAGAATTAAAAATTAAAAAAAATGAATTTAGCATGACATGAATATTAAATTATAGTGCTTTTTCGTAACACATACTCTTCTCAACTCCAATGTATTGCCCATAATTTGGTATTCTGTTAAACCCGCTTTTTTCGTATACTGAAATTGCATTTTTGAGATCCCGGGAGGTTTCCAGGACTGCTTTTTTAAAATTCAATTCTGTAGCCCAGTTTTCAAGTTCTTTTACAATGGCAGAGCCTAATCCTTTTTTTCTGAATTCCGGATGGGTAAACATTCTTTTTATTTCTACGGTATCTTCTGAAAAGGGCTTGAATGCTCCACACGCTGCAGGAATACCGTCTATATAAGCTACGAGACAGTTTTTAATGGTATCAATTGTATTGAACTGAGCAAAGAAACCGTCATCTTCTCCATTATGCTCTGATAAAGTAGCATCCAGGGATTTTACGAGATTTTGAAAATCTTTATGGCTGGAATCTGTTCTGTATATGTGCATTTTTATTTGATTAAAAGATGAATGTGCATAGAATCAAACCTTATAGGTTTAAACCCAGCATTATTGATTAAAAAAACGAAAAGCTCCCTTTCGGAAGCCTTTGCTTTATTTTTATTAGTTGACAACAAATTTTCTTTCGTTAATTAACTCAGCAATTGCGAGCATATCTTTACCAATCAGTCTGTCGTCTTCCAGCTTGGCAACTTTGGAACGAAGAATCGCAAAGTTTTCTTCAATTACTTTAGAACATTTTGCAGGTCTTCTGAATTCAAGTCCCTGAGCAGCAAACATCAGCTCAACAGACAGAATATTCACAAGATTTCCAAGCACCTGATTGAATTTTCTTCCTGAAATACTTCCCATAGAAACATGGTCTTCCTGTCCTAAACTTGTAGGAATAGAGTCTGCCGATGCAGGGAAACATAATGTCTTATTCTCTGTAACCAAGGCAGCTGAAGTATACTGAGGAATCATAAATCCGGAATTCAATCCTGAGCTTTCTGTTAATAATCTTGGAAGTCCATACTTTCCTTCTAACAATAAGTAACTTCTTCTGTCTGAAATATTCCCTAATTCTGCTGCGGCTAATGTAGCATAGTCTAAAGGAAGTGCCATCAGCTGTCCGTGGAAGTTTCCACCTGAAATAGATTCTTCGGCACTTAATACAATCGGATTATCGGTAACGGAATTCAATTCTGTTTCTGCCATTCCTCTAAGGTGCTCAAAAGCATTTCTGCTGGCTCCGTGAACCTGTGGTACACATCTCATGGAATAAGGATCCTGAACTCTTTCACAATCTTCGTGAGCTTTTAAATTTTCTGATCCCTTTAAGAACTTAAGCATTCTTGCCGCTACTTTTTTACTGCCTTCAAAAGGTCTGATCTCGTGAAGCTCTTTTTTGAAAGGGCTTGCAGAACCTCTGTACGCTTCAATACTCATGGCAGCAGTCATATCCGCCAGGTCCAGTAAATATTCAAATTTTTCAAGTCCTTTGATTGCATGAGCAAGGATAAACTGCGTACCATTGATCAATCCTAATCCTTCTTTTGGGCCTAAAGCTAATGGTTCAAGGTCGTGTTTTTTAAGAACATCTATTGTTTCGGAAACCTGATCTCCTTCCCAAACTTGTCCTAAACCAAGCAAAGGCAGTACAAGATGTGCTAGTGGAGCAAGGTCTCCTGAGGCCCCTACAGATCCTTGTTCAGGAACCACCGGAATGATATCTTTCTCAAGCATCAGAATCATTCTTTCAATTACTTCCAGGGAAACGCCTGAAAATCCTTTCGAAAGAGCATGTACTTTGGCAATCATCATAATCTTGGAAAGCTCTTTATCAATAGGCTTCCCTACACCCACTGCATGAGAAATGATCAGGTTATATTGTAACTGAGCGGTTTCGTCCGCTGAAATTTTAGTATCACATAATGGTCCGAATCCTGTATTGATTCCATATACGCATCTGTCAGACTCTACTATCTTCTGTACGTTTTTCTGAGATTTTAAGATTTGTTCTTTTGAAGCTTTATTAAGCTTTGCTTTATTTGGCTTTTTACAGATTTCCAGAACATCATGGAAAGTAAAAACATCTACTCCGTATATCATTTCTAAAAAATTTTCTTAAAATTACGCATTTCACAATAATTGGAAAAGCTAAATTTTAATCTTCTATATTTTTATAAAACAAGCGAATTAATTTACTACTTTTAGCCCCGAAAATTAAAAACAATAATACATGAGACTGAAAACTCTACTCCTTGCTTTATGTGTAGCAAGCACAGCTGCTTTCGCCCAGAAAGTAAAATATTCAAAAGAAGAAAGAAAAGAAATGAACCGCTATCTGTTTAACGAAGGTTTCAATACCGCAACAGATAAAAAGGTTTCCACCATTATTTTAAAGGATAATACAGAACATCAGGGTTACAGTAAATCCTGGGAAAAACAGAGGGGACAGATTCTTTCCATCACCATTGAAGATGTTGATACCAGAAAGCCTGTAAAATTCGAGGCAGCAGATATTGCTGAAATGTATTTGTATGCTACAGAGACTGAAAAATCTATGAAAGCAGCAAAGTTCATTTCAAACATGAGAAATTACAGCACAAAAAAATACGGTAAATCTGTGACCAACGATGCCATTCCTTACGAAAACCAGATTGTTTCTTTAAAAAACAAGAAAGAGCCCAAAGCTTTCTTAATGCAGGTGATCAATCCTGAATTTAATGAACTTATTACGGTTTATCATGATCCTTTTGCTTCAGAAACAGTGAGTACAGGATTTGCCGGTGCCCCAGCATTTGGAGGCGGTGTTATCAAATCTTATTATATAAAGAAAGGTAATAAAGTAATGTGGCTTCACAAAGATGATTTTGAGGATAACTATGACTTTTTATTTGGTGATAATCCCGAATTCATGAAAAAGTATCCAAAAAATTCTGTAGAATGGAATTATTTAAGCTTTCTGATCTACCAGTATACCGAAATGAACCACGGATAAGACAGACTATCAAAATACAGAACCTGTAGAGCCATCTGCAGGTTTTTCTTTTTTAAATAGGGAAAGTTTCCTTAATTTTGTTATATGAATCCTTCTTTAGAACTACAGCTCAAAACCTTACCATCCGAACCCGGCGTTTATCGTTATTATGATAAAAACGAACAGCTTTTGTATGTGGGGAAAGCTAAAAATCTTAAAAAGAGGGTTCTATCCTACTTCAACAAAAACCTTTCCGGATACAGGATCAAAATAATGGTCAGCAAAATCCAGCGACTGGAAACCACGATTGTCAACAGTGAATATGATGCTTTGTTATTGGAAAATAATCTGATCAAGGAGTATCAGCCGTTTTATAATGTCATGTTGAAGGATGACAAAACCTATCCATGGATTTGTATCAAAAATGAAGATTTCCCTCGAATTTTTCTGACCCGAAATATGATTAAAGACGGATCAGAATATTATGGTCCGTATGCAAAAGTACGTCCTGCAAAGATATTGCTGGATACAATAAAACACATTTATAAGCTTAGAACATGTAACCTGAATCTTTCTCCAGCCAAGATTGCGGATGGAAAATATAAAGTCTGCCTGGAATATCACATCAAAAACTGCGAAGGCCCATGTGAAGACCTTGAAAGCAAGGAAGATTATGACGAAAAAATAGATGCCATCCGCGGAATTATCAAAGGAGATTTCCGTAAAGCAAAGGATTATCTGGTGAATCAGATGATGAAACTGGCTTCCAATCTTAAATTTGAAGAGGCTCAGATTATTAAGGAAAGACTGGATATTCTTGAAGATTATCAGGCTAAAAACACCGTAGTAAATCCCAATATTGATGATGTAGATGTTTTCGGAATGACGAGTGATGAGACCGCTGCTTATGTCAATTTCTTTAAAATCAGAAACGGGAATATCATCCAGAGTTTTACTACCGAGATTAAAAAGATTCTTGAGGAGACTGATGAAGACATTATGGAGGAAGCTTTGATAGAGATCCGTCAGAAATTTTCTTCAGATTCTAAAGAAGTTCTTTTACCATTTCATCTTTCTGTAGAAATCCCCAATGTAAAGCTGATTGTTCCTAAGGTAGGAGACAAAAAGAGAATTGTAGAGCTTTCTGAAAAAAATGCTAAAGAATACCGTCTTGAAAAATTGAAGCAGGTTCAGATTGTAGATCCTGAAAGACATACCAACAGAATCATGGCTGAAATGCAGAAATTGTTGAGAATGCCTGTAGAGCCAAGACATATTGAAGGTTTTGATAACTCAAATATTCAGGGAACGAATCCTGTGTCTGCATGTGTTGTTTTTAAAGACGGAAAACCGAGTAAAGCAGATTACAGAATTTTCCATCCTAAAACGGTCGAAGGGCCTAATGATTTTGCAACGATGGAAGAAGTAATTTACCGCCGTTACAAAAGAATGCTTGATGAAGGAGAAAGTCTTCCTCAACTAATTCTTATTGATGGCGGAAAAGGTCAACTGTCTTCTGCTGTTAAAAGCCTGAGGTTATTAGGACTTTATGGAAAAATTACCATTGTAGGAATCGCCAAGAGGCTGGAAGAAATATTCTTTCCGGAAGATCCTATTCCTTTATATCTTGATAAAAAATCTGAAACGTTGAAAATCCTTCAACGTGTACGTGATGAGGCCCACCGATTTGGGGTAAAACATCACAGAACAAGAAGGAAAAATTCTACTATAAAATCTGAACTGGAAGAAATTCCTGGTGTGGGAGAAAAAACTATTGAACTGCTTCTGTCTAAACTGAAGTCTGTAAAACGTATCAAAGAAGCTAATCTGGAAACCCTGGAAGAAATTTTAGGGAAAAGTAAGGCGAAAGTAATTTGGGATTTTTTTAATACCAATTAATTATTGTGTGGTACCAACTGTTAAATTTTCTTAATGAAAATCCGCTTTTCATAGGATTTTACAACTATTTGCTATTTCATTAACAAGGGACAAAAAAATCAAATATTTTTCAATGCAAAATGAAATAAAACAACAAAATAAACATATAAATAAATATTTTGTTAAATAATAGCATTATTTATATTTTTTTCATAAATTAGTGTTATCAACTAATAACGATAATACTATGAAAATGATCTCCAATTTATCAATCTTTTAAATTTAACATTATACATCTTCATGGTAATCGTTTTTTCTAAAAAAGATAAAATCGCATTTCAAATTTCCGGAACTATGAAAAACACATCAGCATATATATTATAAAAGGCTCTTTTTTTCAAGAGCCTTTTATGTTTTTATTTCTGCTTGTGAAAATTATTTTGCCACAAATACTTCTTTGGAATACCTTCCGTCTGCCTGCGGAATATCTATCACAATATTCCTATTTTCAAAATATCCGATGGTGGTATTCCCATCAGCCATTTTTACAAGGAAAACAGAGCTCTTTGAAGTTGCTTTGAAAACAGCAAACGGTACTGAGCTTCCGGATTTTGCCAGAATAAACTGATTAGGCTCAATCTGTATTTTCTGAAGATCCAGTTTTCCGTTTGAGTAATCGCTCCCCTCCTGATTTGTTGTTGATGCCACAGGCTCAGACTGTGAGGAATTCTGAACAGCATTACTATTGTTAGCAGCAGGCAGCATTTCTACCGGGTTGGAGAATGCTACATATGTTAAAGCCTGCTTCAATGCATCAGGAAACCCCTCTTCAAATTCTTTTATATCTGAACGTCCTTTAGATTCAAAAATCACCTTTTTGTTGCAGTCTCTGAACTGTAGAATTACTTTATTTGTAAACAAGCTCTTATCATTCAATACTTCAGCATTAACTACATTACATGAATTATTTTTAGCCTCAGATGGCCATTTATCCATAGCCTCAGTTAAAATTTCATATTTCTTTTCCTGTAACACTTTAGCAAGATAAGCTTCCAATCCGAAACTGCTATTCTTAAAGGTTTTAAATTTTTCAGGAATCACCACATATCTATAGTCGGTAATCTTTTGGGTAAAAGCCAATGTTGAGCTTACTACCAACATCAGCATTAATAACTTTTTCATTTCTACAGTTTTAATCGTTTCTGAATGCTCCCATATCCAGTTTTAAAGAGAAGAAATTGGAATAGAAATTAGATCCGCCAATCCCCGAATTCGTAATGGCATAATCCAGCGTTAGCCCTCTATATCTGATCCCAAGACCCGCACTTGGCTGGAAAGAAACTTTTCTTTTAAGATCCTCTATATCTGTAATAGACTGGAATCTGTTGATCCCCAATCTTACAAAAATCATTTTCTGATAGCCTAATTCAGCTCCGGCATATGGACTGATACTGGCAAAGTCGGTGGAAATTAATGACGCAGTTTTAGCAAAATCCACATTGATCCCGGCTTCCGGTAATACATAAACACTGCTATTGATTTCGAATAATTTGCTGGCACCTACATTGAGTTTAGGCATTGTAAGTTCCAGTTTATCTTTAGGAGCAGGGTTGAATTCCTCCCCGTTTACAACAGTAGAAAGTTCTTTCTGATTGATCGTCCAGAAGTTTACGGTAGTGGTAATATCTCTCACCATTCCTCCAAACTTCCAGCCGTTATCTGCCTTATAAATTGCTCCAACATCGAAACCAAAACCATATCCATTCGCAAATTTACCCACATTTCTATAGACAATTTTAGCATTCACCCCAACATCCAGTTTAGGATTTCCTCCCGGTCTGAATGCATAAGAAAGAATAGCTGCATAATCGGATTGAGAAAACTTGGTAATTTTATCATAATCAATGTTCCCTTCAGAATCGATCATCTGAGTTGTATTCAAAATATTATCTACTCCAAGTCTTACTACGGAAACACCAAATACGCCTTCTTCAAGTACTTTTGCATAAGCCAGATAATCATACTTTGCGATAGACTCAAAGTATTCAGCATGCATTGCTGCTCCCTGCCAGTCTCTTTCAACAGACATCAAACCTGCAGGGTTCCACATAGGAGAATATACATCATCCTGGTTGGTAATTACCGCCCCTCCCATGGCAAGGCCTCTTGCTCCAGCTCCGATATTTAAGAATTCATTGGAATATTTCCTGATAATCTGAGATTGAGAAAGCCCAAACAACAGTGAAAATGCAAGTAAAAAATATTTTTTCATCATATAAATTTGATGCTTAGTTTAAGTTTTTAGTTTTTCTGGCTTTTATTAATCCGTTTGCAATGATTGCCAGTATCATAACACCTGAAGCGACATAAAATATTGGGCTCATATGTTCTGATTCCCCAAAGATAAAAAAAGCTAGTATAATTCCGTAGACCGGCTCTAAATTAACTGTTAAAATTAACGTAAAAGGTGATATATATTTCATTAAATTAACAGATTCCAGCATTGGAAAAGCAGTAAAAACACTGGCTAACAAGCATATTAACGACAGATCTCTGTAGTTTATTTCGTTCATCTGAAAAATTTGCCCCGAAAGCAAATAAAATATCATTAAAATAAACCAACCACAGAAGATTTCATAAAAAATTATGTTTCCAGAACTTGTTTTCCCAAACATCTTACCATTAAAAACAGAAAAAACAGTACCGAATACGGCACTCAGAATTCCATAAATAATGCCTTCTTTAAAATGAAATTCTGTCTTAAAGATCAATAGTATACAAGCTACGATAACTGTTCCCATTACCACTTCAGATACATCTATCTTTCTTTTAAAAATAACAGGCTCAAGAATGGAGGCAAAAAGTGTTGATAAGGATAGACAGCTTAGCGCAATAGAAACATTGGAAACTTTAATAGAATAAAAAAAGCAATACCAATGGAGTGCCATAGCAAAACCTATTGTCGCCAGCTGAAAAAATATTTTTTTAGAAACCTTTATGCTTTCTTTTTTAAAAAATCTGATAAATACATACAGAAAGATAGAAGCAAACAACATTCTGTAAAATACAAGAATCTGGGCATTGGCTTGAATCAATTTTCCTAAAATTGCAGTGAATCCCCATAAAAAAATTATTAAATGCAACCTGAAAAGTGCCAATTTATGCATAACCTATCTCCTTTAAATTTTTAACGTGCAAATTTACAAATAGCAAATGCAAAATATTGATAAAAAGATAATTTTAATCTAAAAAAAGTTAAAAGAAATTAAAATAATAACTACACCGCCAAAAAAACCCTGAAAATTTGTTAAACTTTCAGGGCCTTCAAATAATAAACTATTAAAAAAATAAACTAGGAACTTAGAGTATTTTGCAGAGAATACCATCTCTGTTACTCTAGTGTAAAGTTAGAAAAAATATAAATTATTTAAAAATATTTTTTAGTTAAAAATTTCACAATTTACTAGAAACCAAATAATTAAACATCTGTTTTACTTCCAATTTATATTCCTCATAAAAATAGTATCTTTAAGCGTGAAAAATTGAAAATTTTATGGACATCGAATTCAATAAACGAGAAGATCAGAACAGATTAAAATTATCTGAAATAAATCGCTTACTCACCGAAATTAAAAAAGGTGGTGGTGAAAAGAGGCTTCAAAAGCTTCGTGATGAAGGAAAAATGACAGCAAGAGAAAGAATAGATTATCTTCTCGATAAAGATTCAGATTCCATAGAAATTGCAGCATTTGCAGGATACGAAATGTATCAGGAGCATGGAGGATGCCCTAGCGGAGGCGTTGTAGTAGTTATTGGCTACGTTTCCGGAAGACAGTGTATTATTGTCGCTAATGATGCTTCTGTAAAAGCCGGTGCCTGGTTTCCTATCACAGGAAAGAAAAACCTGAGAGCACAGGAAATTGCTATGGAAAACAAACTTCCAATCATTTATCTGGTAGACTCTGCAGGAGTTTATCTTCCTATGCAGGATGAGATATTTCCGGATAAAGAGCATTTTGGAAGAATTTTCAGAAACAATGCTAAGATGAGTTCTATGGGAATCATCCAGATATCAGCTGTTATGGGGAGTTGTGTAGCCGGCGGTGCCTATCTTCCCATCATGAGCGATGAAGCTATGATTGTGGATAAAACAGGCTCTATTTTCCTTGCAGGAAGTTATCTGGTAAAGGCCGCTATCGGAGAAAGTATTGATAATGAAACATTGGGTGGAGCAACTACTCACTGCTCTATTTCAGGTGTGACGGATTATAAAGCTAAAGATGATAAAGATGCTCTGAACAGAATCAAAACCATCATGAAATCTGTAGGAACTACTGAAAAAGCAGGTTTCGACAGAATAGAAAGTTTTCCGCCAAAAGAAAATCCTAAAAATATTTTTGGAATTATGCCGGCTTCAAGAACCGAGCAATATGATACATACGAAATCATCAAATGCCTGGTTGATAATTCCGAATATGAAGAATATAAACCAGACTATGGCAAGAGTATTATTTGTGCCACTGCCAGAATTGACGGTTGGTCTGTGGGAATTGTAGCCAATCAGAGAAAGCTGGTAAAAAGCGGTAAGGGAGAAATGCAGTTCGGAGGAGTTATTTATTCTGATTCTGCAGATAAGGCAACGCGATTTATTGCCAATTGCAACCAAAGAAAAATACCATTGGTCTTTTTACAGGACGTAACGGGTTTCATGGTAGGATCAAAGTCTGAACATGGAGGAATTATAAAGGATGGAGCTAAAATGGTAAACGCCGTTTCCAATTCTGTTGTCCCCAAATTTACAATTATAACAGGAAACTCTTATGGAGCCGGGAATTATGCAATGTGTGGAAAAGCTTATGATCCTCGATTAATTGTAGCATGGCCTTGGGCAGATCTAGCCGTAATGGGCGGGACACAGGCTGCAAAAGTTTTAGCTCAGATTCAGGAATCTACCCTGAAAAAACAAGGAAAAGAAATTTCAGAAGAAGAGCATAATGAAATCTTAGAGACTATTTCTAAAAGATATCAAAAGCAAACAGAAGCTACCTACGCAGCAGCAAGACTTTGGACTGATGCTATTATTAATCCTACAGATACCAGAAAATGGATTTCTATGGGTATTGAAGCCGCTAATCACTCTCCTATTACTGAAAAATTTAATTTGGGAGTCATCCAGGTATAATAAATGTTTACATAAAAATATTACAATAAAAGGTGTGAAAATTTTCACACCTTTTATTGCATAACTATATGATAAACAGAATAATCGTTATTAATATTTTCATAGAATTGGCATCCGAAGGGTCAGCTCCGAGATAAACAGGTGCTGCTGTGGAATACCTGTTAAATAAGGTCGTCCCAATCCAGGATTCGACCTGTACAGAGAAAGTATAATTTGTTCCTGCATTTAACTGAACGATCTTTGTTGTTGAACAGTAATTCCATAGTCTCACTAAATTTTGCCCGTCCCAGGCAGAATAATATTGCGATGAAATCTTGACTCCGTTTAACATGAGATCTATACTCCCCTGAACATTAGAACCCGTTGTTTGCGGCAAAGGTAAAGCTGTTACCGTAACAAGTGTATTTACATTCACTGTCGGTGTAAAAGTAATGGTCCCCCCCGGAATAGCCATAGGACTTGCTCCTGAAATGGCAACTGATGATGTACCTTGGGCAAAGTAGGAACCCAACAATATATTTTTTTAAAAATTTTAATTTATGGAACAAATGTATTGCCGGAGTCAATCACATTTGCTAAAGCAGCATACATCATGGACACGCATATAATAACATATTGATTATAAATTAGATAACCCAATAAAAACACTAAAATTCATTTAGCCTAAAAGAAAGTTTTTTCTAAAATAGTCTTATTTTTGCATTCGATGATATATTTTAAAAACATACATAGATTTATGGTTCTTGTCGGAATCATTTAAACAAGGCTCTTACGCCAAACAAACCAAGCAGAATATTTTGCTGAAAAAACCAGGATTGACACCGTTATTAATTCTTTCGAAACCAGAAATTGATTTTTCATGAATAGTGCTTCGAATAACTCTCCTATTACTGAGAAGTTTTAATTTAGATATAACACAAATATGTATAGTTCATTATCAAAGTATTTCTCATCCTTTGTCTCCCCATTACGAGGATTCTCTTTAATATTCCCGATTATTTCTTTTTGCTCTAAAAGATCTCTGAAATTTTTACTGTCAATACCAGAATCAGCATTGAGAAATAATCCCTTACACTCTATATCTGCATCATTCAGAAGACCTAAAATATCTTCTAAAGTGTCTTCAATATTATAAAGGTCATGATGCTCTCCGCTTATTGGACTTCCCATTGAAAGCATTTGCCCCTGGTTGTCACAGAGAAAAATACAATTAGTAGTATTGGATGATTTTCTTCCCTGATACCCTGCCGATTCTCCTCCCGTTCTGCTGCGGGTATGGCTTCCATGTAATTGTACACTGGAAAGATCTAATTTCTTTTTATTATTCTGGAGAAGAGAAATCCAAATTCGTCTGAAAGAACCGTCCTTATATCATTTATTGAAATAATAATAAAATAATTGCCAGCTTATTGTTTCTTGTGAAAAATATTCTTTCAGACTCAATTCCCGCCATTGGCAGCCCGTTTTCAATCGTTTTATAATGATCTTAAAGATTTTGCCTAAATCAAATCTCGTGGAAAATCCTCGTTTGCCTTCACTTAAATGAGGCAAAATCCATTTTTCCAGTTTATCTTTGCATATGAGTTCCAGATTTTAGTTCTTTTTTTGCAACTCTAAATTGCTAATTTTCTGGAGGCTCTTTCTTAGATAAGTTTAAACAGGTTCAATATAAAAAAGCCTAAAAATAAAATTCATCATGAAGAAATTTTACAATAAAATATACGTAATTGTAATAAATTTATTTTTATTGTGTTCTTCATTTTCTTTTTCCCAAAATCTTGAGCATAAAAAATACGATTCTATTCTTCTGAATAAACCCAGAGAAATGGCTAAAAACAACATTCCTCGAGAAAAGATTATTCAATGGAATTTGGAAATGCTGGAAAAAATGAAGAAAAAGGATTATAAAAAAGGAATCATTTGGGTATATACTAATTTGGCTAATCAATATTTAATCATTGGTAAATCTGACGTAGCTATGAAGTATATGAATAGAGCAAAAAATCTTGCAAATAAATATTCCACAGATTACTTCACAGTAGCAAGAATAAACCAAGAATACTCCCGGATTTATAATGCAGTGGATCTATACGAAATAGCACTTAAACATAATTCTAAAGGCATATATTACGGTAAAAAGATTGAAAACAGCTACGAAAAGAAGAAATTTTTACAGTATGCTTATGCATCAAGAGGAACTTATTATTATAATATTGAAAATAAGGATTCTGCCATCATTTATATAAAAAAATCTAACCAAATCGATGAAAATGCAAGTGTAATTTCTACAATAGCCAATCATTATCTTTCTTATTCCCCAAACCAAGACTCTGCAAGAAAATACCTTAATAATGCATTGCAGGTAATTAAAAAAAATCCAAAAAAAGTTGACGATTACCAGATTTCTATCACGAATTACTATTACGGCATTTTTTTCATGAAAGAAAAAGATTACGCTAATGCAGTTACCTATTTAGAAAAATCGCTTTTATATAGTAAAAAAGCAAAAAGCAAAGAGCAACTTCTAAATATTTATAAGAATTTGGCTGTAGGCTATAAAAATATAGGCGATAAAGAAAAAGAAAATGAAAGTTTGGAAAATTTATTAAAAATAACCGATACAATTCGTAAATCGCAAACAAAGACCATAGAAATATCCGTCAAAAAAGAAGAAGAAGAAAATAACGAAGAAAAAAAATCTATCCAAAAAACTGCATTATTATATGGTGGTATTGGTGTACTGATAAGTTTGTTGTTGCTCTTTTACTTTTATAATCAAAGCAAAAAGAAAAAAATACAAATCCAGAAAAAAGAACAGTTAATTGTTCAAAAAGAAAGTGAAACGGAAGACTTAAAACAAAAATTATCTACTACTATAAATGATAGCTTTGAAGAATTGGTAGAAATGGCCAAAGAAAACAATCCTGAATTTCTTCCGCGATTCAGAGAAGTTTATCCAGAATTTTGTGATAAGCTGGTTCAACTTGATCCCAAAATAACTTCAGATACATTAAAATTTTGTGCCCTTCTAAAGCTCAATTTTTCCACCAAAGAAATTTCCGATTATACCTTTGTAACGATTCGTGCAGTCCAAATTCGTAAAGGAAGGCTCCGAAAAAAACTTAATATTCCATCCAACATAGACTTAAATGTCTGGATGGTTAGTTTGTAAATTTTCATTTTTAACTTTCATAAAAACAACACAATCAGTGTTTTATGATTTGTGTTATCTATGTTGTATTCAAAAAATATCACTTGGATTTATTTTTTCGGATACTTGCTGAATGAAAAAAAATTTATAAATGAAAAAAACATCCTTTTTCCTTCTATTATATTTTGTTGCTATTCTAAAAGCACAAACAGCATTTACTTCTAGTACTATCAATATCACGGGTAGTAGTACTTCGTATGTTGCGACTGTGGAATATCCAGATTTTTTGACAGCTTTTACTACGGGATCAAGTTATCCACACAACTTTTCAGGTGCCAAAAACATCAAAGTTTCAACCATCACGGCACTTGGAAATACGTATTTCCCTTTAGGAATCACTCCACAAGTTTATTTAAGAAGAAACAATTTAAGCGGACAAGCAGGAGGCCAACCGCTTCCTTGGAATGACCGGCAAATTTTCTTTGCTGAAGGGACAACAGATGATATAAATCACACGATTAATGCGGTAACCACATATCCTGGCGTGTTAAATTCTACAGATCAACCCGCATTAAATGTATTACAAAGTGGTTATGTTAATTCAGGTATAGACAATATATTTACCAATATAGAAGTACCCAATACCGGAGGAAATAATAACGCTAACAATATAGAAAGAGTTGATTTTGTATACCCAATGCCAATAAAAGTGACCACAAGCAACTTAAACAGCGGAGGTATTGTGATTTCAAATAGAGGTAGAAATGATGATGGAATAATTTTCTCCGCCATCAAAAATACAACAGGAGGTAGTAACTCTGGCGCGGGGACTAATTATATCTATTCTGATATCATTTCTCTTAATACCACTTGGTCTCAAAAAAAAATAAATACAGGTTCTTTTACAAGCCTTTCAGCCTCAAGTACTAATTTATATACGATTCCTTCTTCCCTCACTTTTAGAGAAAGAGATACAGATGGAAGTTTAGATGACAAAACTTCTACAGGCAATCCTTCTGCTAATAGTTCACTTTCCTCACAATCAGTTTATGGTTTATTTTTTACTTTTCAAGATTTAGGATTGCAGATTGGGGATTATTTTTATGGGTTTTCTGTGGCTGCCCCAGATTTTCCGGTTTCGTCTGGTAGTACCGGGATGAACAGTTATTTAGACCCTACTTATTTCCCATTAAAAACAGATCAAGTCGTAGGAGGAGTAGACTTAATTTTAAATGGAGTATTTTATTTACTAAACGCATCCGGATATGTATGGAATGATATCAACGGAAATGGAGTTTTTGATTCCACAGAATCCTATACCAACGCCGGTGGTTTAAATGCTGTTTTACTTAATTCTTCAAATACAGTTGTGGAAGTTTCTCCGGTTGATGCCCTTACTGGTAGTTATATATTGAGTAACCTTACGCTTAATACAAGTGGTTACAAGATTGTACTGACTGCCAATAATCCTTCAATAGGAAGCATATATACTTCGGGTCCTTCATTATCCAATGGCTGGATAAATACTGCCGATGTTGTAGATTCGTCTAATTCAGCGGTTCAGGGAACAGAATTAGGAGTGATTGAGTTAGATACTCAATCTAATAATATCGTGAATCAAAATTTTGGAATCAAAGAAACCTATTGTTTTATGCCACCTACTACTTCCGGCACAGCATTGCCAACCAACCACGGCATAACCGCTTTGGGAAGGGGCGGAGCCGATAACGGAAACTGGCCAATGGTAAGAAACGGGGCTTGGACTGCCCTGGAAGCTAAAACCAAAGGTTTCGTAGTAAACAGGCTTACTACCTTGCAAAAAAATGCGCTTACACCGGTGGAAGGAATGATGGTTTATGATACAGATCTGGATTGTTTAAGTATTTATGACGGTGCCAGCTGGAAATGTTTTAACACACAAACTTGCCCCTAAAAATAGATGTAAATTTTTTACTTTGACAAAGACCAAAATCTTTGTTAAAGTTTTTCAAAAAGTTATTTTTTTTAATCAATCAACAATGAATAAATTAATCATATCAAGTATTTTACTCTTCTCATCTTTTGCATTTTCGCAGGTGGCAATCGGCAAAACTGCAGTAACCAATACTTCCGTGTCTTTAGAATTTGAAACCACCGAAGCAAGAGGACTTCTTTTACCGTGGGCAACTTCTGCCGCTTCTGTAACAGGTGCTGTAAACGGAACCCTCATCTTTGACACCACCGATAAAAAAGTAAAAGTAAAATATGCAACAGGCTGGAAAGACCTTAGCGGGGATAACACAGGAGTGGTAGACACCTCTCTTCAAGATCCTCTATCCGAAAACACAACTGCCAAAGTTTCCATAGGAACCCCTACTTCCACTCCTGGAATTCTGGTTCTGGAAGACACCAACAAAGCCATGATTTTACCCAAAGTAAATTCTTATGCAGACATTATAAATCCGGCAGCAGGAATGATGGTATATGTTAGATCTGCAAAACAATTGGCAGTATTCAACGGAACGGTTTGGAGCTTTTGGAAACCGTAATTCAATTTTCCTTCAGACTAAAAATGTATCCCTAACACAGATGACTTTATATCTTTTAATTTTCCATCTAACTCCTAAAGAATAGTCGGGAACTTTGGAAAAATGTTTTTTTAAAAAGCATTAAAGCAAATGAATAACATTAAATATGTGTAGATAATATTTAAACAAATAACTAAAACAAAGCATTAAATTTTTTAAAGCTAGTATTTTACAATCTGTTCTAAATTTTTATTCAGAACAGATTTTTCCTTTGTTACTTCACAAGATTGTTCATCAATATATTGATGTCTGCCTCCGAAGGAATATTGAGTTTTTTTTAGCATCGTCAATAGCGATATCTGCTTTTTCAAGATGCACCAATTTTTCTTTCCATTTTTTATTTTTATATTCAATTAAATGTATACCATACATATTCCCGCTATTAATTTATCGCATTTTCCCTATCAACAATACTGTTTTTCAAGAAAAGTAAGCGACAAAAGAACAATGGGACTATTATGGAAATACCACAAGCTATAGGTTACTATAAAAATTTATCTGAGTCTTAGGTATTGACAACAGTGTGTCTTATTCAGAAAGTTTCAATGTGCCAGATAGGGCCATTTCTAAGACAATTCCCGCAAAACTTACAACATATAAATAATTTACAATATAATCCTCATAATTAAAGTTCTCATAAGTATTATAAAAGGAAATAACTATCAGTAAAGAAAATCAGAACTAGCAGTTCCGTGAAAGAGAAGAGAGAGAAAGAAAAAACTTCTATTTCATATCCACACTGGCCATAATACCAAAATAGCCTCTTGATTTGAGACTATTTTTATTAATTCTATTTAGGTTGTATTATTTTATCTAAACAATGTATATATGAGCGTATGTTTGATGTAAGTTCATAAAAAAAGTCTCATACAAATAAATGTATGAGACTTTAAATAAAAACTGGCGGCGGCCTACTCTCCCGCGTTAGCAGTACCATCGGCGCTGG
>NZ_JBMDJJ010000045.1:0-18751 GCF_057809135.1 Chryseobacterium sp. FG46 | reverse complement strand
TATCCGTAATTGTTAATAATTTCATGTATTTATTTGTTATATAATAAGTTAGATGGATATATTTAGTTTTACCGCTCATTTTGGTACTGAGGAAGATTGCAAAGTTCATTTTAAAGAGCAGAGAGATAAAATTGGTGTGATTTGTAAATGCGGTCACAATGAGCATTTCTGGATTAAAAGTATCTGGAGTTACGAATGTAAAAAATGTCGTAAAAGAATTTCTCTGAAGAGTGGAACGATTATGCAGAACTCTAATCTTTCCTTTTTGATCTGGTACAAAACGATGTTTCTGATGAGCGTTACCAAGAAAGGTTTTTCGTCAAAAGAAATCCAGAAACAATTAGGATTGAAACGCTACGAACCGGTTTGGGCGATGGTTCATAAACTAAAGAAAGCAATGGGAAACCGTGATGAACAATATACTTTGGAAGGTATGATAGAATTTGACGAAGGATATTTTACTGTAGAATCCAGCGAAATTGAGCAAAACAAAGGGATTCGGGGACGGGGAGCAGCAGGAAAACAGAATGTTGCTGTAATAGCGGAATCTATACCTTTGGAGGATATTGATACTGGCGAAAAGTCTAAATCCTGCAGATATTTTAAAGCTAAAGTTTTAGAAACCCATCTATCCTTAGAAATTAGCGAAACCATTAAAGAATCTATTGATAATCAAAGTATTGTTTTTACTGATAAAAGCACCTCTTACGTAGATATTTCTGATTTTGTTGAGCTTCATATAACAGAAAAATCTAACAAAGAAACCACAAAAGAAACTTTAAAATGAGTTCATATAACCATCAGCAATACGAAACGAAATTTACTTGGGAATTATCATAAAATCAAAAGAAAATACTTACAACTATATTTAAATGAATTTATCTACAAACTGAACCGAAGGTATTTTGGAGACAAACTCTTTGAAAAGCTCATCATTGCTAACATTACAGCGTTATAATAAAAAACGGATATACGTAAAAAAAATATTTCTACACCAATAATACAATTAACTATTTAGCATGGCAAGCAAGAAACAATTTCGAACCGAAGAAGAATTTGTTTTTTGATTTGGTTAAATCTCATCTTTCAATTTCTATTCCTCTGCTATTAGAGAATTATTAATGTTTCCTGTTTCTTCTTTACGAAGCTCTAGCGTATGGAGTAGATTTTGCTTGTTAGATTACGCAGATATTATTTCATCTTCCGTATTTATCATCAGGAGAAAAGAAAAATAATACAAAGAATTATTGGACGATATTGTAAGAGCCATTCTATATAGATTGAAAACAAATGCCAATAATGGGAGTTTTTCTTTGAAACAAATTTTTAATGCGGGATATAGTTGAATCTGTGTTTACCAGTATTTTGAAAGATGGAGTGAAAATGGAAGCTGGGAAGTGATTAAGCAAAGACTCTTTGAAAAATACAGAACACTTTTGAATATGAGTAGTATTTAATTGGTTGGATCTCGAGAAAATTCTTGATTGAGCGAGTGAATGCATGGATGTATAACTTTAAAGCACTATTAATTAGATATGAGATAACACTGGAAAGGTTTACATCTATTAGCTTCTGTTTGTATTCTAGCCAGAAAACTTTAGGAAACTGCAATACTTAAAAATATACTTTTAAATGAATTTATATATTATGAACAAAAATTTTTTTATCGCTACTGCTTTAGTCGCTAGTGCTATGAGTATAACATCTTGTAGAGATGATGACGAAACTGCAACAATTCAAACTCTTAACCCTGCAGAGATTTTATCTTCTGTTAATGAATGGAAAACAACTATTGTAAAGGTAGAAGCAACGGGAGAAGATGTAACTAATTTAAATTTAGGTGTTGTAGGATTGGCTTCTTATAAAATGGATGGTACCTATGAAATTAAATCTATGAATGGTGTTTTAAGAAATTCAGGAAATTATGCAATTACACCAGATGGAAAGAGAAGAATACTAAATGCAACGACTGTATATAATGCTAATGGAGAAATTATTTCAGGAGCAACATTTACAAGAGTAACGGATATTACTACGATTAATAAAGATAAATTTACTTATAGAATATCTGGAGTAGCTTCTGCAGGAGGGCCAAATAATGTAAATGTTTTGGTGGAACATGTACCAAATAAATAGATTATTTTAATAGTTGTAACGTCCTGAAAACTGATACAGGATTTATGTATATCCGTAATTGTTAATAATTTCATGTATTTATTTGTTATATAATAAGTTAGATGGATATATTTAGTTTTACCGCTCATTTTGGTAGTGAGGAAGATTGCAAAGTTCATTTTAAAGAGCAGAGAGATAAAATTGGTGTGATTTGTAAATGCGGTCACAATGAGCATTTCTGGATTAAAAGTATCTGGAGTTACGAATGTAAAAAATGTCGTAAAAGAATTTCTCTGAAGAGTGGAACGATTATGCAGAACTCTAATCTTTCCTTTTTGATCTGGTACAAAACGATGTTTCTGATGAGCGTTACCAAAGAATTGGAAAAACAATCATTAGATTATATCCAAAAATCTGTATTTGAAGCAGCTTTGGAAAATCCTATCGATCAAAGAATGTATACACCAGACGACATAAGGAATTATGATAAAATAGCAAAAGCACGTTTGCCTTTATATTCTAGCCCAAAACTGACGGATGGTATTTACAAAAATTACAATTCATTCAGTATGCAGACTCCGGATAAACCCATTGATGAAATACAGATTGATTTAGTAATGATCACCAAAGCAACTTACATTGATGATAAAGGGAAAAAGAAAAATGCTAAAGATTATTCTTATGCAATTGTGAATCAAGGAAAAGTATTTATTTTCTGTGACGGAGAGTTATATTCAATGAGAAGAACTACAGATGATTTTTATTTCATTGTAAAAACAGATCCATCACCAAAAGCGGAAAAACATTTGAGATCAGCGAGCACAGGAGCTATATTTGGAGGTGTAATAGGAGGTGCTGTAGGCTATCTATTTACAAAAAATACAATGAATCGCTACGAATGTAAGTTGGATTATTTTAATGGAAAATATGAGATTGTAAGTGAAATTAAACCTTCTAAGTAAAACTAAATAGTAATTAATGTTGGGTGTGCAGCTTTATATCAAAGGGGATTATCACGCAAAAAATACAGAAATTATTTTAAATAAATAAGAGTAGTCTTCGGGCTACTCTTTTCATTTCTATATGAGGGTCGGTATGGATTCCTGCGTTATAGGCCCAGTGACCACATAGCTGCTAAAACGGCCAACTTTTTTGAACGCCTATGTGGTCACTGGGCCAAGTACTTTTCTTAATTAGTTTGCTTTATTGAGTTTGTTTAAATGCTTATATATAAGTATATTAAGCTAAAAATTGATGAGAGTTTAATATAAACTATTAGGTCTGAGTACTTATGAATGAATCAATCATCAATCAATATTACTACCTAGATAATTAATTGAAAAACTAGAATTATTTATTCTATACGATCTTGTATAATTAGCATAATTAGTTATGATATCTCCTTGATTAAAGAAAAAAATTCCACCCGTTGAATCTCCAAGAGAAGTAACCCCTCCTGTAAAATTATTTAAAGATCTAAAGATGGGAACATTGTTACGTCTAATATATAACTGCACTGTTCCTCCATTATTTGCCACAGTTAATTCACTATAAAGATTAACTGAATAAAAGCCTTCTTTATTTACAGTGAATGATCCATTACTATAAGTAATATATTCAGGGACTATTCTATTTCTATTGAACAAGATAAGAGAAGTAGTGTTTGCGTTAAAAAGAGTACTAAGATTTCTTGTAGCTATTCCTGCAATTCTTTGACTTGAAGGCGAATCGCTATTTTCTGCATTTTCAATATTCACCCACGTAGGTGGTTGTCCTGCTCCTCGAGATATTAGAACTTGTCCAGCCGTGCCTGAACTCCCCGAAGTTGTAGCATTACCTCCTGTATTAAGTTCATTTGTTATTTGCAAACTTCCATTTACATGAAGTGATTTTTGAGGAGTTGTAGTATTTATCCCTACTTGAGAATTAAAGTTATTTATAAATGCTACGATTATAAATAATGTATACAATTTTTTTTTCATTTTTTTTATTTATATTTTGAACAAAAATACTAATTTTTTTTTATTTATATTGAAGTCGTCTTGACTTTTTGGAAATAAAAAAGTCAAGACGACTTCATCATATACTTAAGCAAAGCTACCATAGGATAGCGACAGAGCTTGTCGTATTTTAAATTTGTTCATTTATGATTTGGTTTATAGGCACAAAAAAAAGCGTGGAGCTATGTCTACTGTCTTAGAGGTACTGGCATACCCGAACACAAATAAACAAGCCCACGCCGGAGCGTGAGCATTGCATATTCTTGTGTTCTTTTGAAAGTGCCAGTTTTCTAAGACAAGAAAGCAAATGCTTTAATTTTTTTACCGTAAATGTTATTGGTGCGAATTTAAGAAAGAAAAATTAAATATCCATCCAGTGAAATTTTTCAGCCGTCACTTCCTCAGACTTCTCGTTTTTTCAAAACGCTTGTCATTCGTTGCTCCTTAGTTCAAAATTTCTCAGGAAAAAAAATGCGCAAAAAAGGGTCAAAAAAATGGAAAGCCTGAAAAAAGATGTGTAAAATTGCGACAAAAAATTGCCTTACAAAAATAATAGAAAGGGGAAAAAATTACATAAAATCTGTAAGTAAGTAACATAAAAAATAGTTGGAGGATATATTCTTATGGGTTACCTTCGCAACGAAGACAGAGTCTCTCGCTTAGCGGGGGGCTTTTTTTATTACTATCTATCAAACTTTTTTAATGTAACATAACTTTTTAAAGACCTTCAATACCTTGCAGATCGGATGATATCAGAAAAACTTATCCTTACAAAAACAGGGGTTTCGATATGCGTCACAACTTTATTAAAGATCATGAAATGCCTTGTAAAGCCTTTATTCATGGTGTATGTAGAGAATTAAGAAAATGTGTCCTTTCGGGAGAGCCTGGTATTTTATCTATTTGTTCCGGAAGAGATTGAGCAAAACGATAAAAGCTTTAATGTGATATTACTTTTGAGAAAATTATAGGAGCTGAAGAGATTTTATATAAAAACTTATAAATAGAATATGGAAGAATAGTAAACACAGGTTTTTGAGGCGGGATAAGCCCCTAATGGTAAAGGAAATATTTTGCTCAGTATTTAAAATGATAATAAATCCTTTATTCATGGTATATGTAGAGAAGTATAAAAACATGTCCTTTTCAGAGAACTGAAGATTTTCTCTATTTGTTCCGGAAGAGATTTAAGCAAATCGGAAAAAGCCCTGGTGTGATATTATTTTTGAAGAAGCCGTTTTCAGGGATCAAAACCCTGAGCCATGAAATTTTTAAAAAGTTTTACTAAAAAGTGATCTTTTGAGTAAAACCTGAATATTTATAATAAAGAAAACAATTTAATTTTTTTACATATGATTAATACATTTAGTATCGTAGTAGTAATAGGACTCTTTGTCTTATTCACAGTAGGAATTCTCGCGAAGAGAAAATTTAAAGGATTCATCAAGTATGATTCTTTTAAAATGGGAATTGAGGCGGAGGATTAACCGTCTCTTTATTAAACCAGGTAAGATCGTCTTACCTGGTTTTTTTTATAATAGGATATCCTTTTAGCATAAAAGAAATTACCTTGGAAATGGTAATTTTAACATAAAAAAAAATGTATAATTTTCAAATATAGGAACGAATTTATAGGAATTGTACAAATTAAGAATGTTAAAATTTTAGTTCCGTTTGAAAACCAATGTTTTATAAAACACCAGAACAGTCAATAATCTACTTTATGTTAAATCGTGGTTTCGCATTCTTTATCATAAAATAAAAAAATAGTTTTCGAGAGAAAACTATTTATATTGATTAATCAGATTTTAATAGCCAGCCTCGTAGCTAAATTTTTTTAATCCTTCCTCTTCAAATTCACTTTCTGCCAACCCTAACTCATAATTGCGCTGTAATCTGAGCCAAAATTCAGCTTCTCCTCCAAAAACATAGCTAATGCGTAATGCCATATTTGGAGTGATCCCACTTTTTCCATTTAGGATGTTAGATAGGGTAAGCCTCGTAGTATTTAAATACTCAGAGGCCTTACCTATTGTCAATTCCTCTGGTTCTATAACTAAACTTTTTAGTATTTGCCCAGGATGGATGTTCAGACTTTTATGTCTTTTAATTGTCATATAATAAAACTCTACGATTAGTGATAATCGATTAAGTCCACATGTGAAACTGTCTTCGTATCACTATCAAATTTAAAAATAATTCTGTAGTTCCCTGAAACAGATATTGCCCAATAATCAGATAATTTACCTTTTAATTTATGAGGTTCTAAATGTCGAAGTCTTTTTAGGTCTTCTGGAACTCTTTCTAATGTATCAATCACAATAAGGATTGATGTAATTTTTTCAACCATCTTTGGTTGAAGTTTACTTCCGTCTCCGTTGACGAATAATTTTTCTAAGCCTTTATGCTTAAATGATTTAACACCCATTTCTTAATTTTTAATGTCCGGCTTAGTGACCGGGTTTCTTCGATTGCTGCCTTCATTGTCATAAAATTTAGTTGTTAGTATAATTTGATATAATTGTATAGTGTAAATATACACTATATATTTCAAAAATGCAACTATCTAATAAAAAGTATTAAGATTATTGACGGGTACAGTAGGAATTCTCACAAAGAGAAAATTTAATGGTTCATTCGAATATGAATCATCTAAAATGGGAATAGAGGTGAAAGATTAAACCTTTATTCATAAAGATAAGATTTCCTGGCTTGTCTTTTATTTATTATCAATGAAATACTTTTCCTCAATAGCAGAATTTATAAGATCTTTTAGACTGATATTTTGTTCTACAGATATCATTTTGAGAGCTTTTAACTTCTCTGCAGGAATATGCAGAGAAAAAAGAATTTCATTTTTTTTCTGTTTAATTGGGACAACTTTTTGTACCGGAGTTTTTACTTGTGTTTCTTTAGCCTTGCCTATAAGTGCGCTAAAATCTTGCTTTGCCATGATTTATATAAATATATAATTATATAATTATTTAATTATTGATTGTGATTGTCAAAACTTCTTTTGTCAGAGCATCAATTTGTTTTTGTGCCTTATTGTTATCTTCCACTCCATTAATTAAAACAGATCGAGAGAATATCACCAGATCAGAGATCATGTTTTTGGAAACTTTGACATTGTAATCACTTAATTGATCTTTTATTTCTTCGGTTAGGGTTGTATTAGGCTTAACCATATTGAAGACGATAAGAGCTTTATTTTCGTTTCTTGAATGTTCAATGATATTAATAGTGCTTTTGATGGCCAAAAGATCTAAAACACCTGCTTTTGTAGGAATAATAATAACATCTGCAAGATCGCATAGTTCAGTAAGTTTATTAGACAAGTACGGAGGTGTATCAATAAAAATAAAATCAAAATCTAAATTCTGAATTTCTTTTAATTTGTCTTCAGAGAAGATAGGAACTTCAGACAAATCCCGAACCTGGTATAAAGAACCTTGAGCATCTAAATCAATAATGCAGACTTTTGCATTTTCTTTAAGATTTACAGCAAGATTAAATAATAGTGTTGATTTTCCTACTCCTCCTTTCTGATGGGTTGTTAATATAATTTTAGACATATATAAATATATAATTACACAAATATATAAAAATATAATTAAATAAATATATTTAATTTTTAGAAGGCAAAATCCCTTTTTTCTGATATATGCCAATTAGATATCCGACAGAATTTTCAATCTTCAGTTTTCTCTGTCTGATTTTTTCGTTCAGCTCTGTAATTAAGATATCAAAATCCTTCTCTTTTTCTTTTCCGGAAATGAGTTCCGCCTGTTCCTGATTAAGTCCATAAGTAATTAATTTTGATGTAAATTTTTGAATATTTAAAGGCTTTTCAAAATCAATTTCCAACTGTTTAAACTTTTGAGAATTTATATGCAGAGTGATCCAGTAAAATTCCCGACCTCTTTTCTTAAGTTCATAATCCAATTCAATATCTGTATTTTCAGAAATTTGCTTTCTGGCGATATCAAGAACTTTGATTTTAAAATCGCTTATTCTTTCAAACTGCTCATTCCCTTTTTTGTCGATCAATCCAAGCATTTGTTTTAGTTCTTGGATTTCAAAACGCTTTGTTCCGACACTTCGCCATTGTCGAGCAATAGCATATAATCTTTTAGCATACTTTGAAGAGCAGTTTAATACAGATTTTAACTGTAAGGCTGTGAAATTATTTTTCAGATCAAAAAAGTAAGGTTTAGCACTTTCATTAATTTTTATATTAAATGAGCCTGTTCCCTTCATATAATCGACATATTCAAATAACCAAAGTTGGCGATATCTTTCAGGAGTTTCAATTTCAAATAATTTACTACCTATTTCTGCTGTTGCATCTCTTAACTGTTTGTAGTTCCATTTTCGCCCTGTTATTTCTTCAATATCATGTGTATGAATGGTATATTCCAATTTATCTTTTTCAAGGCAGGAAAGAACCATAAAAAGAATATCGAGCATACAGGCAGAATAATCATATCTTCCGGATGTTATTACATTATGTTGATAAACCAGCTTATCTGAAGAATTAGCATCTATTAATTCCATGAAATATAATTTTGAAGAACAAAGATAAAAACAAAAACGACATTAAAAAACATCTGTCATAAATTAATGTCGCAAAAAACTTATAAAAAGTCGTTTTTAACTTATAAAAGGTCGTTCTAAAACTTATAAAAGGTCGTTTTTGGCTTATAAAAAGTCGTTTTTAGCTTATAAAAAGTCGTTTTTAAAATTGTAAAATGTTATATATTAATTAATTACAAATACTTAAAATAACAAAATAAGAAAGTAATAAATATTTTAAAAGATACGTTTGTTCAAAAGGACTTTTAGGTTTTCTATTGAAGTGAAAATTTTTCCTGTCATTGTGTCATGTGCAGGGTGGGAGAAAAACAAAAAGAACGAAAAACCAGTTTTTCTCAATCGGCTTGGGCGGGCGGTTGTTATGCGATTCATAATAATTTATGATAGATAAATTCTATTAAATCTGTGATCGATCGGTGAGCTGTCGGGCGAGTGATCAGAGCGATATTACTTCCGGAACAGGCTTGACTTTTTTCTCTTCAGTTTTATCTCTTTGGACTTTATTTTTTGCAGAATGTTTGGAGTGTTTCAATTTCGGTTCTGGGCGGTGAGCTGATCTGAAGTATTACTTTTTTTAAGAGGGCAAAAGCTGGGCGATCTTCCGGAATGTGAGGGAGCTGTACCTGTAAAAAATGCGCCTGTGTTGCGTGGTAATGCAGAAATGTGTAAATTAGCGTTAAAAAATATGTATATAGTAAAAGCAAGTAGTACCTTTTGACGTCAAAAACCTACGCTACCGCTCCGATTTTCGCCACAAAAGGACCACTTGCTTTTCTCCTATCGTCGAAAAGGGAAAGCAGAACCGCTAAGGATTACAGTACACTTTTAACGGATAGACCTACATAGTTAGAATTTTAATAGTCGGAAAAAACAAAGGAGAAAAAAATAAAAGCTCTCCAAAATGGAGAGCCAAAGTTGATTATAAATTTTCTCAATCAGAAGAAAAATTTAGAGCAGTAAAAATAAAAAAAAACCGTCCAATTATGGAAGACCAAAATCAGGAAGACTGGGAATCTCTTTTTAAGGAAGAATTTGAGCAAATTGATAGACAAAACCAATATCGAGAACGGGGGAAGCTCGGAGGTCGTCCGAGATTGAACACCCCAAAATCGGAGCGTTTGGCACTTCGTTTTACGGTAAAGGAAATGAAAAAGCTAAAAGAAAGAGCGGATAAAAAAAAGCTGAAGCTCACGGATTACAGCCGGATCATACTCTTAGAAAAAGAACTTCCGGACTATGAAAAAAACATTCTTTTGACCGAGTATGCGACCAACTTCCGGAGAATCGGAAACTATATGAAAAGGGAAATCTTCACGCCTGAAGAAAGAGCCGGACTACTCAGGGAGATTGAAGAAGCGATCAAAGGAATCAAAGCACAGGTAAAATGGTAATATCTGCATCAACAAGAAATGTAAGTTCTGCATCCATCCAGTACCAACAGAGCGACAAGGAGCAGAGCGTGGAAGTATGCCGGAACGGACTTTCCGGAGAGAAGCCGAAAGAACTGTTTGAAGAATTTAAACAGGTAGCCGATCTGAATACAAGAACGGAGAATAAGTACGTTACGGCTGTAATATCGCCCCCAAAGGAGTACAGCAAAGATTTAAGCCTTAACGATTGGGCGAAACTGGCAGAGGACTATTTAAAGCGTGAGGGAATCGGTAAGGATAATCAATATTTAGTGCATCTGCATCAAAGTACGGACGACAAACACCTGCATATTATAGCGAACAGGATCGATTTTCACGGTAAAAATCAGGTTACGAGCCACAATATCGGGGAAAGAGCATCCGGACACGCTGAAGTATTATCGAAACAGCGGAACTGGAAGACCGCACCGGAGATCACCGGAGAGAAGAAAGCGGAAATAAAAAATGTGCTTCTTGAGGAAAAATCGCAAAGCCGGAGCTTGGGCGATCTCGTTTCAAGAATGGATAATCGGGGATATATTATGCAGATCAGCGAGAACTCCAAAGGCTTAAACGGTGCAAGGATCATTCCGAAAGCAGATATCAATATGAATCCCTCCGTTTTGGAAAAAGTAAGCAAACAAGGCTTTAAACTAAGCGAAATTGATCCCAAATTAAAGATTAAGGATATCGCCCTGGAACTTACAAAACTTACTCCTAAAAACATAGCATTGGAAGTAACAAAAAGTGTAACCCGGAATATTACCAAAGACAGAGGAATGTCATTATAAAAAAGTAACAAAATATAAAATTATGGAAGAAAACAACAATCAAAGTCCTGGCAGGCTCAGCCCCTCGGAATTACTGGAACAATTAAAAATCACCACCGAAGCCCTGCGCAGGGAATCCCAGCAGTTAAATTCCAGTATTCCAGGAATAGATAAAAAGCTGAAGGAATCCGGAGAGCTGATTGATAGAAGCCTAAAGGAACTTAAAAGCAGTGTTATGGATATCAGGGTAGGAATCTCTGCTGAAGATCTGAAGAAGCTCGAAGCTTACAAAGATTACTTTAAGCATTATAAACCTGTGTTGTATATTTCTTTATTCGTGATGATATCAGGTTGGGGATTGGCTCTATTCGGGGCATATTCCGGAATGAAATATTATAAAGAGGGTGTGCGCACCAAGCAGGAAATTAGACACGAAGTTCTTCAGGAGATCGGAAATGACGGTAATGTCATTGTAGAAAAACAGAAACTTGATTATTATAAGGAACTCAATGGAGTTTTAAAAGCCTGGGAAAAATCCAATCCCAAGGATAGCGAATCATTCCGGAACTACTACAGGGGATTTCAGGAATTTAAAAAAGGAAATAAATAACTGTTTTTTCCGACTATAAACAGGGCTGAAAATTATATTTTTATACCATGTAAACGTTAAACATCCCTTAGAAAAATACAATACAGCACAGGAAAATTTCATTAATAATCTTGCTGATAAAGATAAAGAATATCATTCTTTATTATTTTCTTACGGTAACGCCAGTTATCTATATCATAATTTACCCATAGAACCAACGTTTGAGGATTATACGGAGTGGTTAGAGGGATTGCAAGAAAACATTAGAAAAGATATGCACTCCAAAGGTTTTGAAGCCTGTAAAAGCATTCTATCCTTTACACGTTATGTCAGAGAAAAAAATGATATTCACATGGAAGATTTTATTATAAAAAAAATGGGAATTGAGCAGTACAGTAAATATAAAGAGCTTTTCTAATGATTTGAGAAGAGGCTAAAATTTTTTTATTGGGTAAAGCTTCGGTATAGAACTAAGTAGAACCAGTTAAGGAATCCGGATTTTAATAATTGCGCATAAATCGGCTACGCCTACTCATGTATTTTTCAAAAATTATAAATTTTATCAAAATACATTCGGGTAAAAAGGTTAGTCAACGAAAAGGAAAATTTTGTACGTTAAGCTTTTTATCTATTAAAAACAATATTATGATAGATTTAATCCTTAACCCGGTTTTTTTTACTTTTCGTGAGCTAACCCCTATTGAAACAAAAAAGCTCCTGCACTTACTGCAGGAGCTAAAAATATAAAGTTAGTGAATAAGAAATTTCTAAAAACCTTTATTTATCATTTCTATTCTAACATCCAAACTTTCATTCATTGCTGAATTAGGCTTATAATAATTTAGCATATAGTTTTCGGTATCCCAAACAATATAAATGTATTGAGTTATCCAAATAAATTCTGTATATTATTGCTTGAAATTAAGTTATATGGAAATATTTAAAGGTCAAAACCTTATCAACTTTGGAGAAGTCTTCCCCGATGACGATTCATGTCTGGGTTATTTGTTTGACCTGAAATGGAAGGATGGCTTTGTTTGTAGGAAGTGCGGTCATACTTCAGGCTGTAAAAAATCAGGATATAAGTATCATTGTTATAGGTGCAATCATGTAGAAAGCGCCACAGCAGGGACCTTATTTCATAGGGTTCGATTTGGGTTACGCAAAGCGTTTCATATTGTTTTCGAAATGGTTAACAGCAGTAAAGGGATGTCCAGCATTCAGGTAGGTCTTCGCTATGGCATCCGTAAGCCCACGGCATGGACATTTATGCATAAGGTGAGTAAAGCCATGGAAAGCAGTAAGAAATATCCGATGTCTGAGTTGGTTCATGTAGATGAATTTGTGGTAGGGGGAATGGAAGAGGGTAAAAAAGGCAGAAGCTACAACACCCAAAAAACCAAAGCGGTTGTGGCGGTTGAACTTACTGAAAAGCATCAGGTGAAACGTGTTTACATCAAAGCCATTGATGATTATTCTGCTAAATCCTTAACGCCTATTTTGAGCATCACATCAGTGAATCAGCCAAAGTGATGACTGACAAGTGGAAAGGATATCTTCCCTTGAGCAAAAAGTATAACATTGAGCAAATCTCTTCGGATCAGGGAAAGAATTTTAAACAATTACACGTGATTATCCACCAGATAAAGTCCTGGATCCGAACAATACCAACCCATGCAAGCAAAAAACATGTAGAAAGTTACTTTAATGAGTTTTCATATCGTATTAACCGTTCTCAAAATAGAAATACCATCTTTCATAACATTATTCAAAGAATGGTTAATTCAAAACCTTTGCAATACCTTAAATTAATACAGAAATTAAACGTATAACTCAATAAATGTATTCATTTAATTTAGCTTTATCAAACTTAAAGTCCTTACTGGATGCTATACCAGAGCTAAATGTACCTTCTTTTTCATTATTGTTATGACTTGGAAATAGATTGGCTTCAAAAGCAACTTTCGGACTTCCATATAACTCTAATAATTTACTTAAGATATCTGAATGCTTTTTAGCATCTATGGAAAAAATTATTGAATTTATTGTATCATTGTTAATTCCAAAATTAGAAGCTTTTACTTCTTTTCCTAAAAAGGATAAAGGTAATTTATTTTCAAATGTTTGACCTTTACTATAAGTATTTAAAGACCCTAATTTTTTCCCAAAAATATCATGCGTTAATTCCATTATTGCAAATTTTTATCTTATGTTAATATAAAAATTATCTCCTGCTATTCCTCTTACTAAAGGATAATTTGAAACAGTAATAATAATGGATTCATAATTCCATCTTATAACGTCTGAATTCATAATCTCTTCAATATCATTATTTTTAACATTGAAGTCGTCTTGACTTTTTTATTTCCAAAAAGTCAAGACGACTTCATTGGCTACATCAGAACAAAATACAAAGACTTACCGCATTTCAGATCGAGAAAATAATAATAGCAAGTTATTCCAAGTTTAGAAAAGTTCTTTTTGGAAAAATAACAAAAGGAGTTTGCGAAGATTCAAGAAGTATCATTGATAATTGCCTAGAGGATAAAACTGAATCGATTAATTTTTCTTTTCTAAAGTCAGATCCTGGAAGGTTAAGCCTCGATTCTGTATTAAAAGAGATAGAAAAACTGGAGTTTATTAGCCTTTTAAAAATTCCCTCCAAGCAGCTTGATTCTTTAAACCCTAAGATCATTAATGATATCAAGTCTCGTGTTTTTTCTGAAACTGCTTGGGAGATTAAACGTCATCCAACTGCTATTCGCTATGCATTAATGAGTGTTTTCTTTTATACCAGACGCAGTGAAATTATAGACGGATTAATAGAATTACTTATCCAGATCATCCATCGCTTGTCCGTAAAAGCAGAAAAGAAAGTATTTAAAGTATTGATGTAGGATTTTAGAAAGGTCTATGGCAAAAATACTTTGTTAGGCAGAATAGCTGAAGCTTCTTTAAATAACCCTGACAGCTCCGTCAAAGAAGTTGTTTATCCTATTGCAGGAGTACAGACACTCAGTAACCTAGTCAAAGAATATAAATCATCAGGAAAAAAAAGCTAGTGAAATTCTATATTAAGTGAATTGATAGATGTGTCTAATATTATTGATTATCGATGTTGACAACAATAAATAAATCAAATATTTGTGCTTTATCTTAAATTGTTAATTTTTAGGTAAAAAAAAAACAATTTTATTATCTATAGTTAATAATTTTTAATATACATTTGCAATACAAATCTATCTCAAAAATGGAAAAAAAAATATTATCTTTGGCTGTTATTGTTGTTAGCACATTAGGGTATGCACAAGTGGGGATTAATACCACAACTCCACAGTCTACTATGGATATTACTGCAAAAAACTCTAACGGAATGTCAACGTTAGTAGACGGATTACTAATACCACGTGTAGATATACAAAGGGCTGTCAATATGGTCTCTGTTCAACCTTCTACTCTTATTTATGTCAATAATATTTCCACTGGAAGTGCTACGGGACAGGGATCAAATATAGATAGCATTGGATTTTATTATTTTGAAGGGGTTACAAGTAAGTGGACTAAGTTAGCACCAAGTGTAACTACAGCAGATCCTACTCCGGATGCATTTATAGATGATAGTGGAAATACAATGGTTAAGCTTGGAGCAACTTCATCTGGTTCTGTGAGAGCAGCGGGTTCAGATTTTGTCATTAAAGATAATGGGGAAGTTGGAGTTGGCACTTCTGCTCCTCTCCAAAAGCTTGATGTTAGAGGTAGCGGTAGATTTGAGTCTAATAATACCTCTCTTAACATGATTTCTTCTGGTACTTCTCCATCTTACATGAACATTGTTAGAAACAATGGTGGGGCAAATTTATCTTCAGATAATTTGATTGGTTATGTAGACTTCCGAGGACGGATTAATAATGCAGATAATTCTCCCTTGGGTACTATTGTATCTACTTATAAAGGAGACGGCACTAATAATTTATCTTCGCTTGACTTTCGTACTAGTGGAAATCAAGGTATTGATATGTTATTGGATTCCTCAGGAAATCTTGGAATTGGTACTTCAACACCAACTCAAAAGTTAGAAGTTAATGGTAATATTAAATTCAATGCCGTACCAAATGGTTTATCTGTAGATAATTCGGACAGAATAATGGTACTCCAAAGTGATGGAACTGGTAAAAAAGTTCCTTTATCTAGTCTTCAGCCTGCCGGTACTTATACCCCAAGAGGAGTATTTGTTTCAGGCCCAAGCAATCCTGTAACATATGCACTGAATCAATCGTATACGAGTAGTACAATAATAAATAATATTGATCTGAATTATTCAATGACAGTATATGTACCAGCCAATACATCTTCCCTAATAATTTTTAATTATTCAGTCCCAAACGGACTTACTGATTCAACCGGAGATTTTCTTAGACTTAATACAAGTGGTATTGTGTATCAGGGTGTAAGATTCGTAAGGAATGGTGTTGAAGCCCCTTCTGGATCAAGAAAGTTTTTGCAGAATGGAGTTTCCACAATTTCAGGAATTTATACAGAGACTTACAATAATACTACATCAACCGAAGTTGCAATAACATTTAGACTTGACGGATACATTGAAATAACAAGTGGAACAAATTTTCCTAGTGGAACTTATGCAAGATTTAATATGAATAAGGAATCTGGCCAAAATTATAATTGGGGGAAAGGAACTCTTACTTTACAGCAATTTGATAAACCTTTGTAACAATATTATATGAAGATAGAAGTAAATAAAAAAATGATTGTAATCAAACTTACCAACATGTAAATGATTCTCATAAAAAAATGTTTACTAAATAATAATTTCTATTTCAAATAACAATAAATTGAATTTTTAATATATTGATCTCCAAATTTTTAAGTCTTTTTTAATAATAAACCCCTTAGAATTACTACCAGCAAGGTTCCAAAAACACAATTATAGAAAAGTGTATTATAAAAAAGATTCACAGTGAAAAGGTTATTAAACGAATAAAGCAGGATTTTTAGTCAAGATTTACAATAGGATATGATTTTTGCATGATGTAAGAATCGTATCCTATAATTCAAATTTTAAATCTTAGATATGATAAAGCAACTGAGAAAAAAATATTCGCTACAAAGTTTTAAAAATTGAGTAAAGGCATTTTACTATAGAAATTTGGAGGTTTTCTTTTGAGAAGATCAAATAGTTACTATTACAAAGCAGTAAGTACTCAGACCTAAATACTTTATATTATTTGTAACTTTGAAAAATGGGTCGAGTAAATACACCGAATTTAAGTAGGGTTTCAAGAGAAGAATTAGAAATATTGCAGATAAATTCTGCTAATGCCAGCTTACGCAAACGCTGTCAACTGATTCTATTAAAAGCGGATGGACGTAGTTCAAAAGATATAGGAAGTATTTTGAGAATGAGCCATGTGAGTGTTAACAGTTGGGTTAAACGATATAAAGAAGAAGGAATTTTGGGTTTGTCTATTAGACCTGGAAGAGGAAAGAAAGGGTTGTTAAATTTTGAAGAAGATAAGGAGCAGATTTTGGCATCTATAAAAAAGCATCGTCAGAAAGTATCCTCAGCCAAAGCAGAATGGGAGTTGGTGAGTGGAAAACAAGTGAGCGAAAAAACCTTTAAACGGTTTTTAAAAAGCTTGGTGGAAGATATAAACGGATAAGAAAACGCCCTAAAGGTAAATGCAATGAAGCGTTGTATGTCTCCAAAAAATTAGATTTACAAGAACTGGAAACCCTTGAAAGTATGGGGTTGATTGATTTGTTTTATGGAGATGAGAGCCATGTAAGCTGCGAAGGCTACGTTCCTTATGGATGGCAATTCCCCGATGAAGAAGTAGCTGTTTATGTAGAAAAAGGCTACAAAACAAATATTTTTGGAATGATTAACCGCTCCAACGTGTGCCATTGGGAGACCACCCAGCAAAACATTAACAGTGAGTTTGTGATAATTTTTTTAGAGAATTTATCTTTTAAAATACAGAGAAAAACGGTAGTTGCTTTAGATAATGCGTCTGTTCATCGGTCAAAACTATTCATCACCGCCACCGATAACTTAAACGGATTTACCCAGACTATCCGAAGTGTTTTTCCTGAATCTCAAACCCAAATCTGTGTCGTTCGTTCATCAGATCAGAAACGCTTGCAAATATGCGTTTAAAAAGGATATTTTCTTCCTGTAGCTATTTAAACTCTTTAAGATGCTACGCATCCATTCCATCATACTACTTGCTTGCACTGATAGAAAGTAGAGCTATAAATCTAATGTTTTCGACAGATATCTTTCGTCGATTTCATAGGTTCATATTCTTTCAAGAATATTGATACTGATATCCTGAAAATTTACCTTTTTTTATAAGGTTTAATAAACTAAATTTGATAATTTTAATAGCCTTAAATAAGGATGCTTACCTTTAAAATATTACAGACAATACCGTTTTATCATAAACATAATTAATATATGAAGAATTTTAAAGATATTCACATTGGTAGTCTCTTGAGCAAAGAGGTTAAAGAAAAAAGTGTAGATATATTAAGAATTTGTAATTTTTTTAAACTCAATGAAATAGAAATAGAGTCTATGTACGCAATGAAAGATTTGCCAACAGACACTCTTATGAAATGGAGTAAACTTCTTGATTATGATTTTTTCAGGATATATAGCCAACATCTAATTCTTTATTCTCCTCCTTCTCGATTACAAGATCAAAAAAAATCTACAACTTTCAAATCTTCACTTCCCCAGTTTCGAAAAAATATTTATACTAAAGAAATAATAGATTTTATGTTGGAGATGTTAGAAAATGGAGAAAAAACAAAACGACAAATAATAGATGAATACAAAATTCCTAAAACTACATTATACAAATGGATAAAAAAATACAAAAAATAGAACGTCCTGATTATAAACGTATTTATGCTGATATTATTAAAAAAAAATATCCTGAAAAAGAAGAAAAATTTATTGGTATATTAAAAAAGCGTGATCTTACAACTCTCGATATTATTAGACTAAATTCTTTAATATTTGGGACAAAAAATACAGATAATAACACTTTTAATCAAAGTCATAAATCATATGATATATCAACTATACGGGAAATATTGAAATATCAAATACATAACAATTTAAACAATACTCACTTAGCAAGTCATTTTAAATTAAGTAGAAATACGATCACTAAATGGAAAAAAATATTGTGTATCCGTAATTGTTAATAATTTCATGTATTTATTTGTTATATAATAAGTTAGATG
>NZ_JBMDJJ010000044.1:0-22966 GCF_057809135.1 Chryseobacterium sp. FG46 | reverse complement strand
TGACCTTCGGGTTATGAGCCCGACGAGCTACCTACTGCTCCATCCCGCGATATTGGATTGCAAAGGTACGAATATTTTTCACAAATCCTAATTTTTCTTTTAAATAAAGGACTTTTATGAAAACTATTTTATTATTTGTATCTTTGTTTTATGGCAAAAATATTAAAAATTTATCCGGACAACCCACAGGAAAATCTTGTGAATGAGGTTATTAAAACTTTAAATAATGGCGGGCTGATTATCTATCCATCTGATACAATCTATGCTCTGGGCTGTAATATTTTTGATATAAAAGCCATGGAAAAACTGGCTCAGCTCAAAAAAATGAAACTTGAGAAGTCTAAATTCTCCATTATCTGTAATGATCTCAGCCATCTTTCCGACTTTACCAAACCGATTGACACTTCAATTTTCCGGTTTCTGAAAAGTCATCTTCCGGGACCGTTTACTTTCATTCTTGAAGCCAATAAAAGTTTACCTTTAGCTTACAAAGGTCACAAAACAATTGGTATTCGTGTTCCTGATCATCCGATTCCGCAACTTATTGTTGAAAAACTGGGCCACCCGATTGCCTCTACTTCTATTAAAGATGATGATGAAATCATAGAATATTCTACCGATCCTGAACTTATTGCAGAAAAATATGATCATCTAGTAGATATTGTGATTGATTCAGGGTATGGAGATAATGTGGCTTCCACTATTGTAGACCTCACTTCGGGAGAACCGGAAATTATCCGTCAGGGAAAAGGGATTGTTTAAGTTCTAGGTTTAGGGTACTGAATTATGAGTTTTAGCGGGAAATATTCTGCAGAAATTTTGCTCACGTTTATTATTTTGGCTGCTGCAATGCTGTATGGTTTTCCAGCTGTTACAATGGTAACGGGAACAAAAGGAATCACAGAAATCAATTTTTTTCTCAACAGAATTGTACTATGGATCATTCTTATCATTGTATTTCTGTACAGCATCTTTATTGAAAAAAAAACTTTTTTACTTAAGGAAGAGAAAAAATACCCTGCTGCATTTTATATCAAAGCTGTTCTGAGCATATATTTTATCTGTTTGATTGGCGGAGGCATTCTGAATGCAACGATCCAATTTTTTATGCAGGAAAAAATAAGCGATAAGCTTCTCAACCTTGCTCCCATTTTTAGAAATAATTATTTTTTAGTTATTTTTACATGCCTTACCGCTGCTATTGTAGAGGAATTCCTGATGCGAGGCTATGTACAGTCCAGGCTGGAAAAAATTTATAACAATCCCACCGTTGCAATTGTTATTTCATCGGTTTTATTTGGAATTTTACATAGTACTTACGGTACCGTAAACCAGGTTCTCGGACCTTTCTTTATCGGGATCGTGTTTGCTGTATTTTATAAACGCTATTCAAATATTAAAATTCTGATCATCTGTCATTTTATGATTGATTTTATCGCCATGATGATGATGAATTTTATTGATATTAAACACTTATCTGTATTTTAACATTATGAAAATTATAACATCACCTGCCAAATTAATGAACGTGGAAAATTCAACAGATTTTTTGAAATCTTCTACTCCGAGATTCATTGAAGATGCAGCATTGATACAGTCTTATTTAAAAGAAAAATCGCCAAAATATCTTTCCGAGCTTATGGAAATATCGCCTAAGCTTGCTGATGAAAACTGGGAAAGAAATCAAAAATGGAAATCCAAACCTACAGCAAAAGAATCTGCTCCTGCAATGTTTGCCTTTACAGGAGAGGTTTATAGAGGTCTGGATGCTAAAACATTGGATAAAAATGCCGTAGATTACCTGCAAAAAAACTACAGAATACTTTCCGGGCTTTACGGGTTACTGAAACCTTCTGATAAAGTGATGCTTTACAGACTTGAAATGGGCCGTCCTTTTGAATTTGAACAATACAAAAATCTGTATGAATTCTGGAGAGAAAAGATTACAGAACAGTTGAATTCTGAAATGAAAAAAGGAGAAATCCTACTTCATCTTGCCAGCAATGAGTATGGAAAAGTAATCGACAGAAAAAAACTGAACCACAAAGTAATCGATTTTGATTTTTATGAATTAAAAGATGGAAAACTGAAGACCATTGTGGTGTATACAAAGCATGCAAGAGGTCTTGTGGTAAGATTCTGTGCAGAAACCAATGCCAAAACACTGGAGGATGTAAAAGCATTCAACTATGAAGGATACAGAATTGATGAAGAGAAGTCTACGGATACAAAACTGGTTTTTACAAGATAAATGACAATTTCAGCATTTAAAAAATATTTCAGGACAGAACTTTCCGGCCTTTACACAGAGTCGGAAAGTGTGTTTCTATCGTCTTTATTCATTCATCAAATTGTAGGTTTCGATGCATTTCAGCAGAGAAGATTCTCTGAACAGGAACTCCTGACTGATGATAAAGAAAAGTTGTATCATCTCATTTCAGAACTTAAAACCGGAAGGCCTTATCAGCAGATATTGGGAGAAACAGAATTTTACGGAATGAAATTCCTTGTAGACGAAAATGTACTGATTCCCCGCCCTGAAACGGAGGAGCTGTTGGAAATTGCCATCAGAGAAATAAAAGGTTCTAAGTCTAAAATTCTGGATCTAAAGATTCTGGATATAGGAACCGGAAGCGGAGTTATCCCTCTGGTTTTAAAGAAATATTTTCCGGAAGCGAACGTTTCATCTATTGATTTTTCCGAAAACGCAATGAAGACCGCAAAAAGAAATGCAGAGTATCATCAATTGGAAATCCGGTTCATCCATGCTGACTATCTCAATTTCGAACTGGCCGAAAATTATGACATCATTATTTCAAATCCGCCTTACATCGGGATTGAAGAGGAGATAGAAATTGCTGATTCAGTAAAAGAATTTGAACCTAAAATGGCACTTTTCTCCCCTACTTCAGATGCGCTGATCTTTTACAGAAAAATTTCTGAAGATGCTAAAAAGCATTTGAATGAAGACGGGCTTTTATTTTTAGAAATCAACCAGAAACTGGGTTCTGAAACGCTGGAACTGTATCAGGATTTTTCTCATGTTCAATTATTGAAGGATTTATCTGAAAACGACAGGTTTATTTACGGAAGGAAATAATTATTATTTACATCATGTTCATCAAATCACACGAAATCAATACTCTAAAAATTGCAGAAATTATTTCTGATGACCTCATTATCCAGTCTGCTCAGGACGGGCTGGATCTTATGGGAAATATCTATTATCAGGGCTTTGATAAAGTTATTCTTCACGAAAAAAATATCAGTCCTGCGTTCTTTGATTTAAAAACAAAAATTGCAGGAGAGATTCTTCAGAAGTTCTCAAACTATCGCATAGGATTGGCTATTATAGGTGATTTTAGCCAGTATGAAAGCAAAAGCATGAAGGATTTTATTTTTGAAAGTAATAAAGCAAAGCATATTAATTTTGTAAGCAATTTGAATGATGCGTTGAATAATTTTTCAAAATAGATTCTTTTTCAATTCTTTGTATTAAAAAGAGTGATTTTTTTCTTCCTTTTCAAGTATCAACATCTCAATATCACCCGTTTTTTAAGATTTCATAAGACAATAGAAAGATTTGCATAATAAAAATAATCTTAATGGTTTATAAATTATGTAAAAATTTAAAATAAAATATGTTAATTATTGAGAGAAATTTAGAATTAATTCTATAAACACAAACACTTGAATATTTCTTTGTATATTTGCAAAAAACACGAGGAATATGAATCTTACTTATTTAAGAGCTTATACGGCTACATAATTCAATTTACTTTTTCGACTATCAAGGTTAGACTTAGAATGTTTCCTGATGAATCATACTTGCTATATCTATGGTGAGCTTTTGAAAGAATGGGTCTCATTATACCATGATTTAAACCGAACAATTCATTGTTTCAATGAACTTGCTGATGATAGTTATTTCCCTAATAGAATTAAGCCTGACAAATATTTCTTCAAAAAAAAACATACAATACACAGATAAAAAATTATTAAGACATCATGATTAAAAAATTATTTCTACCAATCGTTTTAGCAAGCTCTCTTTCTTTCGCACAAGTTGGGATTAACACATCCACACCTGAAGAAAGTGCTATTCTGGATGTTTATAGCCAAAATAAAGGAATGCTGATACCCAGACTTACCACAGCAAAAAGAGATGCTATTGTAAATCCGGCTAACTCGCTTCTTATCTATGATACCGACAAAAAATGTTTAAGTCAGAATATCGGGACTCCAACTCAACCTGATTGGCTTTGTATCAGCAGTAATGCTGTAAAAATGTTTTACATGCCAAGTGTTTCTTTTGACACTTCCACCACAGCCAATGGTAGAACTAAAGATTTATATACCTTGTATAAAACTCAGTTTGGATCTCCAAAAGCAAAAAGCACCAGTGCTCCTGCTGCAATTCCTTTTTTTCCTTCAAGTAAAGATCTTTACTATTATGTAACGGATGCTGATCCTAATGTATTCAGTAATATTTCTATTTCTGATGATGGAGTAATGACCTATAATGTAAAAGCAGCAGCAACAGACTGTTCTTTTATTAATATTGTTTTCGTTGTTAAATAATTGAGTTATGATAAAAAACAGCTCAATTTTACGATATAAAAGATTTTTGTTTACGTTTTCCTTGTTTATTTTTTCTCAGAATATTCAGGCACAGAACGAACAGGGAACCGGCTATCCGTATTTTGTAAATTTCACCCAGGGTCTGCAGCCTCAGGAAGCTTATAAGGTAGCTACCAGCGGCGTTCAGAATGATGCAACCTTTACTACGGATGGACTAAGACTTACCCGAAGTGTCAATAATATTTCGGGAGGAGTGATACTTGCTGATAAAATATTCAAGAGTGACCAGGGAATCAAGTTCGAGTTTGAGTTCGCTATTTATGGGGGGAATACCAACGGAGGAGATGGGATTTCTATCTTCTTAGTGGATGGATCTATCCCTAAAAACCAGCTTAATCTCGGATACTTTGGTGGAGGACTAGGATATAGCTTTGTACGCGGAGGAGAATCTACAGAAGGACTGAGAGGAGCCTATCTGGGAATAGGTCTGGATGAATTCGGAAATTTCAAAACAAGCTTTAACCAGGGCGAAAGGGTTAGAAATGGAATATTTGGAGTGGGACTTGCTGATGGACGAAGTAATGTTTCATTAAGAGGAAAGCGTGGAAACCAATACCTGTCTTCTGCTGAACCTGCCGGATATAATGGCTATCCGTTGCTTTATAGTACTGCCACTAATGCATCCCCTTCAAGCAGCAACAGATCTGCTTACCTCGATACGGCCACAGGAAAATACATTGGCATTAAAAATACGGCTCTTCAACAATTCAGCATTGAAAGTGGCGGAACAACAATTCCTCAAAATGAAAATGATGCAAGGTTCCGTAAAGCGTATATAACATTAGTTCCCAATCCAGCCGGAGGTTACAATATAACCCTGGAAATACAGCACGGAACGGTGAAAGAAAAAGTAATTGATAATTATTACTACCCTACTTCACTGAAATATACCGAGACTACCATTTCCAACAGTACAGTAAGAACTCTGGATACTTCAGCGCCCTCTACTTTCAGGATCGGATTTGCCGCTTCTACCGGAGCTGCCAAAAATATCCATTTATTGAAAAACTTAGGGGTTACAAGACCTTATGCTGCTGAGGTAACAGATGATTTGTTTGCCGGATGCCCAGGGATAAAGTCGACGTATTATCCTTTGCTTAATGATGCGGCTTATTCTTCAGCTAATGGCCAGAATCCTCCAACCCTTTCCTATAACAACCTTGATTTTAATTCATTTCGTTTTTTAGATAACAACGGAGCTGTAATTCCCAATATAACAGGCGGTGTCTACACCAATAGCCAGGGAACATGGACCTATTTCCCAACTACCGGAGCGCTTTCTTTCAGACCTGCGGCAGGATTCACAGGAGTAGCCCAGATACAGTATGATATTAAAGGCGGTGGAAGCAATGGTACTGAAGCACCTTATAATAGTGAAGAATACAGATCATTGCCGGCATTAGTACAGGTTAATATTTCAACTGCCAATAACTGCAGCAAAGCCTGCGTTATTTCCAATAAAAATGTAACTCAGAAAATTACAAGATAATCTCATAAAACCAGCTTTTAAGAGCTGGTTTTTTTATTCCTGACAGGGTTTTCAATAAAATACTGAACAGCATCTCTGATCGCTTTATCAATAGGCTGATATTGAAAGTCTACTTCATCCAACCAAAAGGTAGACACAGATAGAAAATATCACGAACCAGAAATTGGCTTTTAAAGAATACCTGCTTTAGCAGAAAAAGCAAAACCAATGAACCATAGATCAGTATCACGATGAAACTGTTTAACTCTGATGTGTTCATTGGTTTTGATATTTTGATTAAGAATAGTCTTTTATCCTATCCGTTTCCTTACAAATATTTCATATCCTAAATAGATGAGCGGAAGTGACATGATTCCTATATAAATTCCATTTTGCATGGCATGTTCAGGTGCATTGATGACAGCATATATTAATCCCAAAAAAGCTCCTCCCAAATGAGCAGCATGTCCGATATTATCATGTATTCTCGGATTCAGCATCATATATACAGAATACCCGAAATAGACTAACCCAAAAATAAATCCAGGAATACCAATCGGAATAAAGAAAAGATATATCTTAAGATCAGGAATCAGTGCTATGGAAGCAAAAAGAATTCCTGAAACACCACCACTCGCTCCTACGGCAGAGTACCAGGGCTGTTTTTGATAAATGTATAATGAGAGAAAGTTCCCCAACAATATTGCTCCCAGGTATACAATGATAAATCCTATATTTCCGAAGCCCTGAATGACAATAGGTGCAAAGAAATACAGTGTAAACATGTTGAATACGAGGTGCATGATATCAGCATGTAAAAATCCTGATGAAAGCAATCGAATATATTCTTTTTTATGAAGAATAGCACCAACACTAAATTTATATTTTTCCGTAATAGCGGGATTATTAAAAGCTATGAAGCTTATAATAGCTGTAATTGCAATAAATAATATTAAAATGCTCATTTCTCTTTAATTTTCAGATTCATCACCCTGGAACAGATCACCTATAATTCCTCCCTCTTCATCAGTTTCTCCTGCAGGTTCAGGATCTTCATATACTTCAGGCTCTTCTTCTACCGGTTCAGGGATGGTAATATTGATTGCTTTTACTTTGAACTTGGTAAACTGGTTTCCAATAGCCTTTATTCCTTTTACCGCTATGAATTCATCAATATTTACTGTTTCCGGCTCACGTTCCTTTCCTTTATCTTTCGCGAAGATGATTTCTGCAGTAACATCGTTGGCAACAATTACATTTTCGATGAATGATTTCGGATGTTCAGAAGGCATAAAAGTCTGTACATTGACAGTATTTTCCAGTAAGAATCTCTTGATGAAATAAATATCTTTTTCTCCATCGTAATAGATACAGGTGATGGGCTGTGCAGGTCTCCATTTTTCCAATACCAGATATTCATCATCAAAACGATTACCAAGGTCAAAAGAGACCAGTTTTACTTCACCATTGGTATTGATGGTCAGAATTTTATCATCTCCTTTGAAGCTTCCCAACAATGTTCCTCTTGCATCGGCATTCAGTCTTCTTACCGTATCATCAAACCAGATTTTTCTGGGTGCCAGCGTAGAAACTCCTTCTTCCTTCATATCTACTTTCTTAACGGCATATTTAGTTACCAGATTTCCTTTGGAATCACGTCCTTTGATGGCCAGATCTGAGAAATTGATCTCCATTTTGTTCTTTCTGATTCTTGGGTTTGGCTTTAAAAGCACGGTTACGGTTTCTGCCTCACCATTAGGATTGGCTGAGAAATACAGTGTTTCAGAACCTTTTTTATCTGAAGCTAACGGATAATCTGTATTTCGGGTTACTCCGGTTACAGAAAAGCGTTTCATATAATATGGTCCTTCCCTGCCTTCACGGTAGATCATATTATAGACTGTCCTTTTATCGTTTTTCTTCCATACGGCAACGTGAAGGATATCTTTACCAATGAAAGTTTTAGCTTCCACTTTTACAACCTTCATACTTCCGTCTTTTCTGAATGTGATGATATCATCAATGTCAGAACAGTCAAATAAATACTGATCTTTCTTCAAAGATGTTCCGATAAAGCCTTCTTCGAAATTTGCATAGAATTTTTCATTGGCTACGGCAACTTTTGTAGCATCAATGGTATCAAAGATTCTAAGCTCGGTCTTTCTTTGTTTATCTTTACCGTATTTTTTCTGAATATTTAAATAATAATCGATAGCATAAGCGATCAGGTTGGCCAGGTTGTATTTTACCTGTTCTATTTTACCTTCCAGTGATGCAATATTTTCTTTAAATTTATCTAAATCGAATCTTGAAATTCTCTTGATTCTGATCTCTGTCAGTTTTAAGATATCCTCTTCTGTAACGGCTCTTAAAAGATGTTTGGTATGGGGTTTTAATCCTGCATCAATGGTTTTCAATACATCTTCCCAGGTTTTTACCTCTTCAATATCGTGGTAAATTCTGTTTTCAATGAAAATTCTTTCCAGTGAAGAGAAGTGCCAGCTTTCCTGAAGTTCATGAAGTTCTATTTCCAATTCTTTCTTCAGTAATGAAACGGTATGATCTGTATTCGTTTTAAGAATATCGGATACATTCAGAAACATAGGTTTATCTCCTACAATTACACAGGCATTCGGAGAGATGGTTACCTGACAGTCTGTAAATGCATACAGCGCATCAATAGTCTTATCCGGTGAAACATCATTATGAATATGGATCAGGATTTCTACTTTATCTGAAGTATTGTCCTCAATTTTTTTGATTTTGATCTTTCCTTTCTCATTGGCTTTTAGAATAGAGTCAATAAGATCTGTTGTTGTTTTGGAGTAAGGAAGTTCAGAAATGACTAATGTATGCTTATCCGTCTGGGTAATTTTGGCTCTTGCTCTTACCTTTCCTCCTCTGTGACCATCGTTATATTCGGAAACGTCAAGATAACCGGCCGTTAAAAAGTCCGGATAGAGTTCAAATTTCTTACCTTTTAAATAGGCTACGGATGCGTTAATAAGTTCATTAAAGTTATGAGGAAGTATTTTTGTAGAAAGTCCTACTCCAATACCTTCCACTCCCTGTGCGAGAAGCAGCGGGAATTTTACCGGTAAATCGATAGGTTCATTGTTTCTTCCGTCATAAGACTTTGTCCAATCTGTAGTTTTAGGATTAAAGACTACTTCCAGGGCAAAAGGTGTCAGCCTAGCTTCAATATATCTCGCGGCAGCTGCAGAGTCTCCTGTGTAAATATTACCCCAGTTTCCCTGTGTATCTATTAGAAGCTCTTTCTGCCCGATCTGCACCATGGCATCTGTAATGGAAGCATCACCATGTGGGTGATATTTCATGGTATTTCCCACGATATTGGCCACTTTATTATAACGGCCGTCTTCCAGCTCCCGCATGGAGTGCATAATTCTTCGTTGAACGGGTTTTAAACCGTCATATATTGAAGGGATAGCTCTATCCAGAATTACATAGGAAGCATAATCAAGAAACCAGTCTTTGTACAGCCCGGAAACTTTTTTTAAGCTTTCACCCTCATGCGAATATTCTTCTGTCATCATCTATTTTATCTTTTTTCTCTTTATTAGCTTTCACTACTTTGTTCAGAGAGAGTTTTAAATCGTTTACTTCTTTGTTTCCCAAATAAGAGATCTGGTATTTGAGTATGGTAGAACCATTATTTTTACTGGAAACGGTAATGTATAGTCTTTTGAAAAACAGGATACTAACCACATCATATTTTATCAGTTTGTATTTTGGAAATTCGTCATGAAGAGGTTTATTTAAAAAAGGAATAACATTCCTGTTTTTAAAATTCAACGCTTCCCCATCACTGTCATATTCAAAAATCTGTCTTCCTCTGATATAAAAGATAATCAGCAGCAAAACAGGAATTATAATCAACAAATAACTTTCTTTACCCATTGCATGAAATCTGTATTCATTAGCCGCGAATACACTTATACCAAACACTGCTATCATCAAAAGCAGTGTACTCAAAGAGTTATAAATTGACGCTTTATTACGGTTACTTAGTCTCATTTTTAATTTATTGGCTGTGTAAGTTTTATAATTTCCTACTTCATCCAAAAGTGTGCTTTTTTCAGTCTGCAATGCTTTTTACAACCAGCTTTTTAAGTTATAAGTTTTTTTAATTTTCTAATTCATCCAGCATTTCTTTTTTATCAATATCCTTATCATCTTCTACCACAAGGTTTTCAAGAATGAAGGTCTGTCTGTCGGGAGTATTTTTTCCCATGTAGAATTCCAGAAGTTGATCAATCGTCTGGTCTTTCCCCACTACTACAGGTTCTAAACGGATATCTTTACCAATGAAATGCTTAAATTCGTCCGGAGAGATTTCTCCTAATCCCTTAAATCGGGTGATTTCAGGATTTTTCCCCAGTTCGTTTAATGCTTTTATTCTTTCTGTTTCTGTATAACAGTATCTTGTTTCTTTTTTGTTTCTTACTCTGAATAACGGAGTCTGAAGGATATAAAGGTGTCCGTTTTTAATCAGATCCGGAAAGAACTGCAGGAAGAAAGTAATCATCAGCAGACGGATGTGCATCCCGTCAACATCGGCATCGGTAGCAATAATTACCTGGTTGTACCTCAGGTCTTCCAGACTTTCTTCAATATTTAAAGCTGCCTGCAGAAGGTTAAATTCTTCATTTTCATACACTACTTTCTTGGTAAGACCATAGCAGTTAAGCGGTTTACCCTTTAATGAAAATACGGCCTGCGTTTCTACATCTCTGGATTTTGTGATGGATCCGGATGCAGAATCTCCTTCGGTAATGAAGATCTGCGTATCTCCCTTTCTTTCGGCTTTCTGATCGTTATAATGCTGTCTGCAGTCACGAAGCTTTTTATTGTGAAGAGATACTTTTTTTGCTCTTTCTCTGGCCAGTTTCTGAATTCCGGAAAGTTCTTTTCTTTCTCTTTCTGAAATTAATATTTTTCTCTGGATTGCTTCTGCTATTTCCGGATTTTTGTGTAAGAAATTGTCCAGTTTACTCTTAAGGAAATCAATAATAAATGTTCTTACAGTGGGTCCGTTCGGGCCCATATCATTAGATCCTAATTTTGTTTTGGTCTGGGATTCGAAAACGGGTTCTTCTACATTAATGGAAATCGCAGCAATGATAGACTTTCTGATGTCAGAAGCATCAAAACTTTTATTAAAAAATTCACGAACCGTCTTTACATACGCTTCACGGAATGCATTAAGGTGTGTTCCTCCCTGCGTTGTATTCTGTCCGTTCACGAATGAGAAATAGGTTTCTGTCTGTGATTTGTCAGAATGGGTAATGGCTACCTCAATATCATCATCCTTTAAATGAATGATCGGATAAAGGATATCACTTTCCAGTTCTTCTTCCAATAAGTCTTTAAGACCGTTTTCAGAATAATAGGTTTCTCCGTTGAACAGGATTTTTAATCCGGGATTCAGATAAGCATAGTTGCGGAGCATTCTTTCGATATACTCTTTTCTGTATTTAAAATGCAGGAAGATTTCTCCATCAGGAATAAAGGAAATTTCAGTACCGTTTCTGTCCGAAGTTTCTTTCTCATCAAAGTTTTCTTTGATCATTCCGCGGGAGAATTCAGCAGCTTTCATTTTTCCGTCACGAAAAGAACGAACTCTGAAGTAGTCTGAAAGGGCATTAACCGCTTTGGTACCGACTCCGTTCAATCCCACAGATTTTTTAAAGGCTTTACTATCGTACTTACCACCTGTATTCATTTTTGAGACAGCGTCTACCACCTTCCCTAGCGGAATCCCACGTCCAAAGTCACGAATTGTAACTTTGCCATCGTCCAGCTTTATTTCGATTCTTTTCCCTGATCTCATCCTGAACTCATCAATAGAGTTGTCAAGAATTTCTTTTAACAGGATATAAATACCATCATCAGCGGAAGAACCATCCCCGAGCTTCCCGATGTACATGCCGGGGCGCAGACGGATGTGTTCCTGCCAATCAAGGGTTCTGATATTATCTTCGGAGTAGGTTGGGTTTATTTCTTGTGACATATATGATTTCAGCAAACATACAAAAGTACGAAATTGTCCAAAATTATCCGAATTTTAAAAATCATTTTTTACTAACTTTTATTGTTTAGTCAGTATGGTAATAAATTAAGTTTTAAATTGATTACAACAACAGACAGGTAAAAAAAGCAGTAGATATTTTATTTTGATATCATTTTAAAAAGAAGAGCTTTGTATTGAATTTTTATATCTGAAAATCTGACTTTTTACCTGCTCTTAAACCTTTACATGCATTATGAAAAGTTCTTATCTTTTGCCTGCGGTAGATTTCATTTTTCACGTTCGAGCCGGACAATCATATTTTTCAGCATCGCAGGTACAATCAGCTTATGGAAAGGACGAACGGGTAAAAAATATAAAACACCCCACCAGTTATGATATTTTACTGTAGTCGATATGGTAAGTGAATTTTATGGACGTCTTTTTTTATTTCTGTCAATTATCAATTAAAAGAGAAACTCTGAAACTCAGGTGTTTATCATTTTCTCCCAAAACAATTTCGTTACTGGTTTTATCAAACACCTTAAAAAGTCCTACACGCTCTCCTACCTCGCATTGAAATACCTCCCCGGGTTTCTTCCTATCACTTGAGGTGTGCATAAAATTTGTGTTTTAAATTGTTTTATTGACCCTACCCTCCTTTAGTAAATAATAGCTTCGACAGGCTCTGCCTGACAACGCTTAAAAATTTCGGTTGGTATTCGGGGTGTCATCCTGAGCCTGTCGAAGGGCTATCAATAAGAAAACCTTTGTTCATCATTAATCCCGAGTATTAATTAAAGGGATAAGTCTCAAATATCCTATTATCTATTCCACATATGAAATGCTTATCATTATACTATTTCTTAAACAGATTTTCTATCAGCTTATTCTGTATTTTCATAAGCTGAGTTATTTGTTCCTACTGCTTCCCAAGTTGTTCTTGGTTTTGAATTAAGTTTTCCAAAATACTTTCAGCAATTGTATTATGTATTGGAACAGTACTATATATATATTCCCAACAGCAGAATTGTGATTATTATCAGTATTGTTTTGAACTATTTGACCATCCAGAAAATATTGTGGCTCAACTTAAAAAAAATCTGCTACTTTTTGCATAAAAAGAAAATCTATCTTCTCTATCACTCCGTTTTCAATTTTGCTGAGATAGCTTTGTGAAATATCTAAATAATATGATAGATCTTCCTGAGAAATCTCTTTCTGCTCCCTTAATTTTTTTATTTTGAAACCTATACCGTTATTCATATTTCATAATTTTGAGATGTAATGGTAATTTTTTTATATAAAATTTTTATTCTCAATAGAATTGTATTTTATTCATATTAGAATTGTGACATAGAACATTAATTAGCATTTTTAAGAAAAGTTTATGAAATATCTTTTCTTAATGTATATTAAAAAACACGTCAAGTTCTGTCGCTATGCTGAGCTAGCTTTGCCTTAGAATAAACAGATGAACAAAATTTAATGCAAAATCAATAGTATGAAAACACATTATCCATCGGAGTGAAGTAAGTTACCGTAAAAACACGGATAGAATTCCGTTTTTTCCCCCTATAAGGAATTAAAAAATAATTTTAAATTCACACATTAAAAAATAAAACCGAATATGAAAAAAAATTACTTAAGTGCATTATTCTTATGCACAGTCTTGGGTGTATCTGCCCAGGAAACTCTCTGGCAAAAAGATTTCAGGTCCGGCACACAGGACTTTTTAAGCCAGATTACAACAACTATTGACGGGCAGTATTTGATTACAGGAAGTTCTATTCAAAGCAATAATCAACAAGCTTCAGGCAGTAAGCAAAACACGGGTTACGACTTCAGATTGGTAAAACTGAACCAGCAGGGAGAGCTGGTCTTTGAAAAATACTTCTCAGGACAAAACCATGATTATCTTTCTGCTACAGTGACTACCCAGGATGGCGGATTTCTTTTAGCAGGCACCTCATATTCAGGCAAGGGACTGGATAAAAAATACGATTCTAAAGGGGGTTCGGACATTTGGCTCATCAGAATCAATGAATTCGGAGATGAACTGTGGCAGAAAACGCTGGGAAGTTCTTCCGATGAAGAAGCCAGAGCTATCATTCAAACTACCGATTTAGGATTCTTCGTTGCCGGCAACGTGCAGAACTCCTCAAATGGGTACGGTTCTAAGGATGTCTTCATTACCAGATTGGATAAAGACGGAAAAGAATTATCCCACCTTGTGTTAGGCGGAAAAGGGCTGGATGAAGTGGAGAAGATGATTCCAACAAAAGACGGAGGCGCATTGCTCGGAATTTATTCCAGAAGTGGTATTGGAGGATCAAAACAGACAGAGAATTACGGTGAAGGAGATTTTTACATTATCAAACTGGATAAAAATTTGAAGGTTCAGTGGGAAAAAAACCTTGGAGGTAAAGCAGATGATCATATCAGAACATTAGCGTTAACCCCTGATGGATATGTCATCGGTGGAGAATCCAGATCCGAGCGTTCGGGAAACAAGAATGTCGGAATAAAAGAGGGTACAGACCTTTGGCTCATAGCATTAGACCAAAACGGGAATGAGCAGTTCCAAAAGTCTTACAGTTTCGGAAACCGTGATATGCTGATGGGAATGAGCATTCTTCATTCAGCAGATGACAAATCTACAAAAGGAATTTTACTAGGGGGCTATACTCCTTCAGAGGCAAGAGCAGAAAAAGATGATAATACTTTTTGGCTATTGTATATTGACCAGTTAGGGACTGAAGTATGGAGAAAATATATAACGGGAGAATCCAGACAAAAAGAGGAACGGCTTTCAGATTTGAAACTCAACAGAGACGGCTCGATTATTCTTGCCGGAACCAGTGCCACGGAATTAGGGAAAGAGAACTGGAAGATCGTAAAACTGGGAGACAAACAGGTGGATCAGTTAATCGAAAAATATGATATCAAAATCTATCCAAACCCTGTTTCTGATTATGCGTATGTAGAAATCGGATTCAACGACTTTAAAGAGGCAGATATTCTTTTGTATGATATGAGCGGGAGACAGCTTCAGAATCTGAAAACCAAGAACAGAGTCACTAAAATTAATACCCAGGCTTTGGTGCAGGGAGCGTATCTGGTGACGATAAAAACGGATACCAATAAAACGGCAAATGCCAAATTAATAAAGAAATAAAAGCACTATGAACAGAAAAATTATTACTATGCTTTTTCTTGCAGCGACGATCTCTGTTGCGGGACAGGGCGGAGGGCCTTCAGGCCCACAAATAACAGGAAGTGACCCATCAGTTTTACCCAAATTACTTCCTCCCTCTCAGGAATCTTATAAATTAGGTACTTTTGGAAACATTCCTGTAAGCCTATTTACAGGAACTGCCAATGTAAATATTCCTCTTACAGAGTTCAGAACCCAAAACTTGAATCTTCCTGTTACCATCAATTATGCCTCGAACGGAATTAAAGTAGATGATATGAACGGTTCTACAGGTCTTGGCTGGAGCTTAATAACCGGAGGTATTATTACGAGGGTCATCAGGGATCTGCCTGATGAGGAAAATGCCAATATTTCTTTCCCTACTGATATTGATGCATTAGGAATCCGCCATCCGGCTGTGATGCAATACTTCCAGGATGCATCGGATGATCTGGTCGATTCTGAGCAGGATCTATATATGGCCAATTTTAACGGAAACAGCATTAAGTTTGTATTTGACAGAAGGGGAATGCCTGTCGTTTATTCCCAGAAAGATGTCATTGTTGAAGGGCAAAGTGGCGGCAGTTCTTTTACCATCACAATGGATGATGGAATAAAATATTATTTCACAGATAAGGAAACCACAGAGAACAGGACTTCAGGGGATGGGCATTCCCTTTTATCCAATAATATCACTGCCTGGTATCTGACCAGAATAGAAGATCCAGAGAGTGGAGAAAATATTATGATTGAAAATCAAAATGCCGGATATTCAACGACATTAAGTAACTCTCAAACCCTGAAATATACCATCGGACCTGCACAACAGTCCGTATGTGGCGGCTCTGCATTTTCCCTTCCTCCGGTTATAAGCGGATTGGTTAGTCATTTACAGTCTGTTGGTGGTAAACAAATCAAACGAATCTATAGCAACAATGCTGGTTATGGTGAAATTGTTTTTGATTATACCCCTTCTACAGGAAGTGAGGATTATCCAAAATTATCCAGAATACAAAAGAAAATAAATTCTGCATTCATTAATGATATCAACTTCGATTATACGCTTACCGCCAATAAAAGATTATTCTTAAACAGCGTTAATGATGTGGTTTCAAAGGCTGTTCATAGTTTTACCTATAATGCACCTGAAGAATTCCCTGTAAGACTTTCATTTGCCAGAGATACAGGAGGTTATTATAATGGAGTAATGACCAACACGAATCTGATTCCCCAAATGCCAACATCGGCAATATCCTATACCGGGGCGCAGCAACATGTGGTTCCTGCAAAAGAGCAAATTGGCATGCTGACAAAAATTATCTATCCTACAAAGGGAAATTCAGAATTTTTTTATGAAAATAATTCCTTATCCACCTACAAGGTTGTTGTTCCTGCATATCGCACAGGGCATTCTATAGGTGCAGAAAGTACAGATATCGATTTTGGGAGTCCCCATCAAACCAAATCCGTAACTTTCACTTCTATAAGAGATGAAGAAGTTATTCTTGGCGGGGGAGCTACTTTCAACGCATGGAAGTGCCCACCTGAGCTGGAAGTTACAGGAAAGCACAGAGCAGGGGTCACCCTTAAGAAGCCTAACGGAGAACTGATTCCTTTTTATACAAGAGCATCAAACGGATGGGAGACAGTCACGGGAACTACCCATACATTGCCAGTCTACGGGAGTCCTTTTTATGCAAAGATTCCCAAGGATACACCACTAACTTTATCCATAACAACCACTTTTGAATGTACCAGGTCCTCAGTTGCTGTTACTTATACAGCTGGAGAAGCGGAATGGGGATATGTAGAGGACGTTACTGCAGGCTTAAGAATCAGTAAAATTATTGATAACTCAGAAAGCGGGGTGGCAGTGATCCGAAAGTTTTTATATAAGGATCTTAATGATCAATTTCCAAATGCTATAACGGTTAGGCAGCCTTCTTTTACCGAATCACTATTTAAAACCAAAACATGTCTGAGTAGTTCATCACCGGGCACTATTGGGGGTGGAATACCAACAGGAATAGAAAGATTTACGTACAATGTATTGACTTCCTCAAATATTCATCAGCTCAATGCTCTGCACCCTAATGTTTTCTATAAAACAGTACAGGAAATTATAGAAGGAAAATCCAATACGGTTCACTATTACTCTATTGATACAGATTATTTTGGAAAAATCCTCTATGGTAATAATATCAATTCTGCTCCATGGACGAATTTCGGATGGAAGAACGGAAAAGAGACACTTACTAAATATCTGGACGGCAACAACAATCTGGTAAGATCGGTTGAGAACAATTATGAGGAAGACCCAGCCAGAAAAGTACAGATCGATGGTTTTGCCATCAGGAAAAATTACGATAACCCGGTTACAATGAATGTAACCAAGACCTGCAAAGCGGAAGACATTACCAAAACATTAGATGTTACCTATTGTATCACCAATCATTCCCATCACTACAGTGTCTCTGACTGGTATAAGAACTGTCATGCAAGTGGTGCTCAAAATGTAACATCCACCTATAAAGATGTTTGCTATGGAAGAAATATTGGAGAGGCCGTTGTATTTGACGAAAGACTAGACAACCTTGATATTGTCCAGTACAAAAATATCTCTCATTTTGAATATCTGAAGTCCCAGAAAACAACTGACTACCTGAATGGAAATGCAATGAAAACTGAAACCCAGTATTTCTACAATAATCCAAAGCATACTCAGCTGACAAGTCAAAAGACCATTTTCCCAGACCTGTCTACTGCGGAAAAAACATATCAGTATGCCCATGAGAAAAATAATCAGCTGATGATTGATAAAAACATGGTGGGTATTCCACTGGAAACCAAAACACAGCAAACAGCGGATAATATCACCAAAGTAACTTCCCGTGAAGAAACCATCTATCCCAATGCCCTGCCTCATGCGGTTACCGGAAACTTAGTGCTTCCCTTATCTGTAAACTCTTATGATACTTTAAACCCTACTGTTTCTTCTAAAGAAGTTACTTATGAGAAATATGATGAAAAAGGAAATATTCTTCAGTACAGGGAGAAAGATGGCACTCCGGTGAGTATTGTCTGGGGTTATAACAAGACCAGGCCGATTGCCAAAGTTGTAGGGGCTTTGTACAGCCAGATCGAAGGCCAGATCGCTGCTATCGTAACCAAATCCAATGAAGATGCCGCTGATCCCACCAAAGAAGCCGAACTTTTATTGGCTCTTGATGCCTTCCAGCCTGTGGGGATGGTCACCAAATATACGTATGACCCTTTAGTAGGAGTAACTACTATTACTCCACCTTCAGGAGTCAGGGAACTTTATGTCTATGATACTGCCAACCGTCTGAAACAGGTTCAGGTAAGGGAAAAAGACAACACAGGAACCTACAGCTATAAAGTAGTAAAAGAATTCAAGTATAACTATAAGCCGTAAACACCCATGAAAAAAATACAACTCTTAGGTCTGCTGTTTACAGCGATGATGACCTATGCACAAAGCACCACAGAAAACTATATACAGTCCAAAACCTGTCTGAGTGGGGATTGCAGCAAGAAAGCGGAAACCATCACCTATTTTGACGGATTAGGACGGCCCAAACAGATCATTAGCGTAAAAGCAACTACTACCGGAAAGGACCTGGTAACCCCAATTACCTATGATGGATTTGGAAGACAGGCTAAAGATATCCTTCCTGTTCCGGCCAGTTCGCTCAATTCGGCCATCCATAGCGGGATTGTGAATGAGAGTACGGCTAATACTTATTACAACACAACCAATGCCTACACGGAAAGGGAGATTGAAAATTCTCCATTAGACAGAGTGCTGCAAGTGGCCCAGCCGGGTGATCCCTGGAAGATGAGCAGCGGACATACCCAGAAATACAAATATGAAACAAACCTGGGTAGTGAAGTTAAGAAATTGGTTACCAATACAGTAACTACAACGGTTGGAACAGACAAAAAAACAACTTCTTCTGTATCTGTAGTGCCTGGAAGTGAGTTTTATACCGCGGGAACCTTATACAAAAATACCGTTACTGATGAAGACGGAACTCCGGTTATCCAGTTTCAGAACGGGCGTGGTGAGACGGTATTGGTACGCAGAACAGACGGAACACAGAACATAGACACCTACTATGTCTACAATGAATACGGCCAAAAGGCATTTGTGATCCCTGCGCTGGCGGTAAAGAAAATTGAACAGAATAACAATGTGGTGACCACGGATATTTTAAACAGCCTTTGTTACCAATATCGTTACGATGGCAAGGACAGGCAGGTAGAAAAACGAATGCCCGGTAAAGATGATTGGGAATCTGTGGTGTATGATGGCGCAGACCGTCCGGTGCTTACCCAAGATGTGAACCTGAAAAACAAAGGGCAATGGCTGCTGACCAAATATGATGCCTTTGGCCGTATTGCCTATACAGGACTTATCTCCGGAGGAAGCCGGGCAGATCTACAGGGACAGATTAATAATCTTGTTATCAGCGAAACACCTACTGCCACAGGTTTTAACAAAAACGGGATTATGGTGTATTACACCAATACCCTTTTTACTAATTTTCAGACCCTTCTTTCTGTTAATTACTATGACTCTTATCCAAGAGACACCAAAGAGTTTCCGCCTGCAAAAATCCTTGAACAGTATGTTGTAAATGAAGATAAGGCACTCAACGGAGGCATTTCTACAAAAGGTCTGCCCACAGCATCCTATGTAAAAAATATTGAGGATGATAACTGGACAAAAACCTATTTCTATTACAATACCAAAGGGGAAAAAGTAAGTGAAAAAAGCTGGAACCACCTGGGCGGATATACCAAAAAGGAATTCAAGCTTGATTTTTCAGGCTTTCCTTTACAGACTGTCACCAGACATAAGCGTTTAAATTCTGATACGGAAAAAGTCATTACAGAAACCTTTGAATATGATCACCAGAACAGATTATTGGTGCACAAACATCAGGTGGATAGTAATCCGGTAGAAATTCTTGCTCAGAATAAGTACAATGAAATTTCCCAGCTGGAATCTAAGAAAGTAGGAGGAGTTACGGCTTCTTCCCCGCTTCAGCAGATCGATTACAAGTATAATATCCGGGGCTGGATGACCCAGATTAATGATCCTGCCGCTTTAAATGGAAAGCTATTTGGGTATAAAGTAAAATATACCAACCCTGTCTATTCAGATATTTCTCCCGGCAGATATAATGGGAATATTGCAGAAATAGACTGGAATATGTCAACGGTCAATAACCTGAAAAGATATAATTACACTTATGATAAGCTAAACAGATTAACAGATGCTGAATATGCAGAGCCGGAAAAGACCAATCCGCATAACAAGAATTTTGATGAACGTTTGAGCTATGATGTCAACGGAAATATTACATTTCTGAAAAGAAACGCGATTCCTGTTTTTGGGGCAACCTCTACTGTGGTAGATAATCTTGAGTATAAATATACCGGCAATCGCTTGAATCAGATTATTGAAAGCTCATTAAACGATTCCGGCTATGAAGGAGGAAATAATATCATAGATTATGATCCGAACGGAAATATGATCAATATGAAGGATAAGGGGATTCAAAGCATCGTTTACAACTACCTTAATCTCCCCAGAAGTTTTTTTATCACCCAACCAGATTTGTTTGGAAATGGGCAGACTTCAAATAGTAGCTTGGATTATCTCTACCGTGCAGATGGTACAAAACTTCGCAAAACGTATTCCAGTGCTCCTCCACGTGGGCTGACGAAGACTATTATGACTGATTATCTGGATGGCTTCCAGTACTCTTACAGAGAAGGTGGCGGAATATGCCTTGAATGTCGTACTGAAACAGCTTTTGAGGAACAGGCATATAAAAAACTCAATACTTTTCCTGGCATTGGTGGAACTCCAACATGGAAGCTTGATTTTGTGCCCACAGCAGAAGGATTTTACAGTTTCACAGAAAACCGTTATATTTACCAATACAGAGATCACCTTGGGAATGCCAGGGTAAGCTTTTCCAAAAACAGCGAAGGTGTTCTTGAAGTTACAGATACCAACAATTATTATCCATTTGGATTGAATCATATTGAAGGGATGCTTAGTAGTTCTAATTTTGGAGAGTATTATAGTTATAAGTACAATGGTAAGGAGCTTCAAGAGACAGGAATGTATGATTACGGTGCAAGGTTTTATATGCCGGATATTGGTAGATGGGGAGTTGCAGATGAACTAGCAGAAAAGTCGAGAAGATTTTCACCTTATACCTATGCATTAGATAATCCTATAATGTTTGTTGATCCTGATGGAAGAGAAGCTCAGGGATGTTGTGGTAATTTGTGGAATCTTGCTAAAACTTATTATTCTGGAATGTATCAAGGTGCAAAAAGTGTTGCAACAGGAACTTATCAAGGTGTTAAGCAAGTGGTAACTCATCCTATAGAATCTGCTAAATCTTTAGCAAGTAATCCAGGTGGAGCTCTAAAATCAGGTATTTCAAAGTCAACCAATCTGATGGCATCAGTAGCCGCATTCCCAGCAATTGCTGGAGCAAGTGTAAAAAAAGGAGATGCAACAGTTGCAGGTAATATTGCAGGAAAAGCACTTGGAACAGCAGTGATAGAAGGAGGAATGGCTGTAGCAACGGAAGGAGCAGGAAGCCTTGTGAGAAATATAGCATCAAAAGCAGGAGGAACGGCAGCTAAAGCTGTAGCAGGAGCTTCTGAAGGTGTAAACTATGGAAAAATGTTAACTTCTACTAGTGAATTTGATCCTTCAAAAACTTTATTTAGAGGAACAACTGGTTCTGAAGCTGGAAGCAGTGCTTTATTTCTTACCGATGATGCAGCAGTAGCAGGGACTTATATTAAAAATGGCGGACAGGTTATGCAGTATGATTTGAGTAATTCAGGATTGTATATGTTGGAAAAGACTGGTGAGTTGGAATATAAAACGGGTATACATTCAGGCTCTAATACAATATCTACTGAATATTTATTTAAAGGAAAAGATCTGGTAAAAGCAGTTAATGAAAAAGCGGTACCACATAATCCTTAAAACTTAAAATTATGAATAATAAAAAATTTTGTTGTGAAAAATTTGAATTTCGCTATAATGGTGAAAAAACAATGGGATTAAACTTTAGAATAGTAAAATATAGTGAAAAATTTCTTGAAAAAGAAGCTGAATTATATAATAAAAAAATAGAAGATATTTTTGATAAGGCTTACTTTGTTACTGATGGTTATAGTGAACTGATTACTGATTTTAGTATTAAAAAAATGGTTATAAATCATTGTCCATTTTGTGGTCAAAAGCTAAGAGATTTTTATAAATCTGATGATTATGTTCAGGAAACTATTGGATAGTTTTCTAACAACAAAGCCACTCGTTTGAGTGGCTTTTATATTACATAATAGATTGCAATTTAGTTTGTTTAAGAAAGGCATCCAGAAGAGCGAAGACATGTTGTCTATCGTTCTCTTTTAGTTTTTGTATATCTAAAATTTTAGCGACAATATTTTTATCCAGTAGAATATCCTAGACCCCCGCTCCCGCACGATTGTATCGTGTGGCAGATAAACAAAAGAAGCCGTCTCATTTTCCTTGAGGCGGTTTTTGTTTATAAACTGTCAATAT